>JAUNKE010000002.1:0-22791 GCA_030532905.1 Peptostreptococcaceae bacterium
CAGAAACAATATACTATTTTTCCATTTTGATGTCAATATATTTTTCTTATTTTTTCAGCACTAATTCCGAAATTGAATTTCGGTAAGCAAACCAAAATCTCAAATCGGAAGAAGCACTGCTGATAAAATTTAGGATTAAAAAATAAAATGTAGGCAATGAATTGCTAGTCGGGATATCATTTGGAGATGAAAAAATGCAAAAGCCATTTGACTTTTGCATTTTTGAAGGATAGAAATATATTTTCGTATATGAGTTGTTTGCTAATATTTGTCACTGCTTGCGCTGTTTTCTTCATAAGAAGTCGTCGGAGGATTTATCTGAGCCGCTTGAATCTCCGAGAAGGCTTCCGTAAAATTATGATTTATAAAATTTCTTGTTTCCTCCAGTTTGAACTTCTTCACTTCTTCATAGAGCATCGTTGCCTGCGCTGAAAGCTCTTCACTCGCCGCAGAGCTTTGCTCCGCAGTTGCTGCATTGCTCTGCACAACGGTAGAGATGGAGCTCAAACCGTCGCTGATCTCATCAATCGTCGTCGCCTGCTCATGACTCGATTTTGCAATCACTTCGACAATGCTGCTCGTCTCTTCGGTTTTGGTTCTGATTTTTCCGAGCGATTCCGCCGTATCTTTTGCAATCCCCAATCCGATGCCGGCATTCTTGACGCTTTCTTCGACAAGCATCTGCGTTTGTTTTGCAGCTTCTGCCGAGCGTACCGCCAAGCTTCTCACCTCATCCGCAACAACGGCGAATCCTTTGCCGGCTTCTCCCGCTCTCGCCGATTCGACTGCCGCATTGAGCGCCAAAATATTGGTTTGGAATGCGATATCGTCGATGGCTTTGATGATTTTATGAATTTCTTCGGATGACTTGCTGATTTCTTCCATTGCCGAAAGCATTTGATTCATGTGCTGATTGCCCAGTTCGACTTCTTTTCCGGATTCCATTGCCAAAGTTTTTGCATTCTCCGCATTTTGCGCATTGTTTTTAGATTGCTCCGAAATCACGCGAACGGACTCGGTCAGATTTTGAATCGAACTCGCCTGCTCCGCCGCACCGGTCGCCAAACTTTGCGCCGCGGAAGATACATGCGCCGAGCCTTGATTCACCTGCTCGGAGGATTGATTTATCATCGTCAATGTATTGTTGAGTGACGAAGAAATGAGCTGCAATGCATCTTTGATGCTGCTGAACTCGCCCTTGTACTCTTTGGTCAGACGAATTCTCATATCGCCGTCCGCCATTTTCTCCAATACTTGTGAAATTTCCTGTATATAATCGACATAGTCTCGTAGTCTGTTCACCGTTTGTCCAATCGAATTTGCAACCATTCCGATTTCATTTTTGGATTGGATGTCAAGCTGAACATTCAAATCCCCGCCGGCGATTTGCTCCGCTACACCGTTGAGCTCGGCAAGCGGTTTTGTAATTCGCTTCGCCACACGCCAAATCAATGCAAGGTATGCGAAAATTGCTCCCATCAACATGGCAACCAATGTATTGCGCAGGATATTATAGCTTCGCATAAATTCTTTTTCCGGCAGCACGGAGTTGATAGCCCATCCTCTTTCGCCGACCGCCGCAAGATATCCGACATTCGGGATACCGAATTCTTCAAATTCAACCAAGCTGTAATTTCTGTTTATTATTGTATCTTTAAGCTCCTGATTGATAGGTGCGCCGGAAACATTCCCTCCGATTACTTCTTGATTCGGATGGTACAAAATATCGTTGAACTTGGACAAAAGCACATAGAACCCGCTCTCTCCGACTTTTTCCGTTTGCATCAAGTTGAAAATTCCCTTGATGCTCACGTCCACGCCGGACGCCGCAATTACATTTCCATGCACATCCTTAATCGGCGATGAAATCGTCACAATCATTTCTCCGATCGTTTCATCAAAATACGGCTCCGTCGTCACATACTGCATCGAAGGATTTTCTTGAAGCGCCGTGAACCATTCTCTCGTATGAATATCCCATGAACCGTCTGAAAAATATCCGTCCGACGCCCATACCTGATTGGTTTTTTCATCCGCAATCCAAGTTGCAGAAATGTAGGAATCACTTTTTGCCATATTGACCAAGGTCTCAAAGGATTCGTCAAAACCGTCAATTTTTTTGAGCTCTTCTCCTTCTCTCAGCTTTCGAATAATCTGATTGAATTGCTGATTCTGTGCCATTGAATAAGACAAAAGGTCAAATTTTTGAAACTGCTGATCCACTCGAGATGCAAAAGCCACCGTCTCCAACGAAATTTTTTCTTGCGCCAGACTGACCAGATTGGTTTTAACGGTTCGCAATACGATGACCGTCAGACAAAGCATCAAAATGATAATCGGCATTCCAATCCACCGAATTATCTCCCCCATTATCGTCGTTCGTCCTTGTTTATTACCGGTCTTTCCGGAAAACAACTTATTCATTTGAATTTCCTCCCTGAAATATACTACTGTTATATCGTTCAACCGATGCATAAGCTTAATATGTTTTAATAATTTATTTATTTTTCATTGGATTTTGATGCGGAATCGCATTCAAAAATATTTTAGACTTATTATAAAGCGGAATCAAAATAAAAAAAACGGCTCCCCCTCACGAGTTCACCGCTTTTAATATTATAAATTATCGTCCGAATACTTCTTCACCGCATACATAGACGCGCAAAGTTTTGGCTTGCAAGTCCAAAGGCTCTCTGTCCCAAATAACGATGTCCGCATCCAATCCTTCGCGAATCGCTCCTTTGAGATGGTCGATTCCCAAAGCCTCCGCCGGATTGACGGTAATCGCTTTGATTGCTTCGTTCACATCCATGCCCGCTTTGACTGCAAGTGCCGCGCACATATTGAGCGAGCCTTGCGGAATGACCGGATGGTCGGTGATGATGGAAACCTTGACCCCTTTTTCATTCAAAATCTTTGCCGTCTCAAAACTGATGTTGCGAAGCTCGATTTTGGATTTTGAGCCGAAAGTCGGTCCGACCTGCGCATACAATTCGTTCTCCACGATGTAATCCGCGATAAAATGTCCTTCGGTACAATGCTCCAAAGTCAATTTAAGTCCGAATTCCTTCGCCACGCGAATCGCCGTACAGATATCGTCCGCACGATGCGCATGCGCTTTGAGCGGAATCTCTTTTTGGATCACCGGAATCATCGCTTCCATCTTTGTATCGATGTCAAAATGATTTCCTTTGAATTCCGCATCTTCTTTTTTGGCAATATAATTTTCCGCCTTCGTCAATGTGTCACGCAAAATCGCAGCTACGCCCATTCTTGTCATCGGCGCTTTTCTGCCGTTTTGTCCGTAGCAGCCTTTCGGATTTTCCCCGAATGCGCATTTCATCGCCGCCGGATGCTGAATAATCATCTTATCCACCACATCGCCGTAAAGTGAAATCGTCGTGAAGCTTCCGCCGACAACATTGGCACTTCCCGGTCCGGTGCAGGCGGTCGTCACGCCGCCGTTGAGTGCGTCTTCAAATCCAGAATCTTGCGGATTGATGCCGTCGATGGCTTGCATATCCGGCGTAACCGGGTCGCTCATCTCATTTCCGTCCTCGCCTTCCCATCGCATCGCTTCGTTGAAAAGCCCGATATGCGAATGGGCATCGATAAAGCCCGGCAAAACATATTGTCCCGTCGCATCGTACTCTACATCATTGTTCGGATTGTCCAGCACATCTGCCACGCGAGTAATTTTTTCACCGATGAATTCGACATCCTTTTTGACAAAACCTTCTTCCGCAATAAATGTTAGACCATTTCTGATAATCATAGCTGCTCCTATTCTTCTATCATGATATTTAATATTTCAACATCGGTGGCACGCATTCCGTCTTTCGCCATTTGAGTGACTGCTCGAATCGTATCTTCCACCGTGTCTTTTATCAAGCCTTCCCCCGAATGAAACTTTTGCTTATTTGTCGCCAATGTGTAACCCATAATCGCCGCATCGACCGAGGATGCGATTTTTGCCGCACAGGACGGCTTGGCTCCGTCACAAACGATGCCCGAAACATTGCCGAGCGTATTCGTGATGGTGTCTCTGATTTCCTGCTCCGGTGCATCGTGCAAATAGGCAATCGCCGCGCCCGCTCCGCAAGCCGCACTGACCGCTCCGCAATATGCCGAGAGTTTTCCGATTCTCTCTTTTTGCATCAAAGCAATCAGATTGCTGAAAATGAGCGAGCGAATCAATTTTTCTTCGCTGACGCCGAGTTCATGTGCATAGATGATGACCGGCAAAGAAACGGTAAGTCCTTGATTGCCCGAGCCCGAGTTGATGACAACGGGTTTGGAGCAACCGCTCATTCGCGCATCCGAGCCGGCGGCCGCATAAGCCTTCGCCTTGATTCGTACATCGCTCCCGTAACTTGCGAGCAAAGTTTTTCCGACATTCGCGCCGTACGAATGAACAAGTCCTTCGTTGGCGATATCCAAATTGTGTCGGATTTGCATTCGAATCAAATCTTCCAGCTCGTGAATATCGACGGAATTTGCAAAGTCATAAATTTCTTTGAAACTGAATCCCGAATCCGCGCTTTGTATTTTTGCGTTTTCTTCGCGATTGAGCAAAACCTCTCCGTCTTTTTCGATATAAGTAATGTTGGTATGTGCTTCTTTGATTTCCACAACGGCGGAATGTTTGCCTTTGCGCATCGTCAGTTTGATATATAAATTTTCGACGCCCTCCGCCAATTTGATGGTACAAATTTTTTGCTCGATAAGCGCTTTGGTTTTTTCGACATCTTCCGCCGTCACCGTCGTCAGCACCTCGAGCATTCGGTTCGCGTCACCGCCGACCAATCCTAATAAAATGCTTGGAACCAATCCCTTCATTCCGTCGGACATCGGTACGGTAACCGCTTTTACATTCTTGATGATATTTCCGCTGCACAAAGCTTCAATTTCATCAGGCATATCCCCTAAGATTTCGCGTGTCTTTGCCGCTGCATAAGCTAATGCAATCGGCTCGGTACACCCCAAAGCCGGAACAAGCTCTTTTCTCAAAATCGTAATGTACTTATGTTCAAGCATATACACCTCTCACAAAAAATCTTTACTAGGATTATAACATAAAAATATACAAAAAGCACCATCCAAACGGACAGTGCCAAATTTTTGGTGGGCGTTACCGGGTTCGAACCAGTGACCCCCTGCTTGTCGAGCAGATACTCTCCCAACTGAGCTAAACGCCCCAATGGATTTATTATAAAGCATTGAGCCGAAAAAATCAATCTTTTTATGAAATTCCCGTCCAAACAAAATACATTTCCGAGATTTTGTTTTGCAATTCCACTACCGTATGCGTTCGATTGCGACCGCACAAGACCGCTTTGTTTTCACAAATCAAACATTTGCGCTCCGCATAGCCGATTTGCGTTCGGGATACGGATTCGTTTTCTGTCAGCACATCGATGTCGAACAGTCTGCCGAAGTAGTGATTTTCCTCGATAAGACACATTATTTTTTTAACCTCGACCGCATCGCTCTGAACGACTAAAAAAAGTTCATCCCCCGCATCCGAAATTTTTTCTTCTTTATATATACAGGAGCTCAAGGCAAGCTGCTCCAAAATAGCCTGCTTGCCCTGTGCAAAAATATTTTTTATCCATTCGTTGTTTTTTATCGACCCGGGAATATTGAGTTTGTAACAAACAACCGTCTGCCGATATTGAGCGAGCAATTCCGCAATACGATTCGCTCGCCACTCTCTTTGTGTCAAAATATCTTCGAGCCCTTGCTCTTTTCCTTTTGAAAAAATATTCATTATGATAGCAGATTACCGAATAGAATACTTGCGATAACCAATACGATTCCGCCGCCAAGTCTTGACGAAAGCTGCGCATAAGACATCAAATCCATTCTCTTTGCCGCTCCAAGTACCGCAAGGTCTCCCGAACCGCCGCGGTTCGCCATACAAAGTCCCGCAGTAACCGCTGAGTCGATTGGGAAGAATCCGACGAGATATCCGAGAATCGCAGAGCCCAAAATCGCTCCGACAACGATCAAAAATGCCATCACCACATTGCTCAAAGTGATTGCCGCAAGCAACTCTTTAAGATCCGTATCAACACCGACACCAACCATAATCAATACGATGAAGTTTGCCGTGAAGAAGGATTGCAATTTCTTTGTCCCCGCACGAACGGAATCCGGAATAATACCAAGCGCATTTGCAATCGCAACGAAGATAATCATATATGCCAACTGGTGAATCTTAACTCCCCCGATTTCCGGTAAAAGAACTTTTCCGAACAATCTTCCAAGCGCATAGAATGCCAATGCTGCAACAAGTCCCGCACCGATATTTTTCATCGACGCTTTTACCGAGCTTTCTTCCACTTTAATCTCGCTGCTTTTTCTCATCAAAGTCTTTCCGTCGCCGGTTAGAGAAGGTTTCATTTTCCCGATTTTGTTCAACACCGCTGCCGTAATAATCGCAAAGATATTTGCAATCGTTAGAATCGCAATAGCAAAAGTATAGTATTCCGCTTTCGGTCTTCCGGTTACCGTCTCATACATTTGGCTAAGAGGAACCGCTCCTCCACCGTTACCGCCGCCCATAATCGGCAATACATATTTGAGTGCAACTTCCGCCGGAGATACTCCGAACAGCAATCCACCGAGAGTTCCAAGCGCAAAAGCACCAACCAAACCGCCGAAGATTGCCGGGATATATCCTACGAAGGATTTAATAAGCAGTTTTCTGTCCAATCCTAAAATAGAACCGGTAATCAACACGACGATAAAGAATGTCAGGAAATCTTGGTCGTCCATAATTGTGTTGATAACACCGACATAGTTCTCCGGAATCAGATTAAAATATACCAAAGTTGCCGAGCCCAAGAAAGTCAGTACCAATCCGCCACCGATATACTCATTCCAAATCGGAATTCTGTCACCGACTTCATTCAAAATCATACCGATTGCAAACATGAGTGCGAATCCACCCACAAGATCTTCCGACAATGCTCCGAAATATGCCGCTACCAAAACCACAACCGATGTTGCGAGTAACAGATACAACGGCATTCCGAAGTATTCTCTTTGTTGTTTTAGTTTTTCCATCTTTTCTCTCCTACTTGATTTAATAAATATAAAAAGATTGCTATTGAAAGCAAATCCGCTGAACCGCCCGAACTGATATTTTGCTCGATGCACCATTTATCCATTTCGGATAAGGCTTCCTGCAAATTATCCCGTTCCGACTCCAAAATCCGCTGACTGCGTTTTTTGACTTCATCCAGCAAACCAAATCCCCCGCGTGAAATAACATTCGTATCACAATTGGTTGCCATAATTTTAAGAAGCGCCGTGAGCAAACTTTCTTGACTAAGCGATGTGCTTATCAAAAAGTCATAAGCCATCTTGGCAGTCGGCAAGCCGGCTTCCACTTCGCCGCGCACCCCGCCGATTCCATTCTCCAAATAAAGACGCTCGCCCATCGTCCTCTCTTTTTTATGAATTGCCTTTTCCATGTCACGCTTCAAAATACCGCTCGATAAAGCACGAACCTCTTCAAGCAATTCAGCAATCAGTCCATCCCCTGTTGTCTTTCTGCTCGCAAATTTTTCATTTGCAAAAATCCTGCCTGCCGCACAAAGACAAAATGCCATCGAATAAATGATGCCCTTGTGCGTGTTGATATGATTGGTCGCCCGAAACATTTCCGCTTCCGCCGAAATTCCACGCTCTCTCAATAGCTTTTGAACAAATTTCGGCTCCTCGTTTGCGTAATCCGCTCCGATTTTCACAAAATCCGAAAACGCATCGCCGAGCGCAACGCTGCTGTCGATAAAAGTATAAATGTCCATATCCCGATGCGCCCCGCAAGAAATCGGGTCCACCAATCCCGGCTTCGGAAAAAGCGTCGCCTCATAAAGCAATGCCCTCTGCGCAAGTTTTGCAATATCATTTATAAAATTTCTATCCATCGCACCCCCTGCATCCGGCACCGTACCAATCCGTCATGCACTTTGTTTCTCCTGTTAAAACTTTTTGTTGCTCAAGCGACGACAACATTAGCCGTCTTACCGCTCGCTGCAAATCGCACGATTTCATCCGGCAATTTTGCGCTCATAGTGAATCCACAAACAAAATCCTTTTTCGCCTAAGTTGCTTAAGCGACGGCAACTTTGAACGGTTTTTCCAAAAAATCTTAATGCGCGCGCCGATGAAATTACCGTAAAATCTGCACGATGCGGATTTTAGCTTGAGGCGGCACGATGCCGCTTCGAAAGCGAACGGAATTTCCGGCAAGCAAATTTGATTTTTTCAAAACCTTTCTCCTGTTGCTCCAGCTTAAGCAACATATATTGAGCCTTATTGCCAATGAGATCGTTGTGATCTAACATCTTAGCTTGAGCAATCCACCTTTACAAAGAATAAGGTTTTGCCTGACGAACCACATCCAGAATGGTGCCATCCCTATACTCAATAAGTGCCACCACTTTGTCCTCAAATTCCACATCGTCCGGCTTGCCCGCAATCTCATACGCTCGGTCACGCATTTCCTCAATCGTCATAAGCGGCAAATCCGTCTGCTTAATTGCCTCAATCAAATCCGTTCTCTTCGGATTGATGGCAATTCCGATTTCCGTAATCAATACATCCACGCTGTCGCCCGGTGTCGTAATCGTCGTTACCTTGTCAAGTACGGTCGGGATTCTTCCACGAAGAAGCGGCGCCACGATAATCGTCACCTTCGCCCCCGCCGATGTATCCGTATGACCGCCCGGCGCTCCACGAACCACTCCGTCCGAACCGACAACGACATTGACATTGTAATCCACATCGACTTCAAGCGCGCCAAGCACAACGAAGTCCAATTTATTGACAAAAGCTCCTTTGTTAAAAGGATTTGCATATTGTGAAGTTGAAATTTCATAATGATTGCGGTTTTTGTGAACCGAATCCACCGATTGCAAGTCAAAATCCTGCGCATCCACCAACACTCGAATATATCCTTGCTCCATCAACTCCACCAAAGGTCCGGTGATACCGCCGATGGCAAAAGACATTTTGATTTCTTTTTCATCCATATACGGTTTCATAAAACGAGTTGCCGCAAGTGACGCACCGCCCGCTCCCGTTTGGAAAGAAAATCCGTCTTTGAAATACGGTGTGCTTGCGATAAATTTCGCCGTCATCTCCGCCATGATGATTTCTTTCGGATCCTGTGTAAAACGAATTTCTTTGCTGGCAATCTTGTTCGGATTTCCAATTTCATCCACAACGACGACATAATCGACATCCACCGACTCGATGCTCGGCGGGAAATTTGGAAAATCTACCAAACAATCGGTGATGATGACCACCTTGTCCGCATATTCCGCATCCACCATCGCATAGGACAAAACGCCACAGTCGGACTTGCCGCCTTTTCCGCGAGCATTTCCGTACTCATCCGATGTCGGTGCGCCGATGAATGCCACATCGATATGCACATCGCCCGACTCAATCGCACGAACACGACCGCCGTGGCTACGAATGTACGCAATATTTTTCAACTTGCCGAAAGAAATCGCCTCACCGATTTTTCCACGCACACCGGATGAAGAAAGTCCGGTAATCGTACCGTCTTCGATATATTTGATAATCGGGTCATGCGCCTCGCCGAGCGAGCTTGCACAAATTGTCAAATCCTTGATGCCCATTGACGCAATCACATCCATTACCATGTTCACCACATAGTCGCCATTTCTGAAATGATGGTGGAAGGAAATAGTCATTCCGTCTTTAAGTCCCGATTTTTCAACCGCTTCTTTGATGCTGCCGAGAATTTTGCTCTCGGATTTGTCACGGTCAACAAAAGCCTTTACTTTCGGAGCCGCCTTTTTGTATTCAAAACCGTCTTTGTAGTTTACTCCCTGATATACTTCCAATCCATCCTTCAGGATATCGTCGGGAATTTCTCGTCCTGCTTTGTTAATCATTATAATTCCCCCTTGTAAACTCCACTCGCTTTGGCAAGTGCTATCGTTCTTTGCGCGCCTTCCAGCATCGCGATATCGACCATCTGTCCATCGACTGTGAACACGCCGATTCCTTTTTTCTCGTTCTCTTCCAATTGGATGATGATTTTTTCCGCACGCTGAATTTCTTTTTCGCTCGGTGCAAAAATTTTGTGCACGATTGGAATCTGCTTTGGACTGATAAGCGATTTACCGTCAAAACCGAGTTGCTTGATAAGACTTACTTCTTCCGTAAAACCTTCCAAATTATCGACATCCATATATACGGTGTCAAAACATTGGATGCCCGCCGCTCTCGCTGCAATCACCATCTGACTTCTCGCCCCGAGCAGTTCGATACCCGATGCGGACTTGGTCGTGTGCATCGTGCGCAAATAATCGCCCGCACCGATTGCGATGCCGAACATTCTCGGAGAACTTTCCGCAATCTCCAGCGCATTGATAACCCCGCGCGGAGATTCAATCGCACCCATCATCAAAGTACGACCGACTTCTACGCCGAATTCCTTTTCCGCTTTTTCAATCGCCTGCTCCGCTTCGTGAATATCCTTCGCCGTTTCACATTTCGGCACTCGGATTCCGTCGATACCGCTCGCTACCGCCACTCGAATGTCCTCATGAAAATGTGGTGTATCCGATGCATTGATACGAACGATTCGCTCCACTCCGCGATAATCGACGGTTTTCATCGTATTGTATAAAGAAAATCTCGCGGAATCTTTTTCACGCTCCGCCACCGCGTCTTCCAAGTCAAACATTACGGTGTCGGGTTTGTAAACATAGGCATCTTTTACCAAGGATGCACGCTGCGCATTTAGAAACAGCATCGTTCTGCGCAATCTTTTTTTATCCGGTCTCATTATTTTATCGCACCTCCCCACGCAAAATTTTCATTCTGCTCCGCTGCACGATGAACGGCACATTCCACGCGCGCCTTAATCGTGCAATCCAATGCTCCTTTGTCCACCACGCGAATGCTCGCGTTTTGCACATCCAGATTTTTGAGAGTGTCCAGTACGACCGCTTTGATTTGCTTTCCGTATTGGTTGATGACGCTGCTTTCCAAATCAAACTGAATACCTGAAGCATTCGGCTCAATGGTCACTTGCGCATCGCTGGATTCAAGCGTGCCGGCTACTGCCAACTTTTTAATCTCCATCGGTTTCCTCCTTTTTTCTATCAAAGCTCAAAATAAATCGGCGAAACGATTTCCAAAACCGCCATAAAAAATTGCCGATTCATTTTCATAACCTATAACAACTTTTCTCCGAATAAGTAAATTTCAAATCTCGTCATCATAAATTAAAAACATCTTTGAATTGACTATAATTTTATGATACTATATATATGACATAATTCAAATACTATTTTATTTATACATACCATAGATTTTGTATTATAATCCGATTTCGTTTTCAAATTGCAATTTCAAAATACTGGATTCACTTTTGTTGAACAAGTCCATCATTTGCGTTGCAAGATGAAAACCATATCCTACAATATTGCGACTTTTTGAACGGAGTAAAATATGAATTCCAGACAACTTTTTTATATCACCAAAGTGGCGGAGACGGGCAGCATCTCAAAAGCCGCTGAAGAACTGCATATCTCACAGCCATCTCTCAGCCAAATGATACGAGCGGTGGAGAAATCACTCGGCACGACGATTTTCAATCGTGACAAATCGCCGACCACGCTGACCTATGCCGGCGAAAAATATGTAGCGGCGGCTCGCAAGATTCTTCAAATCGAAGGTCAGCTCCTATCTGAGCTCAGCGAAATCACTTTGGAGCAAGGCGGAAAGATTCGGCTCGGCATTTCGATGCATCGCGCCATCGCTTTTTTGCCCGAAATTTTGATGCAGTTCAAAAAAGAATATCCCAATGTCGAAGTCGAAATTCACGAGCTCGGCTCCTCCAGTTTGGAGCAGCATGCCTATCTGCAAAATGTCGATTTGGCATTTTCAACGACGGGACAAAATAACAGCGACATGGTCTATCTGCCGATTTTAGTCGAAAAAATCTTTTTGGTCGCGGGAAAAAATACGGCGATTTCCAGTCGCATCGAATCCGGCAAAAAAATAAAAATCAAAGAGGCAAGAGAAGAAGAATTTGTCGTTCTCAAATCGGGGCATGCGATTCGCTCGATACAGGATCAGCTTTTTTCCGAATACAAAATACTTCCCAGAGTCTTCTGCGAGACCGACAGCATTGAGCTTGCAAAAAAGATGGCATTGTTCTGCGACAAGGTTGCGCTCTATCCCGAAATCGTGACGACACATCTCAATATGATGTACGGCGGCAGTTATTATGAAATCGAGCGCCCCCGTGACTTCAAAACTTTTTGCCTCTGCTATCACAAGGACATCCAAATCAAAAAATATATGCAACGATTTATCGATATCTCGATGAATCATCTGAAAAAGGAGCAATTATGCAATTCACTACTTCTACCATCTTCCCTCGAGACAAATATTCGATGAAACTCGTCGAAAAGCTGCTTGAGCAGGAAAATATCAAAAGAGATGCCAATCTCGACTTTACGATTGGCTTATTTCACGATGATGAACTCGTCGCAACCGGCTCTTCCTACAAAAATACGCTGCGCTGCTTTGCCGTGGACAGCAAATATCAAGGCTATGCGCTGATGAACACGCTCGTTACCGAATTGCTCAACCGACAAAATGACCTCGGTTATGACAATACTTTCGTCTATACCAAAAGAGAAACCGGAAAATTCTTCGAGGACCTCGGATTTTATCCGATTGGAGAAACCGAGCGACTCGTTTTTTTAGAAAATAAAAAAGGACGATTTGCCGATTATTTGAAAAAATTGCAGACGGAAAGTCCAACGCCCAATTCCGATGCCCGCATCACTTCGATTGTTATGAATGCAAATCCTTTTACACTGGGTCATTTGTACTTGGTTGAAAAAGCGGCATCCGAAAATGATCTGCTGCATCTGTTCATGGTGTCCGACGATTCTTCGCTGATTCCTTTTTCGGTGCGCAAAAAACTGATTTTAGAAGGCACCGAGCATTTGAACAATATCATTTATCATGAAACGAGCAGCTATATGATTTCGCAATCCATTTTTCCATCCTACTTTATAAAGGAAGAAAACGACATTATTTTGGAGCAGGCGAATCTTGACATCCAAATCTTTTTGCAAATCGCAAAGGCATTAGGCATTCGCTCACGCTATATCGGCAGCGAGCCGTTCAGTCGCGTGACGAATTTATACAATCAGGTGATGCAGGAAAAGTTGCCGCCCGATGTGCAAGTTCATCTTATCGAGCGCAAATCGGAAAACGACCTCGCAATTTCCGCATCCAAAGTGCGTGAGCTCATTCAAAACAACAGACTGGACGAAATCAAAAATCTGGTTCCAAAAAGCACCTACGATTTCTTTACAAGTTCCGACGCCGAAGAAATCATCCGTAAAATACAAGCCGAAAAGGATGTTGTTCATTATTGATGCCTTTTTGTAATGATAGATTTTATAACAGCAGTTGAGAAATGGGGAAGAAATGTCCAATAATCTTTTGAATCGAGCGGCATCCACTTTAGCAGGCGTTCTAATCGTCGGTGCCTTTTTGCTCGCGATGATAAGTTTTTTTGATTCGCGTTCGCGCAGTACAGATGAATACTTGATAAAATATCCGATTGATATTATCGAATCCAAATCGCCAAGTGAAGTGCAGGATTTGCTGAATGACGCGCGTAAAAAACTCAATCGAGCCATCAAACGACACCAACTTGCCGAAGTTGCTGATGAACTACGGGCGCAGGGTTTTGAAGTCAAACTCTTTCTCATTCAGAGCAAGGCGGATGTTTCTCCCGCCTTCAGTATTCTGTGTCCCAAAAGTAAATATGAACACGAAACGCAGGAAACCATCGACGCTTTGTTATATAAGGCTTATGAGCAAATGGAATCCGCATCCAAAGACGGCTCGTTTAACCAAATGAAGAAAAAATTGGAGGACGAAGGACTCAAGGTCATAACATCCTCACCGAGATAGCACAGCCATCGCGATGAATAAAAGATGAATTTGGAAAAGACCTTGATATGTTAAGTGGTTATGGTTGTATAGAGAATTTTTTTATCTACCTATTCACCCGTTACCCAATAGGGGTGCAAAAACACCAAAAAAATCCACTTTACATTGCATTAACAATACTTACATAGTCTTAATGGCAATGTCAACATTTTAGTCTCAGTTCATATCATTTATCTGTATCTAGTGTTTAATGTGTATAATGTTCTATAGTTTATTAAATGGCAAAGAGTTTTGTTATGAATGGATTTAAGGATAAGAAAGTAATACTATCTAATAATGAAATAAAACAACAGCGATTAAATATAATCTATCTCAATATCATTTGGCGATTTATGTAATAATCCGGAGAGTATCTAAATAAGATTGAAAATAGTATCAAGGTAGCAAGTGATGATGTAATGATGAAAACAGCTTTAATACTTCATCGTTACTTAAAGTATAAACCATTGGATATTATCATTGGATATCTGATGTAAGATTTCCTACTTGTGATATAAAGTATATTTTTCATAAGGTATTGAAATTAAAGATACAATATCTTATTACAACAATAAGCCTGTCATCTACAAATGAAATAGCACAGTCTTTTTGTTCGGATGACAGGAGAATTATTTCAGTATCACTATGAAATCTATCTGCATATTATCCATAATTGGGCATTCTGAATTATACAAAAAACAGCAAATCCAATATTCAAGATTACACAATATTTATGTGTTTTCTGTAGATATACATTGGAACGTAACATGTAAATATTATATACAAGCAGAAGAATAATTGATATACCCGAAATAGCTCCTAATATATCTCCGTTCATTACTTCATTGTAAATCTCAAAAAAAACAAAGTAATCTATAAAGTCTATTCTTGTGCGAAGTAAACCTTTGGCTCTACCAATACCTATTAACGAGATAACATTATATAAGGTTATGATCATATTAGAAATGAACAAAAAAACTTTTTTTCTTAGTATTTTACTCAATGTAATTCCGCCTTATTTAGTTTCTTCCTTGCCAAATTATGATATTTCCAAAAAACAGTATCTGTTTTGACATTCTTGTGCTCACTTTTTCCGGTATCTGCTTGTTTATTAACATTCCCCCCAAAATCCCAAGGAAGCACATAATACTAATCTTTATTAGAAAGAATAGTTGTCAACAATTTGTATTTTGAATAACCGTTCTATGCTTCCCACTTTGTAGGGAACGGAACAATTATTATTTCATCTATGGTTTATTAGGGTTTTCAAGATATTATTGATACGCTTCTTCCGCAACGATGATATCATATTCGTCTTCTATTCTCTCGAACAAAGCTCGCTTGAATGCTTCTTCAACAGAAATTGATTTTGATTTTGCATAGCTTTCCACCAATTCCTCTTCTTCTTTGGTGAGTATGATTGAAAGTTCCATACTATCAACTCCTTCCTTTGGTATATCGTAGTACACTTTCTATCCGATGTCAATGAATGACCGAGACTTATCTCCAAATCGCGAAATTTATTATGACGAGTTCTTGTTTTTATTTTTAATCGTACTTTTGATTGCAAGTGGCGGATTGCAGTTTTCATTTCAAATTTTGATTTTCAATTTCGCTCGCGAATTGTCAGAATTCGGATTCGTAATTTCAATTTTCGTTTTCGGATTTCTAATTCGGATTGCGAATTTATTTTTTGGTTTTGATTTCAAATTTCAAATTTCGATTTTCAATTCCCGTTCGGATCTCGAATTTTAATTTTTGTTGCAGATTACGGTCCCAGCAACAATGTTCCCCCAAACATCACAATCGGGAATGAAAATATCAACAGCAGATTCAAAATCGCAGGCCACATTTTTCTTGCAACAATGCCCAAGATGCCACCGACAAGCCCCATCGCCGGAGAGAAAAACAAAGTAGTAAAACCGGCAGGCTTGAGTGTTTCAAACTTGCTCACAATACTTGCCGGCAGCAAAATGGAAATGACCAATGCCGAAATTCCAATCGCGAAAAATATCCAAGAAGCCTTTGCGTATTTTGCTCTTTTTTCCATAATGCCTCCTATCTTTTGCGGTTGCAGAATCAAAATTTGTAATTCCAATTTTAATGTTGATGTAAATCGGATTTCAGATTGATACAAAACGAAATGATAGATATAACTTATTCAGTTCTCGATAATATTTTACAAAATTTAATTTCCATTGTTGAGTTTTCCAACTACATTTCCAAATTCAATTTTTTAAGTCGTTTTTTGTGGAAGCCTTTGAGGCGTCGAACGCGTGAGCCTCTTGAAAATGCCGTCACGATTCCGCTGAATGCGAGTGAAAAATAATAGCTGATGCCGCGCGTGAGCAGCATGGCAACGACAACATTTCCTTGCCCGAATACCATCGCGTACAAGGAAATAAAACCGCCTTCCGCAATACCCATTCCACCCGGAATCGGCAAGGATTCAATCGACATCACCAGCGATGCTTGAATCGCCAAAATAGAAAGATAGCTGTGACCGCTGAGTCCCATCCCTTTGTAAACCCAAAACGGTGTGGAATAAAGCAGTACGATATGCAAAATACCGAGCGCAATCAGCTTCAGCAAAATCAGCGGATTTTCTTTGATATAAATCGCACCGAGTCGATATTCTTCAATATTTTTTCGCGCTCTCTCCCGCCATTTCTCCACATTTTTTATAATTTTAAATCGGCTCAAAAGCTCAATCCCTTTGAAAATAATTTTCGGCGCAATTTTTTTCGAAAAAATCAAGGTGCAAAAGCATAGAGTAAGTGTCAATTGTGCAATCGCTCCGTAGAAAAATAAAATGCGAAATGCACCCATCTTGGATAAAATATCCACGCCGCCGAAGAGCAGCGCAAAGCCGGCAACAATAAGCACCGCCAAATGATAGACGCCGTTAAAAATCAGCATCGCCAAAGAACTGGAGCCGATTTTGATACCGTCTTTTTTCATATAATAAATTTCGGACGGTTGTCCGCCCATACAGCCCGGTGTGATGGAGCTGAAATAAAAATCAATCAGACTGTATCGAGCACAATGTCCGATTCCCGCATCGTATCCGAAAGAGTTGATGAGAATTTTGATACAAAGTGATTGACACAGAAAGAATAATCCCATGCCTACAATCGCCGTTCCCAAGTAAAAGGAATTGAATCCTCGGATAGCTTGAAGCAGGCTCGGTATTTCATTATGTCTCAGTATGCTGAACCATGTCAACGCCATTATCGCTAATGTGAACAGCAGACTTTTTCCGTATTTTTGAAGATAGTTTTGTTGTTTCATCGCTCGTCCTTACCATTCAAACCAGTAGCCGCGCATCTCCATCATCGGTATAAATCGCTCCAATGCCGCAATCGTGTTTCGCGGCGAATGTAAATTGCCGCCCGTTCCTTTTCCCGAATCATGTAAGCAGATGATGCCACCGTTTTTTGTTTCTCTTAACAGTATATAACAAATTTCATCAAATGTCTTGTCCTCTCGCCAATCTCTCGGCAAAATATCCCAAAGCATCAATTGCAATCCGGCGGATTTTATTTTCCAAAGCATCGCCAAATTGATGTAGCCATGAGGCGGACGATAAAATTTCGGCTCGATGCCGAGCGTTCGTAATTTTTCCAATCCTACATTCATATCGCGTATCGTTTGATGCGGTAATTGGTACAATGCCTTGCGATGCCTATCGCAATGCAGTCCGATTTCATGTCCCGCCGCTTTGATTTTCTCAACGATTTGCGGATGCTGCACCGCCTTTTCCGCCACGAGAAAAAAAGTCGCCTTGATTTTGTGCTTTTGTAAAAGTGTGAGCAGAATCTCCGTATAAATTTCGTCCGGCCCGTCGTCGAAGGTGAGCGAAATTTTGCGCTCGTCGACGCGCTTCGACTTTCTCAGATATTTATAATAAATTGTCGGGAATGCCGCATAAATCCCCCAGATGAAAAAAACAGTCCATACAACAAACATTTCCCCTCCTACGCGCTTTCGGATATACTCTGCAATTCAATCAAATCAAAAATGACATCCGTATCCCATCTTTTGCTTAGCGCTTTCATATTCTTTTTCATTTGACATCGCCAATCCTCGTCCGCCAACAGCTCCTCAATCGCCCTTATCGCCCGTCTCGGATTTTCGAGCCCGCATTGGAGCTCGATGCCGATGTTTTCTTTTTTGATAAAATCCGCATTAGGAATCTCCTGCTCCAAAAAAGGTCTAAAAATCACCATCGGCGTCTGCGTACAAATCGCCTCAAAGGTCGTTATGCCGCCGGATTTTGTAAGCAAAATATCCGCCCGACTCATCCGCTCGCAGATGTCATGACAGTATCCGAGCACTTCGATATTGTCAAACCGATTTCGAAGTTTGCGATACAGCCGCTCGTTTTTTCCGGTCACGACGGTCGTATGCAGCGAATCAATGCGATTGATTCGCTGATAAAAATCCAAGTCTTTCGGTATCAAACCTAAACCGCCGCCCATGATCAGCAAATGCTTTTTCGTATTTGTGCCGAAAGCGGTTGCCGAATCTTCCTCCTGCATCCGATTTGACATTTTATAATTTGCCCTATCGAAGCCGCTTTTCCCGATTCTCTTTTCAAAATCTTCTCCGAGCGGCATCCCGCTGATTCGTATTTTGCTCGGAGAAATTCCTATCGCCTGCAAATATTCCTTGGTCGAAGCATCCGCCACCAAGTACCAATCCGTCAACGGATTGACCCAAGTGTCATGCGGATTGATGTCGGTTATTACGGTAATGAGCGGCAAATCGCTCTTCGTCTTTTGTTTGTACTCCGAAATCAGCATCGAGCTCACCGAATAGGTCGAAATGACCAAATCCGCCTGCTCCTCTTTCAGCAGTCGGTTCACATGCTCATACAAATTTTTGCGTATCAGGGCGATGGTATGATTTTCGCCGGTATTCTTGGTCGCCTTCTTGTATGCCAAATTGTAGAGAGATGCCCCTTTGTTGATGAGAAGGGAATAGCTCTTGTAGATTACTTCGCAAAATTCTTTGTATGTATGCTCAAAAATATCCACCAGTTTTATCTCGTCGAAGCTGAAATTTTTGCATAGCTTTTGCTCAATCGACTTTGCCGCTGAATAATGTCCCATTCCGAACTTGCCCGTTAGAATCAAAATTTTCATCTCGCACCTCTTTCATTAAGATTTCGAACTTAATTTTATTATATAAACCAAATCTTAATATTCTATAACAAAAATTCTTAATATTTTCTTACGGATTCCATCCTTTTTGTAATGCTTTTGTCTTATAGACGCTTGAATTTTTCTTTGACGCGAGCGCCCTCTGTGATATACTTATCTTACAAACCCAAGGAGGGATTATGGCAAAACACAAGAGACGAATCATTTCTCAAAACAACAATATTTTCATCATTGGCGAAAGCGACTTTGAGCCGAAACATATTTTTGAGAACGGACAGGCTTTTCGGTGGCAGGAAAAGGACGGCGCCTACACCATCGTTGCCGGTGAATATGTCAGCCGGATAAAAAAGTTGTCCAGACAGGAAATCGAGCAAGAAATTGCGAGCGGAAATCTGACGCTTGAGCCATCTGAGTGCAATTTCTCGGATAAGCTTCCGATTGTCAAATTGGAGAACGCCGGCTCAATGACGGATTACGAAAACTTTTGGCGAAACTATTTCGACATGGATAGAGATTATGCCAAACTCCGACGCGAGTTCAGCAAGATGGATAAAAATTTGAAAAAAGCGGTCGAGTTCGGCACCGGATTTCGCGTACTCAAACAGGATTTGTTCGAAATGATTATTTCATTTATCATCTCATCGAACAACAATATCACGCGAATCAAAAATACCGTCGCCAAGCTGTGTGCTCTGGCAGGCGAAAAATTGGACGAAAGCGGTGATTTTTACAAATTCCCGACGCCACAGGCAATCGCAGCGCTGACCGGCGAGCAAATCACCCGAGAAACCGGCGCGGGCTATCGCGGCGAATACATCCAAAAAACCGCGGAGATGATCGCATCCGGCGAAATTGATTTACAACTTATCCACCGTATGAGTTACGAGGACGCGCATCAGGAACTGCTCAAACTTTCCGGCGTCGGCCCGAAGGTTGCGGATTGCATTTTGCTTTTCGGAAATTCGATGGACATTGCATTTCCCGTCGATACTTGGGTAATAAAATTGATGAACCATTATTATCTCGGCAACGAAAAAAATATGAAGAAGATAAAATCCAAGGGCATTGAGCTTTTCGGTGAAAAAGCGGGGATTGCGCAACAATATCTTTTTTACTACGCAAGAGAAAATAAAATTGGAACAAAATTAAAATAGAATTAAAGGAGAAATTATGAAACTGGTCAATTATCGATACAAAAAACATTCCACCTTGCATTTGGGGGTGCTCACAAAGGATGGCAAAAAGGTTTTGGACATTGCCAAAATCTTAGGCGACGAGTTTTCCAAAGCGACGATGCTCGATTTGATAAATGCCGAGCAAAATGTTGTTCTTCCGAAGTTGCAAGCCGCGATTGATGCGGAAAATCCGGACGGCAAAGACATTGAGCGCGTTGACCTGCTCGCGCCGATTCAAAAACCTATCCACGACATCATTTGTGTCGGCGAAAATTATTCTGCACATCGGGACGAAACCGCGGGCAAGATTATCGACGAAAAAGAATTGCAAAACCGCAATACCATCTACTTCGGCAAGCGAGCGAATTATATTTTGGGCGATGGCGAAATTCTGAAATCACGATTCGACATCGACGAAAAACTCGATTACGAAGTCGAGCTCGGCATCGTCATCGGCAAGACTTGTCGGGATGTCGCGCCCGAAAATGCGAAGGATGTCATCTTCGGCTTTACGATTGTAAACGACTTGTCCTATCGTGATATTCAGGTCAAGCACAACCAATGGTATCGCGGCAAAAGCTTGGATGGTCTGACTGCGGCGGGGCCATGCATCGTCACCGTTGACGAATTTGATTTTCCGCTTTCGCTCAATCTGACCAGCCATGTGGACGGCGAGCTGCGACAAAACGGAAATACCAAGGAGCTTATCACCGGCATCGAGCAAATCATTGCCGAGCTTTCTCGCGGAATGACTTTGGAAGCGGGCGACATTATCGCAACCGGAACACCGGCGGGCGTGGGCGCGGGATTTAATCCGCCGAGATTTTTGAAAAAAGGACAGCAGATTACATGCACGATTGAAAAAATCGGTAGTCTGAGCAATATAGTAGAATAAAAGAGCTATTGCAGAATTTTGTACGACCCCTAAACAAAATTATACAATAAGCATAAAAAATGGCGACTTATGAGTTCGCCATTTTTTGAATGAATTTCTTCCTTTATAGTGCATCCGCTATAGTGCATCCGCCTAAAAATTGATTAGCCCAAGTCCAATTTCAAATCACTGCTCTTAATCCAGCCCATTTTTCGCAAGATATTCGCAAAGAACAAAGTCAAAATCGCCGGCAGAATAAAATGCAGAATCGCGATGTATAAGAAAATCGTACTCGATGCAACTCCCGCTTCACTCATCGCCTGATAAGTTCCGAACTGACCGACAAAACCGCTCGTTCCCATTCCCGAGCCGATTGGCGTATTTTGCATTTTGAACACCAATGTTGAAAGCGGCCCCGTAACAACCGATGCCAAAGTCGGCGGAATCCAAATTTTCCAGTTGCGCACAATATTCGGCACTTGAAGCATTGAAGTCCCCAATCCTTGCGCAACCAATCCGCCCCATCCGTTTTCTTTATAGCTCATCACCGCAAAGCCGACCATCTGCGCCGCACAACCCGCCGTTGCCGCGCCGCCCGCCAAACCGCCGAGCGACAACATCATCGAAAGCGCCGCCGAGCTGATTGGCAAAGTCAACACCATGCCCATGACCACCGCAAGAATAATGCCCATCAAAAATGGTTGCAAAGTCGTCGCGTACATGATAAAACCGCCGAGCGCGTTCATCGCTTTTGCAATATAAGGTCCAATCGTCGTTCCGATAAATACGCCCACAAAAACCGTAACTGCCGGCGTCACCAAAATATCCACCTTCGTTTCTTTGGAAACCAACTTTCCACATTCCGTCGCGACCAAGACCGACAAAAAAGCGCCCGCGGATCCGCCCACCGCATTGCCGGCTGCACCTGTGACCACCGACGCGAACAAAACCAAAGGCGGTGCTTTCAGCGCATAGGCAACCGCGACTCCAATCGCCGCTCCGGTCATGTCACGGCTGATTGGCCAAAGCACTTCCGTCAAAAAAGTCAAACCGAGCTTCGAGCCGATTGTGTTGAGAATCGTCCCGATCAATAATGAAGAAAAAAGTCCCAATGCCATGTGCCCCATCGCATCGACCAAGTAGCGTTTCACCGAAATTTCGATATCCTTGCGTTTCAAAAATTTAATCATAATTCGCTCCCACTTTTGTTATATTATAATCAAAAAACAGACTATTATTAGCACTATTGTAACAGTTATTCTGATTTTTTCAACCAAAGTTTTTCGATTAACTAACATTATAGAAGCCAAAAATATTGATTTCGTTTATTTCTTTGAAAAAGCAATAATTATACACTTATGCTATATTCCAAAAATATTTTGTTATACAATTATCCCAGTTTACAAATCCGAATTATGAAATCAAAGTTTATCTCAAAATAGGAAATCCAAATCGCAATCCAAACTTTAATTTCAAAATCACAAATTCAAAATCGTAAATCGAAATTCTAATTTCAAAATAGAAGTTGCAATCCCAAATCATAAATCCAAATCGTAAATCC
>JAUNKE010000002.1:22802-121940 GCA_030532905.1 Peptostreptococcaceae bacterium
AAAGCTCGATTTGAAAATAGCAATTCAAAAATACGACCTCTACTTTACAAATTTTTTCAAAACAAAAGCCTATCTTCCGACAGGCTTTACTTTAATTTTTACAAATTTGGCGGATACTTCCTCCCGAAATTTCGATGACCTCATCCATATATCCGGCAAATTCGACATTGTGTTCAATAAAAATACATATCTTGTTTTCCAAAAATCCGATTACACTTTTCAAAATTTCGCGCGCAGTCGTTTTGTCCAGCGAGCTCGTCAATTCATCAAAAATATATAAATCATAATCTTCCCGATAAATCGCTCGAGCAACCAACAATCGCTTTTGCTCGCCCATCGACAAATCCTTGCCGCCTTCGCCAACAGGAAAATCCCCCTTTAGTTTCACCAAATCCAGCAGATGAGTAATTTCCAAAATCTTTGCTAACCGTTGCTCATCGACATTTTTTTCAAACAACAAAATATTGTCCCGAATGCTCATGTTGAAGATATATTCGTCCGGCATCATGCAAATTGCTCTCGGTTTTCCTTGCATTCGCTGCCCCTGATAATAATAGCGAACTTCGCCCGATTGCGCGGGATAGAGCCCTGCAATAATTTGAACCAATGTCGTTTTTCCGCTGCCCGTCTTGCCGGCAATCATTTTTTTACATGGCTTGACAAATTCCAAATTCATATTTCTTAAAATCGTTTTTTGATCAAATTCAAAACCGACTTCTTCCAATTCCACCCTATCTACAGAGCATCTCTCGGTATTTTCTTCTTTTCGAATCGAAAGCATTTTATCGATTCGCTTGCAAGATGCCAACAGACGCACAAGCACAAAGTAAAGCTCGTGAAATTCAATCAACGGGTCGGTCAGAATATGATTATACATCAAAATCGCAGTCAAACCGCCAACTGTCATTGATTTTTCAGATACGAACAGAGAAGACAGGATTAAAATCACTCCGATGGTTATCATAAAAAGACTGCTCAGGTAGAAATAACTCAAAGATTTCAGCTTGGATTGTTGGAGCACCGTTTCATTTCTCTGATTTATTCCCTGCTCCAAAACTTTTTTATATTCATCGGTCACGCCAAACAATTTGAGTGTAAAAATACCGCGAATCCCTTCTTCAAATCGCTTCCACATATTGATTGAATTGATTTTGAGTTGCTCCCCGTTTTGTTGAGATGATTTCTCAATGCCTTTTACAATAATCGAAGTAATCAGCCCAAGCGGAATAATTATCAGCGGCATGATTTTGTTGATCGTCAGCATGAAGTACAGTGCAAACAAAAAAGATATACCAGAGAATACGATTTTGATAATCGGCAAAACCGAATTTCCCGAAACCAATTCCACATCCTCTATCAGCAGATTGTTCAGCTCGGATGAGGTTAATTTTTTTAAATCAAGAATTTCAGCGCTCAGCAAATTTCGGAAAAGCTCTTGTTGAAGCTGTATTCCAACTTTTCGTTGCAATTTCTCCGTAGCATATTCCATCCTTGCATAGATGCCCGCTCTTAAAATTTGCGCAACTAAGTACAGCATTCCCATCCACAGAATCTGCTGTACATATCGTTCTTCATTTCCGACAGCTTGGTTGACGATGCCCTCAATCAGTTTAATGGGCGCATTGTTCAAAAATGCCGCCATCAGCACCAAGCAAAGTATCCCGACAATTCTTTTGTCTTGTAATATCGTCCTTTTGTATAAATTCTTCAACATATTTCACCACTATGTACTCCAACGAATGATATTCACGATTTCACAATACGATTTCTTTTATTGTACCAAAAAACGACGGCTTTTTCATCCGTTTGATTTCTTGAATCATTTCAAAATCCATTCCGCGAATGACGGATTTGGCGGAAAAACTTTTGTGCAAATTTCGTATCGCGAAAAAACTCATACTCTCCTCCCATTGTTCGATTTTGCTCGTCGGATTGCTCGATGATTCCGCTTTTGCTCGCCCATCGACAAATCCTTGCCGCCTTCGCCAACGGGAAAATCCCCTTTTTCTCCCGTCATTGAGACGATGTTCGATAAACTCTTCTCCGATGATAATTATTTCTTCTATTATATATCATTTTTGGAAAATTTATAAGCGGCGATTGCGGCAAATGCTGAAATCCATATTCCAAGAATGAGAACAGCGCCTATCATGCCGGAGTATTCCATGCTGTTTTTTGTCGCTATACCCGAAAGCGTATGAATGGCGGATGATGGCAAAATCGGAATGATAACGGATTGCAACATTTCAGGAAGCAGTTTTGAAAAAAGCGGAAGAAACAGCACCGACGCGGGCACGACGATTCCGCCCGCTGTATTTCTCGCCATAAAACTCGCGCACAGCGCCAGCAAAGAGTAAAAAACAGGCATGACGACACAGCCGGCAACAAATTGTCGAATCGTATCCGACTCCGGCATCGGCTTATCTAGCGCCGAAATAAGAAGTTTTCCGTTCATCAGCGTAACTAATGCGACAACAATGCCGATTACCAGTGAAATCAAAAAGAAAATAGCTGCTTTTGCAAAGAAATATTGATTTCTTTTCGGAGCCGCCGACAAATAGGATGCAATGCTCCCCTCCTGAAATTCCCGTCCGATTTGAATGGCGACAAAGAGCATCAGTAAAATGCTCACCACATCGACGCCGAGCAAATTTACCGAAATGATTTCCATCGGTTTCAGTTCCGACAGAGTTCTTCCCTGTGTGAGCGATGTCGTCAACGAGAAGAGCAAACCCGTCAAAATCCCGACCATCGTTGCAAAGACAAGATACCTACGAGAAGATTTGATAAAATAAATCTTTTGGTATTCCGCGTGAATCATTTTCATTGTACCGACTCCTTTTTTCCATCCGAAAGATTTGTACCGCGATACTGCGTCCGTCCTTCCACCAGTTCCGCAAAAAGTTCTTCCAAAGAAGGCTGATGCGTTGCCAACTCATAAATGCGTAATCCTTGCTCAAAAGCTCTGTCTCCTATAAGTTTCGGACTCATCTTCCGAACCCGCAGAAGATTTTCCTGCGTCATCTCCACCGAAACACCTTCTGATTTCAACACTTCGTACAGCTTAGGTGTGTTGTCCGTTCGAACTTGAACATAGGAACTGAGACTTTCTTCTTGCAATTCTGCCATATTCATATCCGCAATCAATTCACCTTGCGCGAGCAGAACAATGCGCTCGGCAATCTCCTGCACTTCGCTCAAAAGATGACTGGATATGAGAACCGCCTTTCCTCTCTTTGCCAAATCGCGAAGAATCTTGCGAAGCCAATGAATACCATCGACATCCAGACCGTTAAAGGGTTCGTCCAAAATAATGGTTTCGGGGTCTCCGATAAGTGCGGCTGCAAGAGCGACACGCTGGCGCATTCCAAAAGAAAATTCTCCGATTATTTTATTCTCGACCTCTTTTAAACCGACAAGCGTGAGCACTTCTTCCACCTTTTCTTTTTCCAAACCGGATGTCGATGCCAAAATATGTAGGTACTGTTTCGGGTTCAGGCGTCTGTCGATTGTATTCGCATCCACCATCGCACCGATTTTTCTCAGAGGCGATTCCAACATCGAATAGACTTTCTCATCCACCGTCACTTTGCCCGCGCTCGGTATCACCAAGTTTAGAATCATTTTTATCGTCGTCGATTTGCCCGCTCCGTTCGGTCCCAAAAAACCGGTTACGACACCCGGCTGTACCTGAAAACTGATGTTGTTGACTGCAATTTTATCCGCATACTTTTTCGTAAGATTGGTGATTCGTATCATTCGAAAATCCTTTCTCTATTCCGCTTTGGTCATTTTGCGGAAAATATTGCAAAGGCATCCTCCATAAATCGTTTTGCCGAATTCAGCATCTCGGAGTTTTTAGGTAACATCCGCTCTTCCAAATTCAGCTCGGATAACTGTTTTATCAAATCCAAATCCCCGTCGGTAAAGGAGATAATCTCATCCCACCAGCGTCTGACCAAATCCTGCGCTTCTCGACTTGCAGGCGAAAATTTTTCGTGCAAAAGCACCATCGCTTCAATCAAAATTTCTTTCCATTTGTGATAAAATCGCTGCATCTGCTCCAAATCGTGAAAATGTTGCGAAAGAATGTCCTGCTGTTTTTCATCCAACATCTGATTCGCCTGTGCAAAAATATCATCTCCGGGCAGCGCGCTGAAAAATTGGAGAAAAAGCATCAGCGGCAGTTCCTTCCCCGCCTCAACCATATCGGACATAATGCCGAGCGCAACAAAAGAGGTATGAAGATGCTCCATTTTCTGAAGCAACAACAACTGCTGATTTTTGAACACTTCCAACAATTCGTCCGGATTCGGCTCAAACAAAAGCTGTTTTTTGATTTGTTCCAATGAAAAGTCCAACGATTTATACAATACGATTTGTTCCAATTGAATCAGATCCGCCTGCGTGTAGTATCGACGACCGCCCTCCGTTCTTCCGGTGGAGCGAAGTAATCCGATATTATCATAGTGTTGAACCGCCCGAATGGTCAACCCGGCGGCTGCGGCAATCTCACCGCTTGTATATCTTTTTTCGTCCATGCTGCATCCTCCTTGATTTCATTATAATACATTACGCTACGTCATGAGCAAGGATTTCTTAAAAATTTATTTACACTTTAACTCTCGAAAACTCTTTACGGTGAACTTTTTGTTTATAAGACACCCCGTCAAGCAATTATGTTTTGAATTCTTATGCTCATTTTTGATTTTAGAATCCAATATTGTTTTTAAATCTAAAAAACAATAAACTGTAGAGAAATCATACTTTTTCCGTTCCGATGGCTCAGCTCGATGGGTTGCATAACATTAACTGAACAGGAGTGATATATACACAAAAAAGGAAGATAACGCCATGACTGAAAGTGTTAGAAGCTGTATAGACAAGTTGCAGCAAGAAAACAGAGAACTAACACAGGGAAAGAAGCAAGAGTTAGAGCTATAAAACTAATTGAAAGTATGGTATAATATTACAAATATTGAGTGAAACAAATTGGAAGTTGTGGGGGTGATTCAATGCCAAAAAAATATACAGATCAGGAAGTCCAAGAATGGTATCAAAAAAATTCTCACAATAATGGTGGATATAATAATCCTGATGATTTAAATTTGATTGTTAGAAAAAAGAATACACCATGGAGATATTGTGCCTGGAATCTAAATATGGGAAATCCTAGATCACATATTCTTATAGGATTCGTTATTGTGATTTCTTTGATCCTAATATGTTTTTTATTTTAGACAAGCTCTCACAAATCCCAGTTCATCTAAATGAATATAACAATTTGAAAACGGTAAATCGAAAAGATGAGTTTTTCCGAGGTGCTTTTACCTACAATGCAAGTAATTGATATTAAAAATCGCTTAAATTTTTGAGGTTAATTTTACTCATTTATAAGTGCTTTTTAGCTCTTTGACTTTTTACCCGGAGTCTAAATCTTTACATATTTTGTTGAACGACCACTGCCTACCTGTTTGATCTTTTCATTGTCCTGTAATTCTTTTAACGCTCGTTCTATTGTCCTTTGCGATATATCCGGGCGAAGAATCAGAATATCTTTTTTAGAAAGTGGCTCTAATGATTTTTGAATAACAGAAAATACTCTTTCCGTTGAAGTCAATTTTTCTTTTCCAATTAAGTTAAATCTGCCATCACATTCTTCATATGCTCTTAAGAAAACCCCCAACATATACTTTATGAACGGAAGTTCATCATTTTCTCCGGTATGCCATTTTTCACTGGAGTTCTGTAATTCTTCATAGTAAGAGTCTTTGGTTTCTTCAATGATCATCTCTATACTGATATACCTTCCAACAAAATAACCGAACTTATAAAGCAAAAGAAGTGTCAGTATCCTGCTCATTCTTCCATTACCGTCATCAAATGGATGAATGCATAAGAAATCATGTATAAGTGCAGGTATTAAAATTAGCGGTGGAATATTTGCTTTTACTGCTTCCTTGTAAGCCTCCACCATTTCATCAAAGTAGTTTTCCGTTTCAAAACTGCTTACCGGTTGAAATCGTACTTTTTTATTTCCTAAAGCATCTACTTCTACAATACTGTTATCCATCGTCTTAAATTTCCCCTTGTGATTCGCATAAGAATAAGAATATAGCTGATTATGAAGTGTTAAGATGTCATTTTTATTAAATTCTATATAGGCATAATTTTCATGGATAATATCAAGCACATGTCTATACCCTGCAATTTCTTCTTCATTTCTGTTTTTAGGTTCTGCTTTTTTATTCATCAGTTCCATTAGTCTTGCATCGTTGGTATAAATTCCTTCAATTGCATTGGAAGACTTTGTACTTTGTATTTTAGCAACATTTATCATCTTCTCTAAAATGTCCGGATAATTTTCTACATAAAGTTCCTGCTTCCCCTTATATTCATGGATCTTTGCAATAGTATGATATATATTAACCGGTAAAAATAGTTCCATAAGTTTTAAATAATCAAATTTCCTCAAAACCGCACCTCCTTTTTTCATAGCCATTATATCATATTTGGCTATGAAATATCCATAATGGCGAGAATAATCTCGCCATTATTTTCATTTTGGCGTATTAAAATTAAAATTGGCGAGATTACCAATTATCTTTAATGGCATCCATTTTTCAATGCAAAACCGTGTCGCTTTTTGAAAATTTTTTACCATATTGTTGTTCAAAATTAAAGCATGTTTTGCGCTCAGCTTAATGAGCAAAGTCTATATAAGACACCCCGTCAAGCAATTATGTTTTGAATTCTGATGCTCGTCTTTGATTTTTGATTCCAATATTGTTTTTAAATCTAAAAAACCTCCAAAGTATTTGGTTTCTCTTCTCTACTTTGGAGGTCATCAGTGTCCTTTTTCCGATTGTTCTTATTTCCGCTCGGACATATATTTTTCTATTTCTTCGGAGGTCAATTTTCGTACCTGCGTGTCCGCATATTCTCTATACTCTTCGACAATAAAAGCCGGTTTCATGCTTTCACAGGATTTTCCTTTATTCTTTTTCAAATAGGCTTTCAAATCTTCGACATCTGCAAAAATTTTGTAAGAGCATCTGCCGTTTTCACTTTTTATTTCGTAAATACCGCATGGTTTTTTCATGCTGAAATCAGCAGTTCGTAAATATAATTTTGAGATTTCCAATGACTTAAAAGGGAAATTCCACCTTTGCAATCCTCGCTGAGCATCATGCTCAATGCAAATGCATCGCCCACAGCTTCCACAGATGTACTGCGTATGATTCTCCAAACAATCCAACGGATTTAGTAATGGGGTTATTCTGTTGTTGTCGACATAACATTCCAAACACATACTGCACCTCCTTTTCCAAAGCGAACCACATCCTTATAATATTTATGCCCAGTAGTTGTGTTTCCAAACTTTTTAGAGACATCGCGGTTTTTCAAGCCGAATGAAACGCAACAAGGCTCATTTCCAATCACAACAGTAAAGCACTCCGGATTTTACTCATTTTCAAACTTTGTGGCAAGCACTTCGGGTAATATAAAAGGAAGTATCGGCTCTCGCTCCTACTTCCTTCTTCCTTCTTCTTCAAGTGTTTTGGACTCAACTAGAATCTGTAAATCATGATATATTCTTCTTCATTTTCACAAAAAATCTCAAATCCGATTTTCAAATACATTTGTGCTGCGTAATTTGCCTTTTGGACGGATAAAGATGCTTGCTGATACCCCTGCATTTTAAGTTCCGTCAGCATTTTTTTCATAAGCTCCGTTCCAATCCCTAAATTTCGATATTCTCTAAGAAGAGATATCGAAAAAGACGGGGTTTCATCATCAATATGACCGTAATCATTCATAATTCGAACCCATACCGCACCGATGATTTGCCCTTCGACTTCCGCAACCAAACAATTATCGCCTCTATTCTTCCCGAAGTTTTTCACATACAATTGCAACTCCGGCAAATGAATTATTTCTCGAGGCAGAGACTCCACTCCTTCCGGTATAAAAATCGCTTCATACAGAAAGTCGTCCAAAATTTCCACTTCATCCGCTCTTATTTTTCTTATTTTGTAATTCATATAGCCCTCCGATTTATTATTATAAATCAGTTTGCAATCCACACATAGCTACCTCCTTACATTTTTCGCTTTTCAAATCACATTTTCCATTTTAAATCCGAGTCCGAATTCTCGATTTCGACTTTTTTATTCAATTTCCTTTTGTTCGCCATTTTCAATTTGCGTTTCTATTTCCGATTTTTCATTTTCAATTTGCCCCTCGACTCATATTCAGCACATTGTCAAAGGATGCCAAATATTCATCGTCATAATCATGACTGATGACGATTTTAATCGGCGCATCGAGTTGCTTGATAATTTCCTGTATCTTTTGGGTGTTTTCTTTGTCCAAATTCGCCGTCGGCTCGTCCAAAATAATACAATACGGTTTTTCAAGCATTGCCCGTGCGATGGCTATTCGCTGATATTCGCCGGATGAAATAAATTTTCCGCCATGCCCGAGCTCGCTCTTCTCCAGCATCTCTTTGCCGAATCCGACCTGACTCGCAACCGCCGCCACTTCTTCATCGGTATAATCTCGATACATGCGAATATTTTCTTTCAAGCTGTCGTTGATGACATAGGTATTCGCACCGATGTATCGAACCATCTCTGGTATTGAATTGATGTCTATTTCGCGAGCATCCATATTGTCGTACAAAATTTTGCCCTCAAAGTCAGCATAAAATCCGGCGATGAGTTTTGCCAAGGTACTTTTACCCGAGCCCGATTCCCCGATAATAATGTAGGAATTGTCTTTTTTGAAATGATAATCAAATCCGTCGAGCACCTGCTTATCGGCTAAACGAAGGGAGACATTTTGAAAAAGAATATCGCCTTGTCGCACCGATTTTCCGCTTTGCTCCGGTCGAATGAGAAATCCTTCGAGCTTTTCCCGAAGCGGTTTGGTCGAATTCATCAAATTGTTGTTTGTGGATACGACATTGATTGGTGCGACGACAGAGTTTAAGATTTGCACCGCCGTCATCAAACCGCCGGTAGTGATTTCGCCTCGAATGACAAAATAGGAGCCGACCAAAATACAAAGCAGTTGTACGGAAAAGGAAATCCCGCTTACAATATAAGCTACGCCGCCATCGGTGAGCGTTCTTCGAAGTCGGGCATCTTCCAAATCATTATCCTCTTTGTCCATCTTTTGAAACAGTCGCTTGCTGACATTGAGCACTTTGAGCGATTCAAATCCCGACAAGATGTTTTCGAGCTCTCTCATGAATTTTTCATTGCCGGCGGAGAAGCGAATTCTGGATTTCTCCTGAAGTTTCATCAAGAATGACGGGAACAAAATAATAAGCAAAGTCAATCCGATGAATATGAGTGCCATCAACCAATGAATGCTGAACAGCGCACCCAAACTGATGAAAAACGCAATGACGGATACGACGGTATCATATTTTCTTTCGATATAATTGTCGTTGATTTCGTTGATATCCTGCGTCAACATATTGTAGTAGAAGGACATATCTTTTTCCTGATATTGATAAATCGGCATTTGCGAAAGATTGTTATACACTCTCCCCTTGATGTCGTGCAGAATTTTTTTGGACAACAGCCCGCTTAAGTAAGAATAGAGAATCCCGAACAATGTGTAAGAAACGATGAACAGAACAATAAGTATAATGAAAAAGGTCAATCGCGACAGACCTCCCTGCGTGATATTATCAATCATCTGCCCGATAATATATGCCACCAGCACATTGACCAAAGAAATGACGACGCCAACAAGAATCGTGAGCGCATACAAAAACTTGTGTTTTTTTAATATCTCCCGCATAATTCCTCCTTTGATATGGAAATTCGACAAGTGATTGTTTTTTCTACAAAATAATCATATCATAAACTTTATTTTAATTTCAAGAAAGTATTTGGACATAAATTTTTTTGAAACTGAGATCTCGCTCATAAAAATCCCAGATACGAAACAAGAGATTTTTCATTTCGGATTATCCTGTAAACCTATCAAATATTAAGTAAAATATAATATACACAGCTATCCTCTAACTTTTATCTAAAAGAGACAATTTCAATATTATTAAAACAATGAAAGCTCTCTCAAGACACAAAAAAATTATTCAACGAAAAAAAATACTTGACAGTTAAAAATACGCGTGCTATTATGACGATAATCACATTGACAAAATATTTTATTGGAGGTGATATTATCAAAGATATATATTATATACATGACCTCGAGCAATTGAAAGCTTTATCCGACCCGTTGCGCGTAAATATATTGACGGCACTTGGAACCACAAAGCAAAATTCACAACAATTGGCCAACCGACTCAAAATCAATCGTACAAGAATACATTACCATCTAAATATATTGGAAGAAATGGGTTTTATCGAAGTAATCGACACCGACCTTGTCAATGGGATTGTTCAAAAATATTATCTTCCGACAGCGCGTGCATTTGTACCCGCACCGGATATTTTTAATGAACTGTTCGGCGACGAACCGGTTGCATTTTTCATATCGAAATCTCAAGAACAGGAATTCTTGAAGGAATTTAAAATGCTCTTGAAAAAATATGCCGCCGAGCAAGATGATAAAAATAGCATTAAATTCAGCTTGTTGAAGATATAAATTTTTACGGCTCTTTGGAGTCGTAAAAAAATAAGCAGACCGTCAAATAAATTTTATCGTTCAGTTTTTGTATTGCGTTTTGATTTTTTATAAGTATTTTAGAATACGAAGGAGGACATTATGATTCGAAATAAGGATTTTATGCTTTTGTTTTTCGGGAGATTCATAACAAATTTCGGTGACAGCATTTATTTGATTGCGACAATGTCTCTTGTGTTTTCCCTAAGCGGTTCCACTTTTTACACCGGACTGGCGTTATTTTTAACATCATCGATGGCTATTTTTCAGGTCATTCTGTCACCGATGCTCGACCGAATCAATATGAAAAAGTTTTTAATTATATCTCAGGTACTTCAAGGCGTTTTGCTGCTAATTATTCCTTATCTGCAAGTGAGCGGTCGTCTGAATGTGTACCATGTCTTAATTATCATGCCGATTATAAGCCTAATCAACCAATTGGTATATCCCGGCCAGTTGGCGTTGTTGCCCAAAATAATCGAGCCGTCCGATTTGGTCAAAGCAAACTCATTATTTTCAATTTCTTATCAGGGAAGCGATGCCGTCTTTAACGCACTGAGCGGATTTATTATCTCCGTTTTCGGTTTTGTTTCCGCATATTATATTGATAGTGCCACATTTTTTATAAATGCCATGCTGTTTGTTTTTCTTTCGAAAATTATAAGCAAAAGAAATGTCACTCAGAATTGCAAGCCTACAATAAAAAGTCATTTTGACGAATTAAAAAGCGGTCTTGCGCTTTGGAAAAATTCTATGTTGAAAGCACTCTTGGCGGGGATTATATTGATTAACTTTTCGGCGACGGCAATTTTTGCAACACTTCCCGAATTCTCATCCGATTACAGATATTACGGAATTCTGTTGAGCGCATCCGGTGTCGGCGTTTTGCTCGGTGCTGTAATTTCCAATTTTGATTTTATCAAGAAAAAAAGATTGGGCATACTGTATATCCTATTCATCGTTACTACCGCTACATGTTGGATTATCATGTCGCTGACAAGTTTGGAAACTACGATTGGAAAACCATTGCCTTTTTGACATTTTTGATAGGTTGGATATTGATAGGAGTGCTTAATATCTACTCTCAAACGATGGTACAAATGGTTGTTCCTTCGGATAAAATCAATGTGCCTTTGTCATCGATGATTGGAATATCCGTAGCACTGGCACCGCTCGGCGCATTGAGTGCGGGTTTTATCAGCAGATACTTTACGGCAAAATCGATAATCGTCTTTGCCGCCGGATTGATTTTGATGATCGGCATTTATTGGTTTTTTAATAATAATGTTAGAAGTATAGAGAGTTTAGAAGTAATTGGAGGTAATTAAAGATGAGTAACATAGTTTCTTTGCGTAGAGCCACATTAGATGATGTTAATTTTTTAAAAGTAATTTATAATGACAAAACTATCCAAAACCTTTCTTTAAATGTAGACGCCTGTAAAATAGAAGAAAAAGAGATTATCAATACCCTTAATTACTTTAGAGAAAATAGTCTTGATTTTTTTGTCATAACAAAAAATACAATTGAAATTGGAATCGCTTTAATTTATGAAATAAATCTTAAAAATAATTTTGTGATGGCAGGGATAGCTTTGGCTGAAAACTATAGAGGAAAAAATATTTCTCATGAAATAATACAAATACTAACCAAACACATATTAAACAACTATAAAATTACTTTTTTATGCGGAGAAGTCTATTCAAACAACAACGCTTCTCTAAGGCTAGTTGAAAAACTCGGCTTTATACGTGATGACTCCAAAACTAAACTTATTAATATGAATGGAATCCAGATATATAGTTATGTCTACAATAAGCATATTAATGATTCTTTACAAATAAAAATTGTAAATTAACAAAATAAGTACCAAGTAAACTTACATTATCTGATTTTTTAGGAGGTGTCGTTATGAAAAGACAGATTATAATTATCGTGACATGAATAATCAAACCTAATTCAAATATTAACCGATGTATTCTCTAAAATATCGGAGAACAACAAAAGTTTTAATTTCCTAAATTGCAATAGCAAATTTTCCTTTCAATATAAATTCTCATTTACGATTTGTGATTTCATTTTCATAACAAAAAACCGGCTTTAAGAAATTTGCTTCTCAAAGTCGGTTTTGCTTTTTCTACATTTTATTTGTAAACCGCCCTTTCTCCGCCGATTAGTTTCGGTCGTGAGCGTAATGCGGTCAGATGCGCTTCGCCAATCGATTTGGTTTGCAATCTCACCGGTACTTGCACAAATTTGACATGCATTCCGATGGATGTGTCGCCGATGTCCAATCCGGCTTTGGCGGTAATTTTTTCAACCACGACCGGCTCGTCAAATAGCTTGTATGCCGAAGTTGCCGCTCCGCCGCCCGCTTTCATCTGCGGAATGACGGTGACTTCTTCCAGTTGATATTGCTTCGCGGTCTTTTTCTCCACGACGAGGGCGCGGTTCAGATGCTCGCAGCATTGTACGGCAAGCAGTATTTTGTGCTTATCCAATATTTCTTTGAGCGTTTTTATAACGGTCTCGCCAATTTCCATATTGGAATTTTTACCGATGGTGCCGCCTTGAATTTCGCTGGTGCTGCATCCGACAACAAAAATATCATTTTCTTCCAAATTCGCAAGGCTCAATAATTCTTCGGTCGCCTTAGTCAGTTGTTCACGAATCATTTCTTTCATCGCATCCTCCCTTAAAATTCAATTCTCTTCCTTTATTATATGACTATCCGAAGAGAATGTCCAGCGCAAGCGCGAGGCAAAATTTGCTTAAAAAAATCCACCAGCCTAGCGACTGATGGATTGTTGTTTATCTGTAGAATGCTATTCTTGTTGCTTCAAAAGTGTTGATTCCTTCAAAACCGTTGATGATGACATTGTCATTTTTGGACAAACTGTCAACGGATTTCGGACGATTGGTAAGCTGGTCTATAATTTCAGCATTTCTCAAAATAATAACCTTCACTTCTTTGCCGTCCGCTTTTTTGACATAGATAATATCATCGCGAAGATTCAAATCGCTAATCACACCGGTAATTACGGTTCCTCTCGCTTCACCGTAAAGGGTGATGTCCAAAATTTCATTGCTGTTTGCATAGATGTCCGCTTCATGTCCGACGGAAATAGAGGATAATCCTACTTTTTTGTTGTTCAAATATGCAGTGGATGCCGCCGTAAATTCCATCGTGTAGTTGTTGCCTTTTTCATCGGTGATGATGATGGATGCCGTTCCGTTGGAATAGCTTGTGATTCCTTTGATAACCACATTTTTGAGTGTTCGTCGAACGGTTTTCGCTTCAACGGAAACTACGAGTGAGTTTTGAATTTTCGCACTCACGCTGTCGCCGGCAATCAAATCCAATGCTCTTGCGCTCTTTCCGTTTTTGGTAAAGGTTGCGTTGTTGGCAAATCGATATTCTTCAACCACATTGCCGTTTCGAATTTTAATCAGGTTCGCATCAACGCTCACCACTTCGCCGAGCAAATCTTTGTTGACATTCGTTTTGTTGACGGTCACCGCTTCCACTCCTTTGAGGGTGGTTCCTTCGGTGTAAAGTTTGACACCGTAACCTTCTTTCAGAGATTGTGCATCCGCTGCTCTTCCGTCCAAGCTGATGACAACACCGTTGGTTCGATTCGTGTAGGAAGTAAGATTGCCCGCCTTGTCGGTGATAATCAAAATGATGTTGAAGTTGTCGATTGAAATCTGTTTAATCGTTCCTTCCACCACCGTACCGCTCGGCATCGTAACGACGCCCGGCTGCTGCGGTTTAGTCGGCTGTTGCGGTTGCTGAGGTTGTTGCGGTTGCGTAGTCGGCACCGCGCCCTTCGCTACTTGCGAATGCGGATAAGAAACCGAAAGCATCTTCGCCACTTCTCCTCTGGTCACCGATTTGAGCGGATTGAATTCGCCTGTCGTTACAACAACTCCTTTTTTACCGAGTATGTCGATAAAAGGAACGGCTTGTTTCGGAATATTTTTCGCATCTTTGTACGAAACGACCGCCGCATTGCTCATCTCTTTGTCCCAACCGAGCGCGCGTACAAGATACACGCTGAACTCATAGCGCTGTGCTTCTTTTTGCGCCTTGGTCTGCTTGTTCATAAATTCTTTCAGATAAGCTTCGGAATACCATCCGTTTTCCAATCCGAATACCACTGCGGATTTTGCAAAATCCGGAATGATATGCTCTTTCATTTTCGCTTCCCATTTCGCTTTGTTCGCTTCATAGGTCGCCTTTACCGTCTGAACGGGAAACAATCTTGAGATAAATACCACCGATTCGATTCTCGTGACCGGCTTGTTTGGTTTGAATGTGCCGTCGGAATATCCGCCGACAAGATTTTTGCTTGAAATATCCGTTACATAAGGCAAGCTCCAATGGTCTTTGCCTTTTGCATCTTTCATATCCTTAAAAGTTGCTGCAAAAGATAGTGTCGAATTGGATGCAATCATCATCGCCAATAGGATTGATAGCGTCTTTTTATTTGCTTTCATATCTCCTCCTTTGTGTACCCCTTAATATACACTTGCAAATTGTTCATAGGTGATGGATGTCATCGCCAAAGTTTTGGATGCATCCGATCCTTTTAATATATAATAGGTCGCTCCGGAATATGTGGTCGTGCTCATCACATAGCTGCCGCCCAACATATTGGAAGTAATACTAACCGATGTTCCTGAAATATTGTAGCTTGCTTTTTCGGTCTTGCCGGTTGAAATATTTTTGATGTCGAGTGAGAAGTCGCTGTTGAACTGTGCAACGATTTTTTCTTTCTTCATATTATTCATTGCAAAAGTTCCCCAAATCTCGCTGTTTTTCGCTCCCGTATCTTTCGGCGGCGCAATTCCGGTTTTCGGCGGTTGCTGCGGTGTTCCCGGATTGGTTCCCGGTGTGTCGATTGGGAAAAGTCCGTTTGACATCGTAATGTTTACGGTATAGCTCGGCGCTCCGACCCAAGCGGTCTGCCCGCCCATCTGCTTGGTCACAAATGAAAGCGGAACCATCATCGAGCTTCCCATAATAATCGGTGCATTGTCCATTTGAACCGCAACGCCGTCCACCTTTGCGTTTTTGCTGTTTTTTGTCAGCTCCACGACCGTACCGTCTTTCGTTCCTTTTGCCGTACTCGTTTTAGCGTCCCATTTGATATCTTTCTCCGGTACGCCGATTGCCAGGAACAATGACTTGAATGGAATCAGCACTCGACCGGTTTTCGCATCAAGCACTGCCGGATGCCCGACGATTTGCATTTTGTTTCCATCTACATTCACGGTAATATTGTCTTTTGAACTCGCATACGACGGCAACATCGTTCCGATTGTCAAAACTCCCGCCATCAGTATGCTGAAAAATCTCTTCATTATTATATCCTCCAATGATCATATTAAAATTCATACGGGTATTATACCAAAATTTTGTAACGAAAATATGACAAGACAATTACAAATGCAAATTTATTTGTAGGAATTTGCAAAGTTTTGTCGGTTTTTTCTTATTCAAAGGTATCGTATCCGATTTTTGTCAACGCTCTCTTTTGTTTTCTTAAAATAAATCCGTAGAATTCACTGCAAAAGTTATTTGTTGAATCAAAACCCTTTAAATTCAAGAATATCACAAAAGTGAGTGGTGGTCAATAGTTGCGCGTATGGAATCCGTTGAAAAACTGTCACTTTACATTTTCAATCAGCAGGCGATTCCAAAAATCGACATGGTTTTTTACGGCGACTTCTATTTCGGAACATCCGCGCTCAATATCACTTTCTTGCCCGTCACCACATCGCTCATTGCGATAATTTCAATTTGCAACTTATTTTCCGATGTCAGCACGAAGGCTTCTTCACAATCATGCAATGTTTCTTGGGGCTGAATTTCTTTTCCCGAATGTTCATGACGAACACCATCCATGATTAAAGCGGGGTCGAGCTCTTTTTCGTCCTGAAAAACTTGAATCAATAGTGCAAAGAGCGTACTTGTCGGCTCCTTCGTTTTATTGGTGAAGGAGTAATTGACGACCACCGCCGGATTTCCTTCGTCATCCTCGACTTTTCGCAGTGAATTTATCGTGACGGCATATTCTCCCTCTCCAATCAAAAATTCTTCCCCGAGATGAACAGTTGTAATCAAATTTTTGTCTTTCTCATTTTCACTCGGTTTTGTAACTTGGGCTGAATTTTTCGGCTCGCTCGATTGCTCCGCGCTTTTATTTTTTGCACAAGCCGTCGAAAAAATGCAAATGACAAATACAAATAAAATCGCCGTTATCTTTTTCATACTTCTCCTTTCCTTTTTAAGCAATGCTTTTCCACATTTTCAAATTCTTGTCATTTTTCGTTATAGCGATATAAATGTCGCTTTTCAGCTGATATTTTTTCAAATTCTCCGCACGAATTTTGCTTTTCAAAGTTTCTTTTTCATTTTCATAAGATTTTTGTTTACACTTTCCTAAAACTGTGATATACTCATATACGTTATTAATGTCCATTACAAAAACAAGGAGGTGAACGCGTTGGCAAATATTAAGTCCGCTAAGAAAAGAATTCTTGTGACTGCAAAGAAAACCGCTGTAAATCGTATGAGAAAGTCTCAGGTTAAAACTGCTATCAGAAGATTTGACGAAGCATTGGCAGCAGGCAACAAGGAGCTTGCACAAACTACTTTCCAGTATGCACAAAAGAAAATCATGCAGCTTGCGTCAAAAGGAACTATCCACAAGAATGCAGCAGCAAGAAAAATTTCAAGACTATCAGCAAAGTTGAACGCAGCGAAGTAGTACTTATAACATCTGTTATATCCCATGAAAACAACCATAGTATGCACTATGGTTTTTGTTTTGCCTTTTCTTCGACGATGTCAAAGATTTTCATCAATGCCAATTCGCCATAGACTTTCTCATCCAGCCATCCCGCCTTCATTTTGAAATCGACTTCGACAATCTTATCGATAATGTCAATCAGCTTCGCCCGACCCAATTTGCGCAACAAAGAGCTTGCGCTTCGAACGGCATAAGGACTTTTTTTGAGTTCTCTCGCCGCATCGTCGGCACTGTAACCCTGTTCAAAATAGTAGCTCGCTTTGACCGCTGTGGAAAAAATCTTTCCGATGGTCACCATAATTTTGATATTCGGCTCGCCTTTTTGTCGCAGTCCGTAGAAATGGCGAAAAGCCTCTCTTTTATTTCCCGCCGCAATGGCATCAATCATCCGAAAAATATCGCCGTCCGCTTTTTCCTCAAACAGTTCGTAAATATCATCGGGCTCAACTTTTCCGTATTCACGGTGGAAGGATTCCAACTTGCTGAGCATCGTGTCGATGGCAAAGAGATTGACCTTGGATTCTTTTTGAAGATAGCCCGAGACCTGTATAAAAAGCGTCAGCACCTCTTTGGAAATCATATTTTTTCCGATGCTTTTTTCGAGTCGCTCCATAATAAAATCCAGCAAATCTTTTTGACTCAACCGATCAAAGCTGAGCAACTCCATCTTTTTGCCATAGTCCTTTATCAGTTTTGCATTGCCCGCCTTCGCCATATTTTCATTGGACAAAATCAATACGGTGTCCTCGCTCAAGTCGGTAATTTTCTCTTCAAACTCCTGCAATTCTTTTTTGCTCCAAGTATTGCTCTCGACGGCAAAATTGAAATTCTTGATATGCACGATTTTTTTACTGTCCATCATCGGCACCGAATCGAGCTTGAGCATGCAATCGGAATAGGACAATTCCTTCTGCTCCATCTCGATGCAGTTGAACATCACAAAATCCGGCGCAAGACTTTTTTTCAAATAATCCAAAGCATAGAGGATTAAATAATTTTCTTCGCCGATAAATATAAATTTATGTTTACTCGATAATAACTTTTGAAGCTCTTTGTGGTTCATACCTGTTCTCCTTGATTTTGTGTCGCTCCCAAATAAGATGAATGGAAAAAATCATCACATATATTATACACAATTGTTTTGCATCGATAAATACTTCATCGACAAATGCATAAGGAATTTGTGCAAAAAAATCATTGAGCTCGCCCAAAGCATGAATCAGCAATCGAACGCTCGCAATCAATCCCGCATCGACGGTATAAAAAATCGGCAGCAGCGTTGCGCAAAAATGAACGAACAGCGATATCATCGACAGACCCATGATGAAGGAAATCAACACGACGATCAAAAGATTTGCGGGAACGGCGACAAGCGACATCCGCCCGAAGTAGAAGAGTCCCAAAGGCGCTGTCAAAATTTGTGCCGAAATCGTAACGAGTGCGGCTTGCGCTACTTTGTTGTGCGCCCAACGGGTCGAAGATAACAAACCGATGAGCATCGGATAAAAGAGCGCAATCGAAAAGACGCCGGCAAACGAAAGTACAAAACCCGCATCATAGAGATAGTACGGATTCCACGCGAGCAAAACGGATGCGCACATGCAGGCGCTCGCAAACAAATTGTAGCGCTCATTTTTCAAGAAAGATATGTAGAAGATTATAAAGAACAATACCGCTCGAATAATCGACGGTCGAAGTCCCGTCAGAAAGGCGTAAAAAATCAGCAGCGCGCTCGCGAGCAAGCCGCGGTTTTTGATGCCCGTCTTGGCAAACAACATATTGACGCCCACCGCGATAATGCCCACATGAAATCCACTGAGCGCAAGCACATGAGAAGTTCCGCTCTTTGCAAATTGCTCAAATATCTCCTGCGAAATTTCCGAGCGCTCACCATAGACCAGCGCTTGAACCAGCGGCGCGTCCTTGCCGTACATCGCGGAAATTTTACGCTCCATATAGGAAATCAAATCCTGACGAAGCGTATAAAAATTATAGTTCTTCTCCATCAGCTCCACTTTTTTCGCCTTGACGAAATAAGCGACTCCTTTGGACATCATATATCGGCTGTAAGACAAAGCACGCTTTTTTTCGACGGAAGTTGCAACATCGCTGATTCTACCGGAATAGGAGATGATATCCCCCGCGCGAATTTCGCCGAGGTTGCCGTAGAATACGATTTTGGCATTCTTGGTCAAAAGCTCACTGCGATATCCTTTTTGCCGAATAGCCAACACCATCGCCTGTGCATTGTGGACATCTTGCTCAACGCTCGGCATTTTTGAAAAAGAGAGCACAAAAAAGGAGGCGATGAGCACAGAAAGCAACACGATGAGTGAAAGCTGTCTTGTCATACATCCTCCTATTCTCTATACATAATCATTTACATAGCTCTTCGCCGATTTGGAGCCGAAGATGCGCTCGAAAAATTCAATATCGCCTTCGCCCTCCGAAATTTTCACCTTGCCCATACGAACCAGTTCCGACAAAGTCAGCGCTTTGGTATAAAGCTGCGCCAATTCCGCCACCGACATCGAGAGTCGAAGCAGCGGTAAATCCGCGGACGGTTTGTTCGCGCTCACTTCCTTTTTCTCCGGCTTGCGAATGATGTCGATGATTTTTTGATTTTTGCAAATCACGATAATATTGTTCTCGTGAATATAGTCGTCGTTGATTTCAATCGCGTATTTCGTACTCTCGTCAAAATCTTTGCGTTTGCATCCGAAAATCTCGGTTTTATACAAAATCATATCCAAAATGCGCTCCGCATTGATGACGCGCCCCATCATAAATGGTCTTACGCGATGCTCAATCTGATTGTCGAAATCCGTCAGCAGTTGAAACTCCATCGGCTGCGGCGTGGTGATGTTGACGCGTTTGAATTGCGTCGCATGATTTTTAACAAGTCCCATCAAGGCATAAAAAGCATTTTTGTCATAAAACGCCATCTCCACCACAGTACCGACGCCGTCCTTCGCTTTGGAAAGCAACATCACATATCCGCGAGGAAATTTTCCGTCATACACGACAAAAAATTCGCCATGCTCCACCGACAATTCCGCCATTCGATTTTTCCAATAGCGTGAGTTACGGCTGATATAGCTGTGATTACAAGATACGACATCATAATATATTTCACTGAGTTGATGCAAATCGCGCTCCGCCGTTTCGATGGCGCTCACATCCAGTCGCCGAATCGCATAATCGGTTCTCGGCACATCGATTCGATTGATATCCATAGTAAAGTCATGCTTTTGGAAACAGTTTGCGTATCCGTACTTTGTGTAGATATTCGTATCAATCGGCATCAAAATCGAAAAATCCTCTCCGTTTTGATACTGCATATTCAAAGTGTATTTGAGTAAATCCGTCATATAGCCCAGCCCTCTGGATTCCGGCTGAACACTTACCCCCACGACATATTTTACTTCACTGATAATATCCCCCACAACCAAATTGTATGGATTTAACTGAAGCGCAGCCTCCAGTCGTCCATCGCAAAACAATCCAACGGCATTTTCCGGTGAAAAGCGGTTGGTAAAATAATACTCATCAAATTCTTTTGTCGAGTCCGAAAAGCTATACTTCCAGAGATCCACCACCTGATGTTTATCTCTGTTCAGCATCGTTCGTATATCCACTTTCTTACTCTGCATTTCACCCTCCAGCTATTTTTCAAACATCGCATACTTATCGACAAGCTTTAACGGCTTGTACGAAAGTTTTGCTGCTCTAAGCCCCTCAATTCCTAAATCATCTTCCCGATTGACAAATTCCACATCCGGAAACTCTTTTTCCAAGAAGAATTTGTTAATCGCCGTATATAAACCCCGAATATCCGGATTGGCTTTTTCGATATGAATCAAAGCCATATCGGGATTGAGATAATCGCCGAAGGTGAAAGCCTCCAATTGATTATCGATATAAATCCCGCCCACTTTTATTTTACTGAACTTTGCATAATTCCGAAAAACTTTTTTGATGGCAAGACTCTCTCCAATCAAATTTTGGTCTTTCTCGCGCGAAAAAGCCCACTTCTCCGCCAATTTTATACAATCGTCAAAATCATTGCGTTCCAATCTTTTGTAAATAAAGCGCTCCCCGTATTCTTTCAAAAAAGCATTCAAATGATTCTTCTTCGAATGCATCTTGCGTCCCGCCAAAGTTCTCAATTTTTCCGCTTCGTAAATATAGTCCGAATCGTCCCGACTCGTCTCCCAAGTAAATCGGTTCGGATAGAGTGCGTTGATTTTGTCCAACACTTCGAGCGTTACCGCCTTAAATTCCATTTTTTGTCCCACGACTTGAAAAGTCTCGTCAATATATTTCATGGCATCTTCGAAATGCTCCTCTTTGCAATAAGGCTGAATTGCAAAAAGCTCTCCATCTTTTACACCGAAGACCACCATAAAATTTTCCGTCGTTGTAAAATGGAAGTCATATACCGTCTGCCACATATACAATGTTATGAAATTATACTCACATGCCTCATAATTGACCAGTTTGAAAAAAGGTCCCATCTCCTGTAAAGAATCCGAGCTGATCGGCCTGAGTTTTGAAAGTTCATCAAATAAGCTAATACTATCGCCTCCATTCCTACCTATTATATATTATTTCGGCGGAACTTTCAATTGAACTTTATGATAAGATAGTAAAGTTATTCAAATGATATCCTTCAAACATTTCATTTTTATTCAAAACGGTTGTTCTGTATTTATATCGACTGTTACAATCATAAGCTAAGAAGCAAGCGCCTTTTATTCGAAATTCTTTTTCAAATTATTATTGGATAAATTCGGTCGAAATACATTTAGATATTGAAACAAATTCATAAATGCAATATACTAAAGATGGAGGTTTCATGAAAAAAGGATTATTATTACTGGTTATCATACTCATTTTGTCGGGGGCATCTTTCGCGGGATTTCGAAAGCGCAATCGTCTGCCTCAGGAATTGGAAGTTCATTTTATCGATATCGGGCAGGGTGATTCGATGCTCGTTCGTACAGTCGGCGGCAAAAATATGCTGATTGATGCGGGTAGCGGCAAGGAATCGGACAAGCTCATCGACTATCTGAAAGTGGAAGGCATCAAAAAATTGGATGTGGTCATCGCCACTCATCCCGACGAAGACCATATCGGCGGAATGGCGAGGGTGATTAAGGATTTTGAAATCGGCTCGTTCTACATGCCCAACCGAGTCCACAACACCGCCAGCTTTGAGCAGATGCTTCTCAATTTGAAGGACAAAAAAGTGGAAGTGCTGCCTGCTCATGCGGGAGAGAAAATTCCTTTCGACCCCGATGTCGAACTGTTGGTGCTGAACCCGGACAAAAGAGAATATATCAACAACAACTCGTACTCCATCGTGACAAAACTTACTTATCAAAACAATTCTTTTTTGTTCACGGGAGATATTGATGCGGTGAATGAATACAATTTGCTCTCGGATTATTATGAGCAGCTCGATTCGGATGTGCTTAAAATTGCGCATCACGGCAGCTCGAGCTCGAGTTCTCCGGATTTTATCAAAGCGGTCTCTCCTGCCGCGGGCGTCATTTCCTGCGGGCGAGACAACAATTACGGGCATCCGCATGCGGAAGTGCTCAAGCGATTGAAGGGTTTCGGCATCCCGATCTATCGTACCGATGAGCAGGGAAGCATCGTCTTTTATTCCGACGGGCAGAATATCGAGGTAAATTCATCCACCACGGGAAGCTATGAATAATTTTGAGAAACGGGAGGAGTTATGGTTCGAGGAATCGTTGACCGAATCGAGGGCAAGTACGCGGTGGTCGAGTTCAATCCGCCATTGGTACAGCCCTTTTGTGCAGATATTTTGATGGATAATTTCAAATGCAAAGTGCATGCGGGCGACATCATCCATATCTATTCCATCAACGGAGTGGATTTGACGGACGATTCCCGCTGCGTCTATAAGGACATCAACAAAGCGGATGTGCTGAGAAAATTTTTGGAGCCGCTTCGACAGCTTGCGGATTGTCGCATCGAAGTGGACATCAAAGAAACCGGCGAGCGAAGTGAGCAGATGAAATCACTTATCAGCTCCCTGTTCAACAAATAAAAAACGCGACCCTGATTAGAAAATCTAAAAAGGGTCGCTTTTTTATGCAGAAACTTTCTTATATTTTATCATTTGGAAAACCGTCAGCAATCCGATGATGCCGATGCCGATAAAATCGGTCATGCCGCTCGGGTCGATGAGCATCAGCCCGCCGCCTATAAAAAGGATGCGCTCGACGGTATTGGTTTTCACCTTGAGCCATCCGGTCATCCCCGCCGAGATTCCAATCATTCCCACCAACGCGGTGATGATGATTCGAAGCATCAGCAGCGGCGTCGCGTCAATCCAAATCAACGCGGGATTCAGCACGAAGATATAAGGAATGATGAATGCCGCAATCGCCAATTTGGTCGCCTGCACTCCCGCCTGAAACGGATTCCCTTTAGCAATCGCCGAGCCCGCATAGGCGGCGAGAGCAACGGGTGGTGTAATATCCGCCAATATGCCGAAGTAGAATGCAAAAAGATGTGCCGCCAGCGCCGGAACGCCCAACTGCATGACAATCGGCGCCGCAATCGTCGAAGTGATAAGATAGTTCGCCGTCGTCGGAACGCCCATGCCGAGCACTAAGGAGGTAATCATCGTAAAGAACAGCGTCAGAATAATATTTCCGCCCGCCGCATCGACCAGCCCGCCGCCCAATTTGAGTCCGAGTCCGGTCAATGTAACCACGCCGACGATGATTCCCGCCACGCCGCAAGCACAGGATACGCCCAAAATATTTCTTGCCCCGTTGACGAGTGCATCCACCAAGTCGCGCAAAGGCACATGCGTGTTCTTACGCAAATACGGCGCAACGATGGCGGATAAAATTCCGCCGAAAGCCGCATAGGTCGGCGTCTTGTCCATCGCGAGCAAAGCAATGATGACCACGAGCGGCAAGACCAAATGACCGCGCTCCTTAAAAATCGGAAGCAGCTTCGGCAGTTTTTCTTTCGGCAAGCCGACCAAGCCGAGCTTTCGCGCTTCCAAATGAATCATAATCCATATTCCCGTAAAGTATAAGATGGCGGGAATGATTGCCGCCTTTGCAACATCCAGATAAGGCACGCCGACCGCATCCGCAATCAAAAATGCAGCCGCGCCCATAATCGGCGGCATGATTTGTCCGCCGGTCGATGCCGCGGCTTCAACCGCTGCCGCAAATTCCGGTTTGTAACCCAGCGACTTCATCAGCGGAATTGTAAAGGAGCCCGTCGAAACGGTATTGGAAACCGAAGAACCCGAAATCGTTCCCTGTAAAGCCGATGTGAGCACCGCTACTTTTGCCGGTCCGCCCGCCGCCCAACCGGCGATGGCATTTGCCGCATCGATGAAAAATTCGCCGATTCCCGTTTTCTCCAAAAAAGCGCCGAACAGAATGAACAGAAAAATATAGGTTGCCGCCGTTCCAATCGGCAATCCGATAATTCCTTCCGTTGTATAAAAAAGATGCGTCGCAATCCGCTCCACCGAATATCCGCGATGGGTCAACAGACCTGGCATATATTTTCCGAAATACGCATAGAGCACAAAAATCGTTGCGATGACGACAATCGGCAAACCGACCACACGCCGACAGGCTTCCATGACGAGCAGCGCACCGATGACGCCCACAATCACATCGACTCGATTATACATGCCCGAGCGATTCACAAGCGCATCGAAGTTCAGATTATAATACGCGACGATGCCGAAAAAAGTCGCGGCAAACAGAAAATCCATCCAAGCGATTTTATTGCGCTCGCTCTTTGCTCTCGCCGGAAAAAGTAAGTACACCAACACGATGACAAAACCGATATGTGTCATCCGCAAAAGCTGTGCCGGCATCGTTCCGGTCGCCGCCGTATACATTTGAAACAGCGTAAAGCAAAGTAAAATTGCCGTCACGAAATATTTCCAAAATCCTTCCAGCTTTCGATAAGAGGATTCCTTATCCAGTTTTTGAATCAGCTCCTCCCTCTCCTTCTCCGAAAGCTGTCCTTCAAACGACTCCAAATGCAATTTATTATCTCTCAATCCGTTCTTATTCATACAGACTCCTTCCGATTACATAGCTCCAATAATCAAATAAACGGATATTCTCAATTGAAATGCTGAGCATTTTTTCATCCAAGCGCTCGAACATTTTCATTTCCCAATCGCCGTATCGAAACAGATGCCCCGAACTTCCGCTCGATTGATAAGTCACCCTGCTCATCCGTCGATTGTCAAAATCAATTCGCAGCATGCCCTTTTCTTCCCGCATGCTCATATTCTGCTCCAAAGTATCGAGCATTCCCGCACCGTAGCTCTCAAACCATCCGACTTTCAGCGCCAAACTCCCATCGGAATTTATTCGGTAACGCTCAATCACGCGCCCCTTGTTGACCGAATGAATAAATTCCACTTCAAAGAAATCTTGGCGAATCGGAATCACAAATCTTTTTTCTCCATCCTGATTTCGAAAGCAAATGCCCTTGCCGAAAGGGAGAAGGCTCAGTAGAAATGAAAATAGCAAAACAGACAGGGCAAATAGCCCCATCCGTTTTCTCTTGCTGAATTTTTTACCGCTTAACATCTATGAAACTTCCAATCCGGATTCGACAAAGAATTTTTTCGCGCCCGGATGCAAAGGTACGGTCACGCCGTCAATCGCTTCTTCCAATTTGAATTCTTTTCCTTTTGCATGCGCACTTCCAAGCTCATCCAAACTTTCGTACAATGCCTTCGTAAACAGATAGACTTCCTCTTCCTTCAAATCTTCCCGACAGATAATGATGGCGCGAACGCCGATCGTGCTGACATCCTCCGATGTCTTATACACATCCTTCGGGATGATGATATTGGTGTAGAAAGGATATTGTTCAATGAGAGCCTTCGCCTCGTCGCCGTCTATATTGAGCAATTTGAGCGAGCGGGTGAGTGCCAGCTCAGTTATCGCCGTATTCGGAACGCCCGCCGTAACGAAGAATGCATCGATGGCGCCGTCCTTGAATGCGCCCGCACTTTCTTTGAACGACAGTCGGTTCACCTTGATATCCTCCACGGACAAACCGTAAGCATCGAGCACCTGAATCGCATTCGCTTCGACACCGGAGCCCGCATCACCGATGGATACATTTTTCCCTTTCAAATCGGCAATCGTATTGATTCCGCTGTCGGCGGCAACCACGACCTGCACCACTTCCGGATAAATCGATGCGACCGTCGCCAATCCGGAAACCGATGCATCAAAAAGCACTTCTCCTTTTTGAGCATAATCCGCAACATCGTTTTGAACGATGGCGAAATCCGCTTCCCCTTTGGATATGAGTACGATATTTTCTTTGGACGCGCCGCTTGAGTTGACCGAGATGTTGAATCCGGCGTCCGAATTCTTTTTGTTTACAATCGATGCGATGGCACCGCCTAAAGGATAGTATGTCCCCGAAGTTCCTCCGGTTACAAATACATAGTCGCCGTTATTCGTCAGAGCCTGCGACGGCTTATTCTCTCCCTCATTCGTGTTTTGAGCGTTTTGGTTTCCACATCCGCTTGCCGACAAACCCAGCAGGAGCGCAAGCGTAAAAGCAAATCCTTTTTTCAAAAAAAATTTCATAAAAACTCCTTTCGTCCAAAAGCTTCTCCCGTTAACACGAACCACCCCGAAAATGAAAGTTCTTTTTATTTTCATTTCATTATTAGAATAAGGGTAACACAATTCCAATGATAATTCAACTTATTTTGTCATTTTTCTGCAACTTAAAATTAAACTCCTGCATTTTTTCTTTCTTGAAAAACAATTTCGATGCAAGATTACCAAATTGCTTTTCATTTTCGAGCTGCAGAATATGAAATGAGTTTTTTCGCTCAAAAAAACGAGATACCGAAGCATCCCGTTTCTAAATCATTTATCCTGAATATTGCCTTGCTGAATATTTTCTTCCACTTTTTCCAGCAGAAAGTCATAAATCGGCCGACTGTATTTTGAAATCGGCTCCATGCGTTTGAGCAACTGCGATTTGGTGACGCCGTACTCTCGCCATGTCCCGCCCGTACCCGAATAGATATTCGTCATAATCGGCTGCAATCTGTCCATCGCATTGGCAAAAATCGCGTCTTCGCTCTTCATCTCGTCAAATTCATACCAGAGTTCGCTCACGATTTTCGCATTTTCCGAGCTGAGTTTGGATTTGATTTGCTCCATCGCCATCATCTCCCGCTCTTTTTTGTCCTCATTCCCATTTGTATCGTATGCAAAAGTGTCGCCCGCATAGATTTCGACAATATCATGCACCAGCAACATTTTGATTACTTTTTCCACATGGATTTTGCTGCGAATATGCTCATCGGCATACTTGTCCAACAGCAATGCCATAATCGAAATATGCCAGGAATGCTCCGCGTCATTCTCCCGACGCTCCAATCCGATTACCTTAGTGCGTCGCAGCACCGACTTCATCTTTTCCAATTCTATTACAAATTCCAAATCTTTCAGCAAACCAACCTCCGTCGTTCATTTCATAAAGTCGTCCGAAATCGATGATGTTTCCACGCAAAATGATTTGTAAAACAATTTCGGAACATCCATATTATACCACAGCGGATTGATTCACACGAAGATTTTTTCCAACAAGCGATGGTTTTCACGATTATTCGGAAGCGATTTCGTAGAAAAATTTCGCTATCACGCCGGCGGTCGCCCGAATGCTGAGCGGAATCAAATACGATGCAATACAATCGCATGCCTTGTCGGTCAAGTCGTTGTTCATATCTCTGTCCATCGAAATATATTTCAGCGGATTGAAAATGTAGTAGCGTTGCCAACGATACGGTCGCCCCTTGCCTTTACCGTCCACATTGTCGCTGTCGTACATTCGCGCCGTTTCTCCGACGCGCAAAAAATATTGACGCAGAGACCAATCGGAATCAAAAATCATCCCATCCTCTTCTTTCGAGCACCATCGCTTCGGCAATTCTTTGCGTTTGGCATATTCATCGCCTGCAAAATCCGGCAAATCCGCAGACTTGTCCAATACTTCCGCCACATAATCTTCGTAATCGTCATCGTCTATCGCGGTATTGTATTTGATTTCGGCATTTTTTATTATCGTTCCGACAATCGAATAGCCGATATGAGCGTCGCCATGCACATGGGCGGGCGTTCCGACATCCGCAAGCAGATGACATACTCTGCCGAGGTTGACCAGCGCGCGCTCATGCTCTCCGTCGCGATACTGTTTTTTGATGATCTCCCAATATTCATCCGCCCGCTCCGGCGCCGAGCGGAATTTCACCAATATCTCATCGCCTTTTATCAAGGAAACGAAGGTGTCCGCTATTTTTTGCTCCGCCAAGTTGACGGCATCGGGCAGCAGATTGTCCCAGCCGAACACTTCTCCGATAATTTGACGAAAGTAGCTCGTTCGAATAATCAGCCCGTCGGTAAGCTCCGGACTCCAAAAATGCTCCACCCAGTGCAGATATTTTATTTGATGCGACTTCAGCGCCTTCTCCAAAACCGGATTGTCAATCACAGGACTTTGCACATCGGATTCCACTTTTCCGTCGTCCTCAACTATCGAGCCGAACATAATCAAATCCAGATAGGTTTTTCCCTGATATTCTCCGGTTGACACCACCGAGTCCAAATAGTTTTTTATCTCCTGTGGACATTTGCCGTAGCTTTCTTTTACGATCAATGGATGAACTCTTGTACGCATAGCGCCCCCTTTCTCTAAGAACATCATAGCATGAGCGCATTTTTTCGTAATGGCCCAAAAAGACCATTTTGAGCATATAATACTAAAACCTATTAAAAGACAGAGTTATCAGCAATTTGTATTTTGAATAACTGTTCTTTGTTTCTCACTTTGTAGGGAACGGTGACCCCACCGTTCCGCCGTTCCATAGGAACGGAAAAAGAATAATTTTTCTGTAGTGTATTAGGTATTAGTATAAAAAATGGGTGACAGCTCCCACTTGCTGTGTTATTTCATAAAACCCCACAAAAAAAGCAAAACGATTTGCTCTTTCAAACAAAATGTTTTGCACTTTTACGGTACGGTCGGTTATTCTCGATACTCGTTTTCAAAAACGAATTGATGATTCAAAACCTTTTTTAATTTTCAAAACAGCGAATGCGGTTTAATGCCATTTTGCATCGCAAAGCTTTATTTGGACAACAAGCTATCCGTATCCACAAACGATGATTATTGCTCCGGAATAATGTCGTCGATGATTTCTTCCAAATCCAAAATGCTGATGAGTCTTCCTTCATGTGCCGTCACGCCCTTTGTGATGCGTTGGTTGTCTCCTCCGACCGATTTGTCGGCTTGCTGGATATTGGCTTGGTTCACATGTACGATTCCTTTGACGGAATTCACTCGGTATGCGATATTCATTCCGTCATATTCGGTCAGGATAAAAAGGTCTTTTTCATTTTTCTCAATCTCTTTGTTATGAATGAACGACGGCAATGAAATTACCGTATAGAGAATGTCACGCGGTTTGAAAAGCCCTTCGACCATCGGATGAGATAATGCGGCGGGTGTCACTTCCTGCACCGTCATGATTTCCCGCACATTGGCAACATCGATGCCGAATGCCTCGCTTCCTATGGTGAATTCCATAATTTCGATAATGGTTTTGTCAAGATTTTGCTCTGTTTTTGTATTATGTTTCATATTGCCTCCTTGCGCTCGATGGTTTCTTATGTCTTTTGTTTCGATTTTTTTGAATTGCGATTTCGATTTTGAAAATCGACTTTTGACTTTCGATGTATTTTAGAAATTGATTTCCGGTTTGCCGAATACTTTTATCTTCGCCATGCCGGTTTCAACATCGAAAAGCATCGTTCGTGCGTAGTTCGCACCGGTATCTTCCTTGAGCAAACGGACTCGCTCCATGGAAAGAATCTGTTTGACGGCTCGAGCATTTCGCTCTCCGATATTTCCCAATGCGGAAGTATCCGGAATGTCGAACATTTTTGCTCCGCCTGCAATTTTCGCCACCATTCTCGATCGCATTGCACCGAAAGCTTCCATTTTTCTCAATGTTTCCCGTATTCCGCTATCCGCATATTTGAACAAGTTGTCGATATTTCCCTTCGGCGCTTCGGGCAACATGATATGCACCATCGCACCGAGCTTTATCATCGGGTCATAAAGACAAACGCCGATACACGAACCCAGTGCATAGGTTATAATCGTTCCCGTCGCTCTTGCCTGTTTCATATCGGCAATTCCGACGATATATTGTTTATTCATGCTTTATGCCCAGCTTTTGAAACAGATAGTTGAGCGATTGGAGATCCGGAAGCAGAATCAGATTGCTTTCCATCTCCTGATCGTCCATCGAAAGCTTTCCTCCTATGGTCAGTATCTTGTTGGATTCATAGCCGTACTCAACCATCGGCACCGCCAAAATGCCGCCGAGCATATTGATGGAAATTCCGGGTACGGATAATGTGGTTGAAATATTCGCAAGCGATGTAATCGCGTTCATATACGATGAAATGATGATGTTGCCCACTTCGATGATTGCGGAAATTTCCATTTCGTTGAGCTGAAAGTAATTGTCGATTTTTTCCGCCAACACGCCTTGCAGCATCGTGTTCATCGCATCCAACTCCTGCGTGTAAAGCATGATGCCGTTGACTTCTCCTCCGATTCGGCTCATGACGCCGGCTACGATTTTTTCCGGCCCGCCCATTTTGTTGATGGCTTCGTTGTAGCCGAGCACCGAAACTTCCGGCATGGACATAATGATTTTTTTGTTTAACATGGTCGAGAGAGCAGTTGCGGCATTGCCTGTCCCGATACTTCCTATCTCTCGTAGAACATCAAGCTCCATTGAATTCATTTGCTCATAATTTGTTATACTCATCTTAACCTCTCAGTGAATTTATTATCCCTTCGACCTCGTCCGAAGTGGTGACCATTCGTAATGCAAATTGATATGCTCTTTGAGTTTCTATCATTTTGGAAACTTCTTTGGCAAAATCAACATTGGATGTTTCGGTCGCTCCTCTTTGCAAACCGACTTCCACCAATTTCGGCGTTCCGTTTTTCGCCACCGGCATGACACGGTTTCCACCCAAGCTTTGCATATCGTTGTAATTGTCGAATTGGTAAATTGCTATTTTTTGCTCCAATTCCTGTTCGAGTTCTTCCTTTCCCTCGACCTTTTCCGGATCTTGTATATCCTGTTTAATTTCAATCGGTTGGTTGTCTTTTCCGAGCACGAGATAGCCGTCCTTGGTCGCCAGCATAAATTTATCATCGCTTTGCTTGGACAAAATAAAGCTGCCGTCTCTCGTGTAGCTGATTTCATTTCCATTCGGCGCTTTCAATGCAAAAAGCCCGTCTCCCACAATGGCGAAATCCCACGGACTGTCGGTGGTACGCAACGCTCCCCCGCTCATGTCCATATCGGTTTTTTCAATTTTGACGCCGACGCCCGTTTTTAATTTCGTGTTGGCGTTTTTTGCCGCATTCATATTGCTGTAAATCAAATTGGAAAAAGTGCTCGATTTACTCTTGTAACCATCCGTATTGATGTTGGCTATATTGTTTGCGATGATGTCCAATTTATCCTGCTGGCTCATCGCGCCAACCGCTCCCGTGTAAAATGATAAGTTCATTTTCTCTCCTATAATCTGCCGATTTCCGTGGTGGCCTTTGCCATCAATTGATCATATATCTTGATGATTTGAGCCGCACTTTGAATCGCGCGTTGGCTCGTCATCATGGATGTCATTTCAGATACCATCGATACATTGGAACGCTCCAATGTTTTGTGAATGATTCCGCCGTTCACGACTTTGGCGCCGCCTCCGACAAACATTCCCGACGGTGTTTTTTGTAGATTGTCGTAGTTGTCAAAATCGACGACCTTGATTTCGCCGAGCAGATTGTCCTGCATATCGCGAATACTTCCGTCGCTATCGACTGTGATTTTGTCGGTATTTAGCGCAATGGGTCCTGACTGCCCCATTACTCTTCCAATCCCTGGTAGCGCTAAATATCCTTGCTCGTCAATGATAAAGCTTCCGTTGCGTGTGTATTGCACCGCCCCCTGTGTTTGAATTTCGAAGAATCCTTTTTGGCTCAATGCCATGTCCAACGGGTTGCCGGTTTCTTCAAACGCTCCTTGCTCATGACTGACAAGCGTTTCCGTGGCTGAACGTATTTTTGAAGTATTGCTCAGTTGCTGATTTGTATTTTTTCCTTTATTATCCGCTCGATACAGCATTTCATCTTTGAAAGATGTCGATACCATCGTATCTTTTTTATAGCCGGGTGACGAAATGTTCACCATATTATTACTGATTACATTTAGGTTTCTGTTCTGTGTCAGTATCCCCGATGTCAAATTGTAAAGTCCTTGTAGCATACCTCTCCTCCCTAGAGCGTCCCCCTGCTCTATGCCGTTAGTGCTGAATATATTCCTTCATTGAGCCTCTCAGCTTTTTGATTGCCGCCGCGTGAATTTGCGAAATTCTCGGTTCGCTCACATTTAATATCGACGCAATTTCTTTCATGCTAAGATTTTCATGATAATACATATTGATTACTGAGCGCTCTCTGTCGCGTAAATGACTCAAGCTTTTTTTCAAATTTTCATCAAGCTCGCTGTCAAGCAATACGCTCTCCGGCGAACGATCCATTTCTAATGATGAAACTTTTTTGAAGTCCGCGATTTCTCCCGCTTCTTCCATAATGGTGTCCAATGACAAAAATCCGAAAATATTATTTTTTGATGTTTGCTCCCAATATTTTTGAATGCTCAATCCCATAAAGTTTGCCACTTCATCCGCGGTCGGCGTCTTGCCGGTCTGTGCATAAAGCATTTCAGTTGCCGCATTGATGTCTTTGTTCGCTTTTCGAATGCTGCGTGGCACCCAATCCTGCTTTCTCGCAAGGTCGATTATCAGACCTCGAATACGCTTTGAGATATAGGTTTCAAACTTTACATTTTTGTCGAGATCGAATTTGTCGATCGCCTTCATGACAGCGATAACCCCTTCATTCACAATGTCATCGATCTGTGTAAAACTGATATACACATCTCTCATCTGATGAGCAATCACACGGATTGTATCGACATATCTCAATACAATTGCCTGTTTGATTTCTTCATCTTTTGTTAATTTGTACTCCATTAATAGTTCTTCGTTACTTTTGAATTCCATTTCATTGTAGTAAGCCATTTTTTTCTCCCCATAATTGTGCCGCTTCAAGGTCTGTTGAACATCCCCGTTGGTATTATTTCCTTACAAAACCGTCGGGCTGAATCCGTTGAATCAGCGTTTTTTAGACTTCGGTTTTCCCGAAGCGTTGTTAACTTTCTATATTACCAATCGCCTGAATCTGAACATTGTTTGCAATTTCATTGAAAGACAGTACATACACATTCGGGTAGAACTGCTCGATGAGTCTTGCAAAATACACTCTCACAACATGACTTGTCAGGATAATCGGACGCTGTGAAAGCTCGGCAAATTTCTTGAGCTGTTCAGCTAGTTGCGTGATGATGCTCTGCAACAGGTCCGGACTCAGTGCCAGATAAATTCCCTGCTCGCTTCTTGATAAGGAGCTCACAATGGTTTTTTCCAGCTCGGCATCCAATGTGACCACTCGCATTTGACCACCTTCGCAGAACCTTCTTGTGATGGTTCGCTTGAGCGCCACTCGGATATTTTCGGTTATAGTGTCGATGTCATTTGTTGTCGCACTGGTGTCAATAATGCTCTCCAGTATGCTCCCCATATCCTTGATCGGTACGCCCTCTTTAAGCAGATTGGATAATACCTTTTGAAAATTCGCGTATGACATGATGTCCGGGAATACTTCTTCCACAAGCTGCGGCTGAAGCTGCTTGGTGTTTTCAATCACCTGCATAATCTCCGCGCGTGTCAACAATTCATGCGCATACTTTTTAACCGTTTCAGACAGATGCGTGACGATGACGGAAAGCGGGTCGATGACCGTATAGCCGTATATTTCCGCCATTTCCTTTTTGTCCGCCGTAATCCATTTCCCCGGTATCCCATACGCCGGTTCAATGGTTTCGATGCCGTCGATCGGTGTGACCGGTGTCGATGGTTCGAGTGCAAGATAGTAATCCGTAAGAATTTCCCCTCTTGCGATTTCTTCCCCCTTAATGTTGATGACATATTGGTTGGTGTTGAGTGCGGAACTGTCGCGCAATCGGATGGACGGGATGACAAATCCCATATCCTGTGCGTATTGCCGTCTGAAAATAACAATTCGATTGATGAGTTTGCCGCCGCTTTCTTCATCCACCAAAGGAATCAGACTGTATCCGAATTCCATTTCAATCGGCTCAATATTGAGCAGCGGATAGATATTGTTGATATCTTTGAAATGAGCATTCTCATCAATAGGTCCATCGTCCACCGCCGGAAGCATTTCTTCCTGTGCCAGCTGCTCTTGCATCGCGGAGCGTTTTTTCACCGTCAGTCCCAATCCGATCAGCGCTGCTGAAATTAAACCGAGCTGAATATGCGGTGTCCCCGGCATCAATGCAATTACGCCCATCAGTCCGCCCGCGATAATGAGTGCGGTAGGCTGCGCCATGAATTGCTTGCTGACATCCTTATTGAGCGAGCCGTCGGAGACCGCTCGAGTTACAATCATACCGGTTGCCGTCGAAATGAGCAGCGCCGGTATCTGTGATACCAATCCGTCACCAATGGTTGCGATGGAATATATTTGTAAGACTTCTCCAAAAGAAAGTCCCGATTGAACCAATCCGATGACGGTTCCCGCAATAAAGTTGATTAAGGTGATGATGATGGACATCACGGCGTCCCCTTTTACAATCTTGGTGGCACCGTCCATCGCACCGTAAAAATCGGCTTCCTTTTGAATTTTATATCGTCTGTTTCTTGCTTCTTCTTCCGTAATGAGTCCGGAGCTCAAATCCGCATCGATTGCCATCTGTTTTCCCGGCATCGCATCGAGTGTAAATCGCGCCGCGACTTCCGCAACTCGCTCGGCACCTTTCGTGATGACGATGAATTGCACGAGTACGATAATCAGGAAGATGATTACCCCGACAATGATATTGCCCTGCAGTACAAAACTACCGAAGGCTTTGATGACCGCTCCCGCCTCACCTTGTTTTGTTAAAATCAATCTCGTCGATGAAATATTCAAACCCAGCCGCAGCAATGTCGTAATGAGCAAGAGCGACGGAAAAATTGAAAACTCCAGCGACTCTTTGATATTCATCGTAATGAGAAGTATCACCAATGAAATGGAGATGTTTAAGATAAACATGACATCCAGTGCAAAGGGACTTAGCGGAATCACCAACAGTAGTACAATAACGACTACGAATAATGAGATTCCGTTGCTCAATAGCCTTTTCATAAAATCTCCCTACTACCCCAAACCTTTATCGCTTTTCCAAATCCAGTATCTTTACCAGAATTTCCGCAATCTCACCGTAATGCTCCACCGGAATCTCCGCTCCGATTTCGGTTTGCGCAAACAGCGAGCGTGCGAGCGGTTTGTTTTCCAAAACCTTGACGCCGGATTCTTCCGCCACTTTTATAATTCGAAGTGCCAGACTGTCCTGCCCTTTTGCAAGTACAATCGGTGCCGAACTTTTTTCCGGGTCATATTTGAGTGCTACCGCAAAATGCGTCGGGTTTTTGATAACGACATCGGCATCCGGTACGGCCTGCATCATTCGAGACATTGCCATACGACGCTGCATATCCTTGATTTTCCCCTTGATTTGCGGATCACCTTCCGTTTGTTTGTATTCTTCCTTAATTTCCTGCTTCGACATTTTTATCTGTCGCTCGTAATCCCACCATTGATAGAGATAATCGCCGGCGGAAATCACTACAAACACCACCGATATCGTATAGACCAAACCCATCACCGTGCCGATCATGTAGTTGGTTGCACTCGATACGGGCATTTGCATGGTTCGCGTAATCGGAACCAATCGCTTGGCAATGAACTGATAAACAATCGCCGCAAGAATACTGATTTTCAATAAATTTTTTGTAAGCTCCACCCAGTTTTTGAGTGCAAACAATCGTTGAACTCCCTGAATGGGATTTAATTTGCTGAACTTCGGTTTGAATGCTTCCGTCGAAAACAGCAATCGGGTCTGCGCCATCGTTGCGATGATTGCAACGCTCCCTGAAATAATCAATATCGGAAATGCCGTTTTTGCAAAAGCGATTACGAAGTCTTCCGTAACAATCCGAGCATAATCCTTATCCACCTTGCTGACCGTCGCCATCAACGAAAAATATCTCGTCATAAAGCTTCCGATGCTTGTGCCGATAAAAGGCGATAACAATCTCAGTGCGCTGAATACCCCCAGCAGAGAACAAGCTATCACGACATCACGACTCATCATGACATGACCCTTTTTCCGCTCATCCCGCCTCTTCTTGGGGGTGGCTTTTTCGGTTTTGGAATCCGCCGCCATAGCTCTCCTTTACATCAACGACACCACCGTTTGAAGTTGTTCCACCATATTCAGCACCAGCTCTTTGATAAAATCGCCCATCGGTGCAATCAAAAATACGATGGCTATCAAACCGATCAATATCTTGGTCTGAATATTGACTGCAAAAATATTGATTTGCGGTATCGTCTTCATCAAAATTCCTACCCCTGCCTCTCCCACCAGTTCCAGTGCTATCACCGGAAAGGCAAGCTGTACGCCCAGCAATGTGCATTCTGCAAAAAGCTTCAGGATATGTGCGCTTGCGTCCGCGGAAAGACTCAATGTTCCGTAGGGCACTATTTTTCTTAAATCAATCAGCAATTGAAACAAAGCATGATGCCCGTCCATCACAAAAAAGATGAGCATGAACATGATGTTGAGTATCGTTGCCGATAATGCGATGGAGCTGTTGGATTGCATATCGTAGATGGTCGCCATCGAAAGTCCCATTTGAAAATCGATGATGCCGCCCGCCAACACGATGATGTATTGAAAAAGCGAAACGATGAATCCAATCAGATATCCCAGCACAAATTCTTTAAGCAAAAGTACCACATATTCCAGCAGGCTGCCGACTTCAATCGTCTCCTGATGAGGCATGGTGAACAAAAAAATGCTCAGCCCCATAATCAGTCCCGCCTTCACTAAATTGGGAATGCCTCGTCGTCCGAAAATCGGATTGACCAGGACAAATCCCGAGACTCTCATCGATATCAGAGTCCAAAGAAGAATGTCCGTTTGTCCCATACATCCTCCTATTTGAGCATCAAGTCGAAAATCTCATGACTGAAACCTTGCAGCAGTTCCAGCATCGCTCCTCCCGTCAACAGTAAAACCGCTGCAATGAGAATGAGCTTCGGAACGAAGGTCAAGGTCTGCTCATTGATTTGCGTCGCTGCTTGCAAAATGGAAATGAGAACGCCGATTCCCATGGACAAAAGCAAAATCGGTGCCGCCAGTTTAACGGCAACCATCGCCGCCGATTGCATGATGCCGATTACTTCCGAATTCGTCATATCGCGCCTCCTTAATTAAAACTCCGCATGAGAGTTGAAAAGAGAAGATTCCATCCATCCAGCGTGACGAAGAGCAATATCTTAAACGGCAACGAAATCATCGCCGGCGGTAACATAATCATCCCCATTGACATCAGCGTACTGGATACGACAATGTCAATCAACAAAAACGGAATGAAAAGTAAAAATCCCATGATGAATGCTCTCTTGAGCTCCGATGTCATAAATGCCGGAATGACCACACGCATCGGAATATCATCCGGATTTTCCGGCGTGCTTTGACCGCTTGCCGACATATACATATCGAGCGTGTTGACTTCCGTTTGCTTCAGCATAAAATTTCGAAGCGGTTTTTGCGCCCGCTCGAATGCCTGCTTTTGTGTAATCGTCCCCGCCTTGTACGGCTCATACGCATTTTTCGTAATGTCGTCCGTTACCGGTGCCATGATGAAAAGCGTCAGAAAGATTGCGATTCCCACCAACACCATATTGGGCGGTGTCTGCTGAATTCCCAAAGCATTTCGCAAAAACGAAAGTATGATGATGATTCTTGTAAAACTGGTCATCATTACCAGTAAGGATGGCAGGAGTGACACGGATGTCAGGAGAAATAAAATCTCCAGCGTCTCCACTCCGTCCCCGTTTATATTGATCAATGCATCCATAACTACCCCACTGTGAGCTACTTTTTGCTCAACTTGTTAAATATCTCCGAGAATTTTTGCTGCAAGGGTTCCGGCGGACTGTCCGCCATCATCGCCTGCACATCTTCCTCATTCAGCTCCGCCAAATTCGAAATTCCGCCCTGCGTGATACCCAGCAAAAATTGTCTTTCTCCGATGCGCACCGCCGCAATCGCCTTATCCTGTCCGACCGCCATGCTGTCCAGCAATCGAATATGCTTTGCGCTGCTCTGTCTCGCGGTTGCGCCACCCAAGAACTTGCTTGCCAAATAGGCAAGATATAAAATACCAATGAGGATGACGATGGAAAGCAACAATGGAAATGTTCCCTGCATCTTTCTATCCTTTCCCTAACACCTCGGTAACTCGTATTCCGAAATTATCATGAACAACGACCACATCGCCTCTTGCGATGCAACGATTGTTCGCATAAACTTCCACCTGGTCGCCCGCCATCTTATCCAATACGATGAGCGATCCCTGCGTGATTTCCAAAATTTCCTTAATCGGTTTTTTGGTTCGTCCAATCTCAACCGATACCACCAACGGAACATCCATCAGCATATCCACATTTTCCTGCTTCGGTACACCGGTCAGCGTATCGTTGATTCGCTGCGTCTCTCTGACCTCGATTACTCGCGGCTCCAATGCGCCGCTTGGAACAAAGTTGGAGCTCGAAGCACTCTGCGGAGTCGAAGGTTGACTTACTGCGGCAGGTGTTGTATTTTCCACAACCGGTGCTGCATTCGCCGGAGTCTCCTGAGTCTCGCGAAGCATTTTCTCAATCTCTTCCTGACTGAGCATGCCGCCCGATGAAGCCGGTTCCGATATTTTCTCCGTCTGCTGCGCTCCGGCAAGCATCGCTTCGATTTCATCTTGACTGAGTGACTTGCTTTCATTTGACTCATTCATCATCGCTTCAATCTGCTCCTGACTGAGCGATGCGGATTCGGATTTCGTCTCAACCGGTTGCGCCGGCATATCGTCTCCACCCATATTCATTTCCTGCATAAAGGTTGCCACCATATCTTTGACCAAGTGAATCGGCATGACATTCATAAATTCACTTTTGAGCTTGCCCTCGATGGACAGGTCAAATTCAATTACTACAAAATTGGATGATACCTCGAAATGTTTTTCTTTAAAATCTTCGGCATCTTTTACTTCAAAGGTTGTCGGTGTCGAAATATTTATCATTCTCCCCATCAGTTCCGACAGCGCGGTGGATGATGCTCCCATCATCTGATTCATCACTTCGCGTACGGCGCTGAGAGATATTTCGTCCAGTTCAAAGTTTTCGTCTTCTATCTCTGTCCCCATCAACATCTCAAGGATGACTTTAATGTCTTCTCGCTTGAGAATCATAATGTTGTTTCCTGTAATCCCTTGCACATAATCAATCGTGACTGCGATTGCAGGCTCCAGATTCTTAAACTCAAACTCTTCATAGGATTCTACCCTAACCCTCGGCACAGTGATATCCACCCTTGCATTCAGCATATTGGATACCGCCGTTGCAGACGAGCCCAGGCTGATATTGACTATCTCGCCTATCGCGTCAATCTCTATTGAGCTTAGAATTTCATGGTTCATTTTTTCCTCCCCCTTGGGTTACTTGCCGACTTCCAATGCTTTTTGCGCCATCAATTTCATCGTGTTGAAGACGGTGACATTCGCATCGTATGAGCGCGATGCGGACATCGCATCGATGGTCTCTTTGACGAGCTCGACATTGGGCATCATCACATATCCGTTTTCGTCGGCATCCGGATGCTCCGGATTATATACCGGCTTGAAATCTCTTTCATCTTCAACAATTTCTTCCACATGGACGCCGCCTTTTGCTTTTTGCATCTTGCTGCTGAGCACTTTTCTGAAAGTGTCCTGTTCATTGGGTCGAAGGACGACCATCTTTCTTCGATAAGGTCCACCGCCCTCGGTTCGGGTGGTATCGATATTGGCGATGTTCTCCGAGATTATGTCCAATCGCTGTCTTTGTGCCGTCAATGCGGATGCACTGATATTTAGCGAGCTGAGAAATGACATAAGTCCTCCTATCCAAGCAATTGTTCTACGGTTTTAATAATACGATCCGGTTTGAACGGTTTTACAATAAAGTCCTTTGCTCCGGATTTGATAGCGTCGATTACCATCGCCTCCTGTCCCATCGCGGAACACATTACGATTTGCGCCTGCGGATTTTGACTGCGAATCGCTTTGAGCGCTTCCAAGCCGTCCATATTCGGCATCGTAATATCCATAATGACAAGATCCGGCTTCACTTCATTGTACATTTCCACCGCTTGAGCTCCGTCGCCCGCTTCATATAAATCCGAATATCCATTTTTTGTCAGCGTATCCTTTACCATCATTCTCATAAACGCCGCATCATCCACTACTAATATTTTTGCCATTTTTCCTCTCCTTTAGATTAACTCTCTTATTTTTATTCCTAAACTGTCATCTACCACGATAATATCTCCTCTTGCAATCAATCGGTTGTTCGCAAATATATCCACGGTGTCGCCTGCATATTTGTCGAGCACAACCAATGTTCCGTCGCCGAATTCGAGGATTTCTTCAATTGTACTTTTCACACTGCCGATTTCGATGGACAGTTCGACCATCTCATCTAAAAATCCTATTTTTCTTTCCTTCATTCATCCACCCCTACTGGTCTATCATTCGGTTGATTTTAACCGCCATATTCTTTTTGTGAACACCCAGTTTTCCGGTAAAACGCTCTTTCTCGTCGATGAATAAGAACACATCGGAGTCTTTCGGTCTGTTCAGATTGATTATGTCGCCCACCTTGAGCTCATACGCATCGCCGAGCAATATTTTGGAGCTGCCCATGCGTACTTTTATTTCCAATGAGCTGCCGCGAAGCGCTTCCATAATCACCGCTTCCTCTTCGCTGTTTAAGCGTTGACCTTGACTTTCCTTCAACATCTTTTCGTATTCCGAGAAGATGCCCGACAAGGTGCTTCCCGGTATGCAGATGCTGAGTTTCCCCTGCGTCGCACCAAGCTGAATATTGATGACGACGATGACCACCGTCTCATCCGCTCCGATGAGCTGCACCATACTCGGATTTTTTTCCAGCCTTGTAAAATTAAAATCCACATTGGTGAATGTTCCCCAAGCATCTTTCAGATTTCTTACAATGTGCACATACAATGCTTCAAAGAGTGACAGTTCCACATCTGTATATTTATACTGAAAAGGTACTTCCACATCGGAACCGTCGCCACCCCCGATCATCATGTCAATCATCGCCAATGTAAGTTGCGTTGAAACATTCATCAGGATGGGTGAAGACTTCTTGTTGTCGATTAGTCCCACGCCCACTACCCCGAGCACGTCATTTTCGCCCAATGCATTTGAAAACTCATAATATCTTTGCTCCTCGATACCGATTACTTCGACATCGCAGCTCGTGCGAAAGATTCCGTTGAGTTTGGAAGACAACATTCTTGCGTAGTTGTCATACACATTGTCGAGCAATTTGAGTTTATCTCTTGTAAACTTCTTCGGACTGTAAAAATTATACTTCCGATATTCTTCCTGCTCGATGGGTTTTACTTCCTCAACCGGCGCCTGCTCCTGTGATTCATCGCCACCGGCAAGCATTGAGTTTAACAGCATGTCTATCTGACTTTGGGACAATACTTCTGACATTTTTTCACCTCCTTAGCCTTGTTGATAAGCTTCTTTATAGTATTCATCCAGTGCTTTCACCACTGCCCCGCTCTCCGTGATGAGAATCTCTACCCTTCGGTTCTTCGCTCGATTTTCCGCCGTGTCGAAAGGGCTGACCGGTCTGAACTGACCGTAGGAGCTTGAAACCAGTTTGGCAGGGTCGATTACATTCTTCCCCTGAATATAAACGAGCACTTCGGTCGCTCGGTTCGACGATAGAAAACGGTCAAAATGAACATCGTTGATTTGGTTCGGCGATGCTTGAGAAGTATGTCCCAGCACCTGAATCTCTTGGATGACATCGCCCGCTTTCCCGATAACCGAGGTGAATATATCCAACACATCTTTGCCCTCCGGCAACAGTTGGTAGCTGTCTCCGCTAAAAAATACATTGTTTCTGAAAGTGACGAAGGCAAAACCGTCGCCTTTTCTTATCTCAACATCGGACTGCAAATTTTGGTCGGCTATCTCTTTGGAAAGTACAAAGTACAAAGTTTCCAAAGAATCAATCTCCGTATTTGCCGTCACATCGGTGGAATCAAATTTTGATTCGTCCGCAGGCTCTCCGGTGATAATCTGCGCAACTTCCTTTCCCGCATCGGGATTAAAACTTTTTACAACAATCGCCCACTTCGCCGCGTCAACCGAACTGATGGAGTAAAGCAGTACAAAAAAGCACAGCAGCAATGTTACCATGTCCGAGTAGGTTGCCAGCCAAGCCGCACCGCCTCCCGAACTTTCTCTCCTTCGTCTTTTCATAGCTCACTCCTTAGGCTTTGTCGGCTGCCGGTTCTCCGGCATCCTTCTTACGCTTGCTGAATGCCAGATAGGTTTGCAATTTCTCTCGCAGGAATTTCGGATTGTCGCCCGATTGAATCGAAAGCACGCCTTCGATAACAATATTTTTGTAGAGCAATTCCTGCTCATTTCGCTGTTTCAACTTTTTTGCCAATGGCGCAAAAATCAGGTTTGCAAGTACGGTTCCATAGAAAGTGGTAATCAATGCGACCGACATATCCTGTCCGATCGTACTTTCGCCACCGCCCGACGGGTCCATATTCTTCAGCATGTTGATAAGTCCAATCAGGGTTCCGACCATACCGAATGCCGGCGATATCGCCTCCCCCGTATCATAGAGTGCAACGGATTTGGCATGACGATCATCCAAATAAGCCAACTCTTCGGTGAGTATCTCTTTGATTTTTTCCGAATCGGGCACATCGACAATCATCATCAGAGAGCTTTTGAAAAAGGGTTCGGTAATCTCATTGGATTTTTCTTCTAATGAAAGCAAGCCGTTTTTTCTCGCAATCTGCGCCAGCTCCACCATCTTTTCAATGCACTCGTTGGGGTCATATCCCTTTCCGTTTAGAATAATCTTGATATGTTTAGGAATTTCCTTGAATGTACTTAGGGGAAAGCTTGCAATCAATCCTGCCAGCGTACCACCGATTACGATGACGATACTCGGAATGTCGATGAAGTTTTTGATATTTTGAAATTGAATTCCGTTGATAATCAGTATCGTACCAAGTAGTATTCCTATTATGGTTGAAATATCCATTTTCCCTCCAATTAAGTTCTTTTGTTTACCTTTTGTTTATGCTCTACGATTTTGTCAATTATCTCGTCAAGGCTTTCTTTGACGATGTAGAACTCTTTGTTAATCAGCGTGATTTTGGATTCAGGAATAATATCAATTGTAACGATGTGGTTGCAGTTGAGTGCAAAACGCTCGTCATTCAGCTTTGTCAGCTTAATCATTTCTTTCCCCTTTCCATCAAGGGAGATTGCTCTCCCTTTTTTTATCTCTTAATAGACATGATCTCTTCCAGCATTTGGTCGGATACGGTGATGATTCTCGTATTCGCTTGGAATCCCCTTTGAGTCGTAATCATATCTGAAAACTCTCTCGCCAAGTCCACATTCGCCATCTCCAAACCGTTGGACATCACCTGTCCGGTTCCGCCTTGCCCCGCTTCAAAGGCTCTTACTTTTCCGACATTCTTTAACGCCTTATAGTATGGTCCCTGACTTTTTTCAAGCGCATTGGCATTCGGCACATTCGCGATCGCAATCTTTCCGATAACTACCGACTTGTTGGTGGTCGCATCGATTCCAAGAACGCTACCGTTGCTGTCGATACTGATGCTCGCCACATTCAATCGCTCCGTCGCTTCCGCATCGTAATTTCCTGTTTTGTTTTGAATTCGAATCGGTTTCAATTGCTCTAAATTAGGAGCAAAAGGATCGGTCGCCGTATTTTCATTGACGAATCCGTACACGACATATCCGTTCGAATCTACCAGATATCCTTCTCCATCGAGTTTGAAATCTCCCACTCTGGATAAAAACAATTTGTCGATTTCGCCCTTATCATTATCGGTTGCATTTTTGACATGACCTGCTTGCCCGACGGTATCTTTTTTACCGACCATGAAAAGTCCCTGTCCGTCAATCATGACATCCGTCGGCGAATCGGTCGGTGCGTAAGAACCTGCCGTAAAGAGCAAATCCACCGATGCAATCTGTGAGCCGTATCCGACCTGAGATGCATTCTTTCCCCCGAATGTTTTGGAACCGTTGCTGGAACCTGACATTGTTTGATAAATGGATTCTTTGAAAGTCGCTCTTGCCGCTTTAAATCCATAGGTGTTGACATTCGCGATATTGTTACCGATTACATCCATCTTTGATTGATGCGATCTTAATCCGGATACTCCGGAAAACATTGATTTAATCATATTATCCCTCTCTGCTGTCTTAGGTGGAGCGTACCGGTCCGCACACTCCATAGCCTCCTTCGCGGTCCGGCTATATCATGACAGCTCCATCTATATTTGTAAAAATATTATTTTTCATTTCCATGGTGTCCATGGAAGTTATCACTGTGCTGTTGGTCACATTGACGACAAAAGCGCCTTGCTTGCCGATAACGACAACATCTTTTATCCCCTTCGCTCTCGCTTTGTCAACGGCCGAACTGATATCACGCACCAAGCTGTTTTCAATCGGAATTCCTCTTTGTGCAGCGCGCTCCATCGCATGTTTTGAGAATCGAACTTCCCTGTTCTCCAATTTCTCATTTAATAATTTTGAAAAACTGTTCTCTTTGCTTTGCTGAAGAATTCGATTTTGGATCTGATGATTGTTCAGTGCGTTAATTTTCATCTGGTTAATTTCCAACGGTATCACTTCCTTCGACAATATTCCCCTCTGTCTCCGGTTTTTCCCCTACTTGTTCGGAACCATCTACCGGTGGTTTGTCTTCCACTTTGTTTTCCGGCGGTTGGTTTTCTCCGTTTTCTTCTCCGACCGGTGCGAACGGATTGTATCCCAACTTTCTTTCCAAATCCGACATCGGTTTCGGTCCGTTTTCTCCTAAATGTGCGGTTTTTGAACCGATTTCTCCGTTTGCTTTTTTCCCGCCTTTGATTTCATTTCCTTTTTCGTCCACGCGAATTGCATTTTCGGAATCCGGCAATTCACCGACCGCCATAATTTGACTCAGATTATAGCTTTTTCCTCCGACGAAAATAACCTGCTTTCCATTATACAGTCCGGCTCCCGTTACCTTACCAATCAATTGCTGAACTTTATTGTCCTCATCAATCTGTGCCAGTGTAACTTCTTTTCCCACCAACGAAGCGCTGTATGTGGTTGCCGCTACATCCGTCATCGTCGTCATCGCTTGCATAGTTGCCATCTGTGCCATCTGCGCCATCATTTCGGATTCGTTCAGCGGACTGTTCATGTCCTGATTTCTGAGCTGCGCCGCCATCAACTTTAGAAAGTCATTGAGCTCGAGCGTCGTCTTGGTATTCGATTTGCTGTTTTGTTTTATCTTTCCGACTTCGGATGTCTTCGCATAATCTTTCCCATAGTTGCCCATCAATTCTACTGCCATAGTTCTCCTTTCCTGAATTATCCAATCGCAAAACCTTGTTCTTTCAAAGTCTGCTTCATCTGATGGATGAATTCATCGCTTTTTCTTTGTTCCTGTTTTTGATTATTCTGCTGTCGTCCCTGACCTTCGCCTCCCTGCTGCTGCAAATAATCATCGCTTCCCTGCTCGGCGAGCTGCACATTGACAGTCGTCGTTTTGCCGCCGTGGATATTTTCACTCAGATGGTCGATGTGCTTTTCCATCAGCTCCATCGTCTTTTTGCTGCTGAAATGCATTTCCAACGCCGTCTCTCCTTTGTTGAAACTTACCTTGACCAAAATTTTTCCCAAATTTTTCGGGTCAAGCTCAATCTCATAGCTTTTTTCATCGGTTTGGATGATTTGAATTTTTTCATTCAGCTCTTCGACCAATTTCGGTGCCAATTGCTCCGGCTCCGCTACTTTGATATAAATTTTTTCCGTTTCCGGCATTTCGCTTCCTTGCGGTGATATGATCGGCTGATAAATTTCTTTTTTGAATTCCTTTTCAAAAGTGATTTCGACTTCCTTGCCGGTCGCCGTTTTGATTTCTTTTTTCAAATCGGCAATACTCGCTTCCTTGCTTATCGTCTTGATTTCCGGTTTCAACATCAGTGCATTGTCAAGCTTCTTTTGTAAATCGGTATCGCTTGCAATTCGCTCATGCTTTGCCGCCGCATCCCTGCGCTCGCTTCCTTGCGTCATTTGACTCTGTGCCGTTTGCCATCCTGTTACGATTGGCACGACTTCCCTGTCTATATTTTCATCCTTGACTTCCACTTCCCTGTGTGATTTGTCATCCTTGACCTCGACTTCCCTGTCCGCGTCCTTGCTTTTGACTTCCCTGTCTACATTCTCATCCTTGACAGTCGCATCCTTGCTTAATGAAATGACTTCCTTGCCTATTTTGTCATCCTTTACCTTGACTTCCCTGTCCGCATCCTTGCTCTCGACTTCCCTGTCTACATTCTCATCCTTGACAGTCGCATCCTTGCTCTCGACTTCCTTGTCCGTATCGTCATCCTTGACTGCGGCTTCCTTGCTCTTTGCCTCCTTGCTCATTTCTTTGGTTGCATCCTTGCGCCCTACATTTGCTTCCCTGCCTGCTTCAATCGCCTGCATCATATCCCTAAACTTCGTGTTTGCTTCCCTGCTAACCGTTTTGTTTTGCGTCTGCAGATTCATCATTTTGTCCGTTATCTTCATCTTCTCACCTCCTTTCAATCAACTTTCTATTAATTTGAGAGCATTTTGTTTGAAACAAATTCCTCAATAAATAGCTCTTGGCTTTTTTGCTCCAATTTGCTGTATTCTTTTTGCTTCTTTTCTTTAAGTCTTTCGATTGTGGAAGTTTCCATCTTCGCTTCAACCACTTCGGAGCGTTTGAGTTCTTCAAATTTTTTCAGCTCGTCCAATCGGTCATTTTCTTTTTTGATTCGCTCCCCTAAAAATTTCATATACGATTCAAATCCGATCGCCTCAATCGCCGTCAAGCCGTGAATGCTTCTTTCTCTGAACTTGACATTGCATTCGCTGAATTCTTTTTGCAACTTGACGATGATTTCTTCCTGCTCCTTCACCGCATTGATTGCTTTTCCATGCTCGCCCTGTTTGCTGTCGAGTATTCTTTCTTTATATCCGAGTACGGTGTCCAACGGAAAAATAAACTTTTTCATTTTTATCCCCATTCTATGATTTAATCATAACTAATATATAATTCTAATCCCCTAAAATATCAGCGAGCATTTCGAGCGTCTGCTGCATCGTAAAGCTCTCGCTGACCCCTTGCTTTAAAAAGCTGTTGATTTTATCAATTTTTGAAATGGCATCATCCAATTTCGGATTGCTGCCGGATTTATATGCTCCGATGGAAATCAAATCCAAATTCTTTTCGTAGATGGATGAGATATCTCTCAGTTTGGATGCGAGCATCTGATGCTCTTTGTCGGCGATGGTGCTCATCAATCGCGATATGCTCGCGTTGATGTCGATTGCCGGGAAGTGATTTTCATTTGCCAATCGTCTTGACAAAACGATATGCCCGTCGAGTATTCCTCGCACGATATCGGCAATCGGCTCATTGGTGTCATCCCCTTCAACCAAAACCGTATATACGCCGGTGATGGAGCCGTTTTCAAATTTCCCCGAGCGCTCCAGAAGCTTCGGCATTTCTGCGTAGATGGAAGGAGTATATCCTCTCGCAATCGGCGGCTCGCCAATCGCCAATCCGATTTCCCGCTGTGCCATCGCAAATCGAGTGAGCGAGTCCATCATCAGAAGAACATCTTTTCCTTGGTCTTTGAAATATTCGGCAATCGCGGTTGCAACCATCGGGCATTTGAGTCGAAGCATCGCCGGCTGGTCGGATGTCGCTACCACGAGTATCGACCTCGCCAAGCCTTCAGGTCCCAAGTCCTTTTCGATGAATTCCCGAACCTCACGCCCCCGCTCTCCGACGAGTGCAATCACATTGATGTCCGCCTTTACATTTTTGGCAATCATTCCCAAGAGTGTACTTTTTCCAACTCCGGAGCCTGCAAAAATTCCGACCCTCTGTCCTTTTCCGATGGTCAAAATCCCGTCGATGGCTTTGACTCCGAACTCCAATTTCTCCTGAATGGGCGGTCTGGTCAGCGGATTGGTATATTTGCTGTCTACATAGCGATGTCCTTCCGCCTTGAAGCTCACGCCGACATCGATGGGATTTCCCATCGCGTCAATCACTTTTCCTTTCAGCCCTTCGCCAACCGGAATCTTCAATCGGTTTCCGGTGTTGCGAATAAAACTTCCGGATGAGATTCCGCTGATATTTTCATACGGCATCAGCAGAATTTTATTTTCTTTAAATCCGACGACTTCGGCGGGAATATGTTTGTCCATACTCTCGGAATATATCATTCCGATATCGCCGATGGTCGCTTTGTCACCCGATGCCTCAATCGCCATGCCGACGATGTTTTCGATTTTCCCGATATGACTTACGGTTTCGATATTGGCAATTCGTTTGATGATATCTTTATACATAATGCACCTAAATTCGTCCGGAGCTTAGGATTTCTCGAATATTTGCAATCTGTGTGTTCGCACTTGCATCGAGCACCTTGTCCGGCAATTCGATGATGCAGGTTCCCGCCACTTCGCCTTCCATCACAATAATTTTGATATGGTCGGACAGATAGGAAATTTCTTCCAACAAGTTGGTGTCGCCTTGCACCATTAGCTGTGAATCCGTTTTTGAAATATAGATTTTCGCCCACTCTCTGCTCTGCATTCCTTCCGTTGCCGAAAGTATCATTCGCTTGATGATATCGCCGCTCGACTTGAGACTGACATGAACGACTTTTTCCGCCACCGAAATGGCGATGTCTTTCAAATCCTCTTGATATCGGTTGAGAATGTCCTGTTTTTTCTCTTCGGTATGCTCAAGAATTCTTTTCAAATCGCTCAAAAGCTCATTGCTCTCTCGTCGTACCTGTCGTGTTCCTTCTTGCAGGGCTTCTTCAAATCCTTTATCCGAGCCGTCGCTGTAGCCTTTTTGATATCCCGCTTCATAACCTTGCTTACTCGCTTCATCCTTGAGCTCCTGCGCCACAATTTCGGCATCTTGCAGGATGATTTCCGCCTGCTCTTCCAATTTTTTGATTTCATCCAGCAATCGTTGCTTTTTCTCGGAGAGCTCTTCCATACCGTATTCTTCGGTTTCTTCGACCTCGACCTTTTCTTCAATGTCATCAAAACCTTGCAACACATCGTAGCTGATGATATGGGCGTCGGTATTTGCTTTTTTTATCAGATTAAACAATGATATCGTCCTTTCCACCTTTGGAAATCACAATCTGTCCTTCTTCTTCCAATCGTCTGATGACCGCTACCACACGCTGTTGTGCTTCTTCGACATCCTTTAGGCGTAAGTTGGTTGTAATTTCCAGCTCGTCCTTGATATTCTCCGCCATTCGACTGGACATATTGGCAAAGATGAGCGCGTTGACTTCCGGATTGGAGCCTTTGAGTGCATATACCAAATCCTTGACTTCGCACTCTCGAACAAATATCTGAATGGATCGTGCGTCCAAGTTGATGATGTCCTCGAATACGAACATTTTCTTTCGAATCGTATCCGCCAATTCGTGATCCCGCTCTCCCAATTCATCAAAGATATATCGCTCGTTGCTTCGGTCGATATTGTTCATTACATCGGCGATAAAGTCGATTCCGCCGATTCTTGTGTAATCCGATGTCAGCACCGATGAGAATCGCTTCTTCAATTCACTTTCGACAATTTTAATCGCCTCCGGTGATGCACTCTCCATTTTGGCAATTCGCTCGACAACCTCAATTTTTTTGGTCTCCGGCAATTCCGCAATGACCGCCGCGGTGTTGCGTGCATCCACATAGGATAGCACTAGTGCAATAACCTGTGGTCTTTCATGCTGCAATACGGAGAACAGGTTTTTGCTGTCCGCCTTACGAATATAATCGAAGGATTTTATTTTCAAACTCTTGGTCGCTTTGTCGAGCAACTGATTTGCGGTCTGCTCATCAAAAGCGGATTCCAATACCGTTCTTGCATATTCCATTCCGCCTTCGGTCACGACCTTTTGTGTCAAACACATTTTGTAAAAATCGTCCAACACTTCTTCGGTGTCCTCGACCGACACATATCCCAGCTTCGCAATCTCAATCGTCAGCTGCTCAATGTCGTCTTCGGAAAGGTATTTGTAGATTTTGGATGCTTTATCCACGCCGAGCGAGACGATGACCGCCGCCGCTCTTTGCGGTGCCGATAATTTATTCATCTTCGCCCTCCCCTCTTAGCCATGAACGAAGCAGCTGCGCCGAAATTTCCGGATTGTCCATTGCAAAGTCTCGAATATTATTTCGAAGCTCCAATGTTTTTTCATTTTTGATGCTGATAATCTCCGGCTCCGCTTCCTGCTCATTTTCATAAACCACTCTCGGTTGAGAACCGACTTGCAGTGCCGCCATTTTCTTTTTACGCTTTTTGCGAAGAATAACGGACACGATGATGGTCATCAACAAAGCGAATATGAATGCCGCCGCTCCGCCGATAATCCATATCTTATACTGGTCTAAAGGACTCTGAGGCTCCGGAGGTGCTACCTGTTCCGCATTCGGATCGTAGAATGAACCGGTGACCACCGTAATTTTGCTCGTCTGATTTTCTTTGGCAATCCCTGCCGCATTTCCGACCAGATTGATGACATCTTCTTTGGCGATTCCCGGACTGCCGTTGGTGTTGAGCGATACTGAAATCATCATGTCCTCTATAATTCCGCTATCCACCTGAGTCTGCTCTTTGATTTGATTCACCAGATAGTCGATATCGTTTTGATTGATGATGTGTTGCTCATTTCCGTTGATATTGATGGAGCCGTAAATCGGCACATCCGCATTGGATTCCGTTCCCGCGACGCCTCCCTGCTGCTTCGGGTCTCTCGTTACTTCCTGATTGATGGATTCACGAGACGGAATTCCTCTGAGATTTGTCTTTTCTTTATTCTCTTGATTTTCTTCATTCGCCTGATTTTGTTCGCCTTCCGCTTGCGGAGTTTTTTGTTGTTCTTCCTTTTGAAGCTCCGGCAACGAGTAGTTGATGGTTTCGCGAATTTTTTTGTTCATATCCACTTTCGCTTTTACAGATACTCGCACATTGTCTTCGCCGTAGAAAGGAGACAATACATTGATAACTTTCGACTTCACCGAGTTTTCAATTTGCGTTTCAAACTCGGAGCGAAGTTTTGCCAACTCCGATTGCAATGAATCCTTTTGCGAAACATCATTGCCTTCGCCGTCCAACACCGCCACATTCGCGATGTCCAGCTGCGGAATACTTTTGGAGACCAGTCGCTGAATTCCTTTCACCTGCTCCGGTGTCGGAGAACCCTTGTCATTCATAATGACGACAACCGATGCGCTCGCCTGCGTTTTCTGGTTCGCATCCAGCACATATCGTCTGTCCTCGCCCAGCGCAATCGTTACTTTGGCATCCTTCACGCCGTCGAACAATCGAATGGTGGCTCCGATTCGGTCTTGAAGTTCAAATAATTTATAATTATTTTTTTCAAAATCCGTTGTCATTAAATCAATATTGTTTTTGAATATATCGTAGGTGAATCCGCTCTTTGGATACCCTTCATATACCAGTTCCGCTTTGATGCGCTCTTCTTCTTTGGAATCTACCAAGATTTTTCCGCCATCCTGATATTTATAACTGACCCCCTTGGACTGTAACTTTCCGATAATCTCGCTCGCTTCCTGCTCGTTCAGTCCGGTGAATAGAACATTGTAGGCCACTTTGTTGAGATAGACTGCAGTACCGACCGATATCAAAACAATCAGCAGAATCAGCGCTGCGATTTGTTTTTTTCGTTTGCTACTGATGCCGTCAAGCACATCCTTTGCTTTGTCCAAATAAAACTTGACCTTTTCATTCACAATTAACTACCCCTTGTCAACTTATAGATTTATTCTCATCATCTCATTATATGCTTCCATTGCTTTGTTTCTCAGTTGCACCATCAAATCGATGGACAGTTGGGCTTTGGTCGATGCAATCGTCAGATTGTGAAGATCGTCGCTTTGGCCGCTTGCCAGCAGATATTGTTCCATCTGCAATTCCTTATCCGTCTGTTTTACATTTTCAATCGCCTGTCGAAAAACATCTTCAAACATCGAGCCGCTTTTTTCCGCTTCCTGCGCTTTCCCGATTTTGTCAAGCTGCCCGATTGACTCCACCGCATGCATTGGTTTAATAAACATCGTCCGCCTCCTTACTGACCTTTGATAACACTTCGTATTCTCATGAACTCATCATTGATTGCCCGAAGCGCATATTGATATTGTAATCCCGTTCTTGCCAGCTCCGCATATTCGGCGTCCGGACTTACATTGTTGCCGTCCATTCGATTGGAGCCTGAATTGTTTTCTTCAACTTCCATGTTGATTCGATCAATCGCCCGACTGTAATTTTTTGCATTTTTCTTTTTACCGACATTCTCGATTTGGCTCTGAACGCTTTCTTCAAAGGTCAACAGCTTCGCCTTGTAATTCGGTGTGTCCTGATTGGCAATATTATTGGCGATGATGCCTTGTCTTTTCCAAAGAAAATCCAATGTCTTTTGCGTTAACTTGATGCTGTTGTTAAAAATACTTTTCATAACTCCCCCTATCGAACTTTCGTACGATGCACTTTAATCTGTAACTGATACACCGCTTTTCGTATTTTACTTTCTTCCTGAAGAGACAAGTCCACGAATCGACATCCGTATTTTAGAAGCCTTCCCATTTTTTCCCGTCTAAGTATCTTTATATTTGGCTCGAATCCAATCTCCGAAATTTTCGTGTCCACCTTTAAGATTTCTCCGACTTCGAAAGTTTCTTTTGCGGTAAAGCCGATACCCCCACTGCTTATGTCCATCATTCTTGCTTCAATGGTTTTTTCTTCTTCATCTCTCTTACATTTTATTTCTATGATGCGCGAATAATCGATTTTGATATCTTCTTTCAACTCATCGCTGATATTTCGAAGCGAAAACAAAAAGATTTTATTGCCTTCGATTCTGTCGACCAACGCACTATAGACTTCTTCGTAATTAACTTTCGATTCAATCCGGATGGTGCCGACCACTTCTTCCTTTTTTATAAAATCCGACACCGAGAAAACCGAAATCTTTTCTCCGATGTAATCCAGATTTCCAATCGCAATCTTTGAATTGTTACTGCCGAACGCTTCAAAGTTTCTTGACATATCTTCCGTATTATTGTCAAAAATATTGCTCACATCTCCCTTCAAACAACAACCCTTTGTAGTTATATTTTGATTAGTATTCAAAATGTACTTTTCTATTTCGTAATCATTTTATAACTCTTAACTTATAAAAAAATAACCGCGAGGTCCACTAAAAATTAGTAACCTGCGATTACTAATTTTTATAGCCAATTATTCATAATCTTCCATTGTTGGCGCATTGCTTTTGTTATATGCTTGCAAAAATACGAGAAGCACCGAAATATCCGCCGGCGAAACTCCTGAAATTCGGCTCGCCTGTCCGATATTGATCGGTCGGACTTCATCCAGCTTTTGTTTTGCTTCCAATCGCAAGCCGGAAATCAGATTATAATCGAAGTCCTTCGGAATTTTTCTTTTCTCCAATTTGTTAAAGGCTTCGACCTGTTGAATCTGCTTTTTGATATAGCCTTCGTATTTGACTTGAATCTGACATTGTTCTTCCACTTGAAAGTTGAGTGAGCCGTCATATTTGCCGAGCTCTTTCAGCAAATCGTAACTCGCTTCCGGTCTTTTGAGAAAATCATACAGCGTCATCGTGCGTCCGAGCGGCGCCAAATTTCTTTCTTCCAAAAACTCATCCGCTTCGGAAGGTTTGATTTTTTCATTTTTAAGACGCTCCATCTCAAGCTCAATTTGCTCTTTCTTCTGAAGAAAAGCCTCATATCTTTCGTCACTCACCAAACCGATTTCTCTCCCCAGCTGTGTCAATCGAAGATCCGCATTGTCCTGTCGTAGCAAAAGTCGATATTCCGCTCGCGATGTCATCATCCGATACGGCTCATTCGTTCCTTTGGTAACCAAATCGTCAATCAACACGCCGATATATGCGGTTGCACGATCCAAAACAATCGGCTCCAAACCGTCGATACTTCGAGCGGCATTGACGGCAGCCATCAAACCTTGCGCAGCGGCTTCTTCATAACCGCTTGTTCCATTAAACTGACCCGCGCTGTAAAGATTTTCCACCGAAGTGACTTTCAGCGACAATTCCAAATGCATCGGGTCGATGCAATCATATTCAATCGCATACGCCGGACGCATCAGCTGCGCATTCTCCAATCCGATTACCGTATGATACATTTTTAATTGAACCTCATACGGAAGCGAAGAAGAAAAACCCTGTATATAATATTCTTTCGTGTCCAGCCCTTCCGGCTCCACAAAGAATTGGTGAGTTGCTTTATCCGGGAATCGAACGACCTTATCTTCAATCGACGGACAGTAGCGCGGCCCTCTTGAATCAATCATACCGCCATACACCGCCGAGCGAGCGAGATTTTGTCGAATTACCGAATGGGTATCCTCTCTGGTTCTTGTCAGATAGCATACAACCTGCTCCTTATCCTTAATTTCTTCCGTCATAAAAGAAAAAGGAACAATTTTTTCATCACCGTATTGAATTTCCATCTGTGAAAAATCAATACTGTCTCCATGAACTCGCGCCGGAGTTCCGGTTTTGAACTTCCGAAGCGGAAGCTCCAATTCGTGTAAACTTTTTGAAAGAAATTGCGCACTCGGCTGTCCGAGCGGCCCCGATGGGAAATTGACCTCCCCCATATAGATTCTTCCTTCCAGAAAAACACCGGTACAAAGAATTACTTTTTTTGCATAGTATTCGCAAAGTTGTAAAGTTCGTACGCCTTTTACCACCCTGTCGTCATGGATAAGCTCCGTCACTTCATCCATCACCATCTGTAAATTTTCCTGGTGCTCAAGCACCTTCTTCATTTCTATATGATAAAGATTTTTATCAGCTTGCGCTCTTACCGATTGTACCGCCGGCCCTTTGGATGCATTTAATGTTCGCGACTGAATAAATGTCTTGTCGATATTTATTCCCATTTGGCCACCCAAGGCGTCCAATTCGCGAACCAGTTGGCTCTTGCCTGTCCCACCGATTGCCGGATTGCATGGCATATGTGCAATCGTGTCCAGGCTCAGCGTAATCAGAAGTGTTTTTTTACCAAGTCGAGCCGATGCCAGCGCAGCCTCACAGCCCGCGTGCCCCGCACCCACGACAATGATATCATAACTTCCCGCGTTGAAATACATATTTACTCTTTCTATCGATACTTTTTAAGAAGATTTCTTAAATCAAAATTCATTTTTTATTGTTTCACAAGATTAGTATACCACATTTTTCGCTTTCGTCAACATATTTTTTTACAATTTGTAACTTTTATTTTTGAAGTTCGTAATTCCGTTATCGTAACCGTTACGACTGTTTCACAGTTGAGTTTTACTGTTTACAACCATTCCAAAGAATTTTATGACAGTTACAAAATCATTATTCTCGGAGAAAACTTTCGTGGAACATTTTTTTCTTGAAATTTTTTTCGAGAAATTCGTTTCCAATTTTGAATTTCATTTTTCGTTTCATCCGGCGCGGTTGACATCCCATTTGAATTAAAAGTTTTTGCCGATATTACTCTTGAAACTCGTCATTATTCCCAATTACGAATTAAAAAGCTCATTGCTATCAATCTTGTTTACAAACTTCGATTGCTGTTACAGTCTTTTCTACCCTATACATATCTCTTCGTTTTCGAATCGACCTTCCGGTCTCGAATGAAAAGCTGTGTTTTCTTAGCGCGATTCTTTCTATCCGTTTCCAAATAAAATTCTCGATTTACTTTTTCTCTACCCCGCAAAATCCTGCTCGATTTTAATTCACAAATTGCTTTTGCTTAATTTCTTGACATTTCCTCTCGGTAACTGTACTATATACATAGCACACAAAAAATCTTTCTCAATAATATTTCGATATGAAATAAAAATTCCTTATATTTTTCTATATAATAGGAAGCTTTTTTGCAAAGTAATTTTTTATTATTACCATAGCGATTTCTTAGTCCTATAATAAGGAAGCTTTTTTATAAAGATTGTGTGCATCTCATAATAATATGTTTTCGAGTCCTTCTCAATAGAAGTTGTTCTCAAAACATTTTTAATATGAATTTATGACGAATGTTTTGCCCTATATAAAAGGAAGTTTTTGCGAAAGATATTTTCACATACTGCATGGAAAATATTTTCATTTCCTATATAATGGAAACTTTTGAAAATGCGTTGTCCCTATAAGTCGTTTTAAGATTCGGCTTCAAGCCGTAACGAAAAAATGGACAAAAAATTTGCAAGCTACTGCTTGCAACAAATTTTCTACAACCAAACATTCTTATTATAACCATATTATCGATTCTCAAACAATAAAATTTGATTTGTATTTTTATTTTTACCCCGTATCGTTATAAAGTGGTGAGAGCAAAGAGTTCAGCACAAAAAACTTTTGAGAACGATAAAAATATGCGGATATTCGACGAAAGAAATGATGAACGATACAAAGAAAGGATATTTATGATCAGATGTAACAATATCAGCAAAGAGTTTGAGCGACAAATTCCCAGAGAGAAGAAAAAAACGGGTTTTTCGCTGTTTGGAAAAAAGGGAAAGACCAAAGAGAATTTTTATGCGATACAAAATATCGGATTTGAAGCCAAAGACGGCGAGATTCTCGGGATATTGGGTCCCAACGGCGCCGGAAAAACAACCCTGCTCCGAATTTTGAGCAATGTGATGACCGCAAGCGGCGGCGAGGTGGAGATTTCAACCAAAGAAAATCTCATCGCGCAAGATTCGCAGACCGCGCGCCGAAACATCGGCTATCTTTCCGCCAACACGAAACTGTTTAAGCACATCACTCCTAGAGAGTTGATGCAGATGGTTGGAAAATTGTACGGCTATGAAGAATCGCAAATCGACGAGCGCTCCGAGGAAATCATAAAGCTTTTGGATATGAGTGCTTTTGCAGATAATAAAATCGACAAACTTTCGACCGGTCAGATGCAGCGCTCCAATATCGCTCGCTGCCTGATGCATGACCCGCTGAACTATATTTTTGACGAGCCGACTTTGGGACTGGATGTCATCGCCAGCCGCGCCATCATCGAATTTATGAAAAACGAGCGCAACCGCGGCAAAGCCATTCTGTATTCGACTCATTATATGGAAGAGGCGGAATATCTCTGCGACAAAATATTGATGATTCATCAAGGAAAAATCATCTCATACGGAACACCGGATGAAATCAAAGCACTTTCCGACACAAGCAATCTTCGTGATGCATTCATAGTTTTATCCGAGAAAAGCGAGGAGGCATAATGAACAAAAGAACAATCCTGACATTATACAAAAACGAAATGCTCGCCATTTTGCGTGATAAAAAGACGGTTTTTATGAATATTTTCATTCCCGTCATTCTCTATCCGCTGATTACGATTTTGGCATCGCAAATCATGATGTCCGTACAGAGCTCGCTCAATGAGCAGACCTATCAAATCGCAATTGTTGCGGACAAAAAAGTAACTGCGACTTTTAAGGACATTCTTTCCGCTACGATGGCGGACGAAAAAACGGATTCTTCATCTAATAAAAAAGAAGATAGCAAGAAGGATTCCAAAATCGAAAATAAAAAAGATATCGTGCCGGGCGAAATGCCTTCGCAGATGGCAATGAATTCCGATGAACTTCATATTGAGATTGTCGATTCCGAAAATCCGAGCCAAGATTTGAAAGACAAAAATATCGATGCCTATATCGAAGTAAAAAATTCGAGCGGCGAAAATCCGATTTACAAAATCAATTTCGTTTCCTCCAATGTCAATTCGAGCACCGTATCCGATTATATACAGGAACGATTGGGCGATTATAAAGAAGAACTTCGAATCGAAAAGTTGCAGGAGCTCGGTGTGGAATATGACAAAATTTGGAATCTCATCGACATCGAGGAAGTCAACCATGCCACCAAAGAGCAATCCATCGGCAGCGTGCTCGGCGGAATCATCCCGCTTCTTCTTATTATGGGATTGGTCAACGGGGCATCGCACACCGCCATCGACACAACCGCCGGCGAAAAAGAGCGCGGTACGCTGGAAACCACTTTTTCATTCCCGGTCACTCGTAAAGAAATCATTACCGGCAAATTTTCAGCCGTAGCGACAATGGCAAGCATATCCGTTTTGCTCAATTTCCTTTCCATCGGACTGATGGGCGCCTACATGTATTCGCTCGTCAATATGATGGCGCCGGACAAGTCGGCTATGCAAATCAATTTGACAAGCTTCCTGCCCGCTGTACTCATTATGTTTTTGTGCGTCGTGCTGTTCGCGATTTTTATATCCGCGATCACTTTGGCAATTTTTTCAAGCGCACAAAATCCGAAAGAAGCGGGGCTGTATGCGACGCCGATTATGCTGATTACCATCTTGGTTTCCTATATCGGATTCATACCGAATCTTGACCTGAGCCTATATACCGCGGTCATTCCAATCGTCAATGTCGTTCTGCTCATAAAATCGATTCTGATTTTTGAATACGACATCGCACTGATCGGCATCGTACTTGCCAGCAATATGGCATTCGGATTTCTCTCCGTCGCGCTGATGTATAAAATGTTTGAGCGCGAGGACATTCTCTTCGGCGAGGACAGCAAGTTCTTCCGAATCTTCGAATCCAGAGACAATATCAAAGCCGGCGGATTGCCGACAATCAGCGAAGCCGTCTTCTTGCTCACCATCGGCTTTATGGCGCTGATTTTCGTAGGCTCCTTCTTCCAATTAAAATTCGGATTTTGGGGACTGCTCAGCATCCAAATAAGCATACTCGCTTTGGCAATCGGCTACGCACTCTATGCAAAATTTGACATCAAAAAGATGTTCCCCGTCAAAATGCCGCGTTTCGCACATGTGGTCGGCTCCATCTTTTTGTGGCTCGGTACCTTGTTCTTCGTGATATTGATTTCGGCGGGACTGCAAAAAATCTTTCCGGAGAGTTTTGAATCCATCGAAATGATTGAAGAATTGTTCCGAGGTAAAAGTCTTCTGTCTTTAATAATCGTTGTCGCGATTGCACCGGCAATCTGTGAAGAAGTTTTCTTCCGCGGTTTTATGTACTCTGCATTTCGTCAAAAAATGCGACCGTATATCGCCATGCTCATCGTTTCGGTTTTCTTTGGAATCTACCACATGAGCTTAATCAAATTCTTTACAACCGCCATTTTGGGATTTGCGCTCAACTATTCGATGCACAAATCCGGCAGCATATTGACATCGAGCCTGATGCATTTCTTGAACAACAGCGTCTCCGTTTTGCTGCTATATTATCAGGACAAATTGATGAAGACTCTCCAAATGCCGCAGCAGGATATGTCTCCGGAAATGATCGAGGCACAACTGATGGCGCAAACCAATCCGGCGATGATTATCATTTCGATTATAATCGCACTGGTATTTATTCTGAGCTTCGTCGGCGCCGGCGTGATACTGCTCAACCTTCAACCGAAAAAGGCACTTGCTCGACCAACGGACGAAAACGCTCAATCATAAGGCAACAGTTATAATTTTATGCTAATACCTAATACACTACAGAAAAATTATTCTTTTTCCGTTCCTATGGAACGGCGGAACGGTGGGGTCACCGCTCCCTACAAGGTGAAAAACAAATAACAGTTATTCAAAATACAAATTGTTGATAACTCTGTTTTTTTGATAGGTTTTAGTATTACAATTGAAAGGACAGCCCGAGATGGACTGTCCTTTTTGTTATTTATGATGATGTTATTTTTCAATTGAAACGGTTTTTGTCGCCGCATCCCATGTCAGACTTGCTTGCAATCCGATTCCCGAGAATGCTTTTTGAATATCTCTAAGCGGTAGCAATACGCGACCGTCTTTCGAAATAACCTCTCCGGAAAGAGCCACTTTTTGACCGTTAACCGTCATCATTTTTTGTCCAAGTGTCAACTGTACTTTTCCTGTTCCCTGATAGATGAAAGTTGCGGTCTTTGTTTTTTGGTCATATTTTACTTCCACGCCCAGCAATTCGGAAATCACTCGCGCCGGCAATACGGTACGACCTTGATGAACTATCGGTGCCACATCCATCATTTTTTGACTTGGTGCTCCATTTGCCATCACGGTGTAAGCTTTTTTACCGATAGTAAGTTTGGTTGAAATCTTGTTGCTGACATTCGGAGTCAAAGGTTGTTGTGCTTGCGGCACTTTGTTGTCCTTTATTTCTTCCTTCTTCTTGTCGTCCTGCTTATTCTTGTCGTCTTTTTTATCATCTTTCTTATCATCCTTAGAGCCGCCTGAAGGACCATCCGGTCTTACCGGTGAACGATGACTTCCACCGCCGGTGCTTCCGCCTCCACCGGAGCCACCACCCTTATCATCTTTTTTCTCCGCTTCTCTGGTTACTTGAAGCTCATAGAATTTCTCCGTATTATCCAATAATCTCACTTTCAGGAAAACGGAAACCGTCTTGCCCTCTTCCAAATCTTGTTTTCGGGTATCCTTTGTAAAAGCCTTATCCGAGAACATTGCAATATCTCCCAGTTCTTTCCCTTCAAAGTCCTTGCTGTCCGCCTCAAGACTCAAATTCGCTTTTTTCGTCTTGATGGCAACGACTTTCGGATTCTCCTTGGTTGCATCCGCCGCCTTCAAATCGATTTCGACACCTAAAACGCTTAGTTTCTCTTCTTTTTTGTCGTCATCTTTTGCTTTTTCTCTCTCAAAAATCACTTTATAATAGACTTCATCGTCTTTTACATCGTCCTTGTCTTCCTCCGTCTTGATGAAAACTTCCGCTGTTTTTCCCGCTTCTGCCGGAATCATAATCTTTCTATCTTTTTCCTGTTCTTCTTTGTCCAATTCTTTTTCAAAAGCTGCATCTTTATAAACAGTTAGTTTGTAGCCGGCTTTGGCTTTAACATTCGAAGATGTAAATTCCTTTTCTCCATCACTTTTAACTTTAAATGTAATAATTTTCGGCTTTGCCTTATCCGTTCCGACAGTATCTCCCGAAAGCATCGATTTTAGAATCGGCTTCCCGAATATGTCCGCAATTTTTTCATCCGCATTTTCTTCCGCTGCCGGTAAAATCGGTTGGTTCAAATCATTCTGCAATACGCCTATAAGATAATTTTCTTCAAATAAGGAATTTCTCTGCGCAAAGGCGGTTATACTTCCCGTCTGGATTGTCATCATCGTCATAATACCTGCTGTTGTCAATGCTAGAGTTTTTTTGATTCTGTTCATTTCACTCTCTCCTTTTTATAAATAGATTGGTGACCTTTTTCTTCTCATCCCTCTTTTATAAATTGATTGGTGATCTTCCTTCTTCTCATCCCTCTACGCCTAATAGATTAACATAAACTTTCGGGGATTTTTTCAAAATTGATGTAAGATATATGTATGATTTATGCAAATCTTTTGTGTGAATTGTTTCGTTTAGATTACCATTTATTTTCTTTTTGATGACGCAAAAAAACAAACAACTTGCGAAAACAAGTTGTCGTATGAATTACAGAAGTTCGAGATAAAAAACGGATGGTCAATTTCAATTTGTAAAAAGAATTTAGGACTCGAAAGTACGATTCAAATTTAATCGAAAAAAGATTCCCTTACTCTTCCAATAATACTTCCAACACTTCCGGAAACTGCTCGATTGCTGTCGCCTGCATCCGTCGTACATCTTTTTTTCTTATATTTACAAAAGGACAGATATATATTTTATCCTTTTCTTTTCGCCAAGTCGCCACCAATTCTCCACTCAGCATCACGACCGGTTTTACAATACCTGTCATCGTGTAGATATCTCTAATATATTTCGAATCAAAAAAAGGATTTTCTTTTTTCTCAAATGCCAATAAGAGCGCATCAAAGCCGGCAACAAAAAGAACTTCCGGAATATTACCCGTCTCCAATTCCCCCAGATAGTATCGGGTTGTTCCCTCCACTTCCACCGTTTTTAAATCCAACTTTTTCATCCAACCTTCGACAATGCTTTTATTCTCCTTAAAATAATATCGGGCATCCGCCAAAGACACCGGCCCGAAACCCGAAAAATATCGCCGAGCAATCTCCAGCTCCGCCCTTTCCTTATCCCAAGGCGTATATTCTTCCAGTAAGCCGAAAGTTTTTTCTCCATATTCCTGATAAATTTTCCCGACGGAAATTAAAGAAGCGATAATGCCGCCCCATGCATTAAATAAAGAAAGCTCCTTTTCTTTCGATAGCCGATTTCTTCGACAAAGTTCTTTCAAATCATCTCGACTTTTATTTCCACTTTGCAATGCTTCGAGAATTAAATCGGCATAATAGTTTTTCTCCTTCGCTGAAACTTTTCCATCTCTAGAAGGCAGATGCAAACTTGGTTTCAAATAATTACGCCCCTCGTATAAGTAGAGCGGAATTTCCTCTTTCAAATAAGCATGCATCGTTCCGCGAATAGACCATTGACGAACCAAGTCCAAGCTCCAAGACTTCGAAAACTCATCCTCGTTCATTCGTGTCAAAAATCCCACATGCGCATAAGACTGAAACTGCGCCTGCACTCCATTATGCTGTTGGCAAATTTGATAGGCGGTCATCGGCTCGACGAAGCCCATTTTTTTCAATACTATTGCTTTCCAGTCCGTTACTTTCATAATTTCTCCTTCTTGCGTCACTGTTACACAGTTCCTAAATCCAAAGACAAGTTTTGCTGTCATTTTTCGTTTTGACTTTCCATTTGTTGTCAGTCACAATGATAGGTGAGCTAATCCGAATCGAATCCGGTTACTTTTTTCAAATCGAGAGGCTGTCCGTTGGGCAGTCTTATCTCTTGCAATTCCTCTAAGGACAGATTCTCCAAAAAAATACAATATTCATTAGGGTATCCACCGACAAATTCCATCTTCGGCATCCCGATTTGACTTGGCGCAGTAATCCATAAGCACCATTTATTATTTCCCCAAAATCTTGTTAAGGTCAAAATCTCATCTTTAAAGATTACATCGATATCTTTCATACATACTCGCTTTTCTTGTGATTATCGGTATCTTAAACTTCTCCGCCTTTGCTGAGAAGCAAACTCTCCATCATGACAACAACCAATGCAGTCGGTGTTATGACAAAACCGTCCGCTGTAATTTTGTCGTTAAAATAATTCACTGACATATCGTGGTCAAGAAATTTATTTTTAGCCAAATACTGCTCGATTTCATCCAGTAGAAAAGCACTTTGTTTGAGTTCTTCATCTGAAAAGCCATTCGCGTAATGAACGCTTTTCATCATTTTTTTCAATTTGGTTTCCGGATATGTTTCTTGAAGAATTGTTCTCAACGATAAAATGATATCGCCAAATGATTGATGACTCATATTGTCCAAATTACACTTTTCTAAAATCCTTTCTGCAAGCAAATGTTCTACCAGCTCCAAGGCTTTCAATTTCAATTCATCCATAAATCCACCTCCATTCTTTCTATTTCTTCAATTCTTTCGTAGATTATTATATCGTATTTCCCGCTTTTTGTCAGTTGCTCAATCCTATACCCCACAACTTTTGCTCTATCCTATATTTTGAATACGATAGGTTCAATTATTACAAATTGGAATCCGAAAAAACTTTTATGTAAACAAAAAAAGAGATTGCTCTCTTTTTTTGCGATGGTTTACCATCTTGTATAGTTATAATGGGGTTAGAAAGTTTGCGTTGTCATACTCGCTCATTCATTTCTTCGTTTTCGTTCGCTCTTTTTCGTTCTCTGTTTCTCGATGGATTTTCTATTTGATGAACGAGTTTCTTCCTATTATATATACTCTCTCAAATTTTTACATTCTCTTGAATGTGTCTATTTTAATATTCCCTAAGCATCTGTCCCAATGTCGTTGTCACATTCACTGTGAATGGTATTATTTTTCAATTGTAACGGTTTTACTCGGCGCATCCCATTGTATCATCGCTTTGAGTCCCATCTTTTCAAAAGCCGTTTGGATATCTCGTAGCGGAAGAAGGATTCTGCCGTTTTGATTTACAATGTCTGCCGTCAATTCAATTTTCTCGCCATTGACCATCATCTGTTTTTGTCCAAGAGTCAGCTCCACTTTATTTTCGCCATACATAAAATGTGCCGTCTTTGTCGCCGCATCAAAGTTGACATCAATGCCCAATACCTCGGCAATCATTCGTGCCGGCAACATCGTTCTGCCTTGATGAATCATCGGAGATACATCCATCATTTTTTCCATCGGCACGCCGTCGGTAATTACCGTATATTTTTTCTCACCAATTGTCAATTTCGTGGATACGGAAACTGCCTTTTGCTCCGCCAAAGCAACTTTTTCGTTCTCAATTTTTACCGGAGTAGTCTGTTTATCTTTCTTTCCGTCATTGCTTTTGGCTGTCGAGGCGGATGAGGAACCGGAAAAACTTCCGCCGCCGCCACCGCCGCCGTTACCGCGTGGTGCTGAATCTTTCTTCGGCAAGTCGTCTTTTTTCGGCGCCGGATTTTGTGCCGGAGGTTTCGGAGCGTCCGGTTGATTGTTACCGTCCGGCTGATTTGAATTGTCCCCCTGCACCATATCTTTTGTCACTTGAACTTCATAGAAGAAATAATCACTTCTCTGATTTCTAGCTATGAAAGAAATTTTTGTTGACGGTTTTGTTATCGGCACTTCTTTTAGATTATTACTATCGTCCACCTTTTCATCAACCTTGAAGAAATTTGCAGCATAAATTTCATCTTCTTCAAATTTAATGTCAACTACTCTAATTATCTCCGCTTCTTTTGGAAGGTGAACAGATAATTGAAACGGTTCTCCTTCATTCGAGCTGTCTTTTTTTCGATTATTGTCAGCTTCAAAAGGTTTCTTACCTAGAATCGTTTTTATCTTCGGAGCTGCCGAAACAGTTGTGCAAAGCACCTGATAATAACTTGAGTCCTCACCCGCTTTTGAAAGTTTGATATAAGCCGGAAATAGATTATCATCTTGCGGCACTATAATGTCATTTCGAGTGTTATTTTGTTCCTCACTAAAAAGTTGTGCAAATATCTCTACTTTGTATCCATCTTCCACTTCGATTTCCTCAATGCCAATATTTGCTACTTGCCCATTTTCATATCTTTTTACAATCTCATCTGCATGAATCACCTTAGGATTCATTGGGTTCCGTACATCACCGGAACCATCTCCATCTTTAACCGCAACTCCACGAATGGATTTAATTTTTAAGCCCACGGATTGTCTTGCCAAATCTTGGTTCATCATTTCTTCCGCCATCGGCATATCATTTTGCACAACGGGCTTCACTTCCGCAAAACCTAGTGAAGTCGTCAGCATAAGTGATGCTACACCGAACGACAGAATTTGTTTAACTCTTTTCATTTTTCTCCTCTTATTGTATCTTCTGTTTTAACTACCCTAATTTTTAATTATACAACAGTTATTTTTCTCGTTTTCGTTAACGCGCTTTGATAGAATAACATAGGTTCTTGATACTCGTCAATATATTTTTATTCACTTCTCAAAAATACTAATCATTTTCAAGTTTTTCACAATAAATTTCTACCACAAAATTTCATTTCAAACTTATGCATCGCTTTATATTGAAATGTTTCATATCTTAGTTCGATATATAATTTTTTTCTCGGAAGAATTAGCTCATCTTTCAAAATATAAAACAAGATTTTCATTCTCAAATTCAAAATCCACATTTCAACAAAAAAGAGTGACTTGATACACCTCAATGTTGGCAAAATCCAACGATTGAAGTCGCGCATCTTCACTCTTTTTTTACGATTTTCATCGTGTGGAGTTGTAAAATGAGTTGGTTTTGTTCCCTGATTTTGCATTCGCAGTTCAGCGACATCTTCATTTTATCAATCCGCAGTATTTTTTTCTATCGATTTTTATTTTCCATTTATTGATTCTTATTTGTAAATGCGAACGCTCCGATTGTTTTCTTCCCAATTCATTTGGCTTTGCAATCCGATTTTTTGCATGGCTTTTTGGACATCGCTCACCGGCAACAAAATTCGATTTCCGCTCAACAAAACATCCGCGCTGAGCGGTATGACTTCTTCGCTCAATGTCAAATGGTTCTCTCGCAAATGAAGTCGGATTTCACCAACCGCATTTTCATCCCTTGTATATGAAAAAAGAGCAATCTTGTTTTGATGATCAAAATCGACTTTTGCGTCCAACAGTTCGGCAATTTTTCTCGCCGGCAACATTGTTCGGTCTTGGTAAATTTGTGGCGGAACATCCATCCAACCTTCCAAGACCTTGTCATTGATAAAAATATAATATCTCGGATTGCCGATAGTCATTTCGATAATGGAATCATATTTCTTTTTACCATCCGGACGAACTTTGGCAATCGATGCTTGTTCCGAAGAATCTTTTGCGCTCTTTTGCTCCGGTTGTGAGGATACGCCGGCGCTTTGCCTTTCTACATCTTCCGCTTGCGTTTTTGTTTCCGCTTTCTCTCTCGCTTTTTCACTTTTATCGGCAATTTTTGGTGGTGGCTCCTCCACCACTGAAGATGGCGCCGTTTCCGTCTCAACGCTTGGTTGTTTCAATTCTTGTGGTTTAATATTTGATTTTTCCTTTGACAAATCACTTGTCGAATCGGTTGTCGTCTTATCTTTTTGACTTGCTGCTTCTTTTTGCTTGTTGATAAGTTTTGCAATCAGACGCTCTCTGGATTTTTGCGCCGTCTCTGACAGCGGGATAATACGGAAAATCCCGTTTCGTTGTACTTGCGGTGCAAATTGCAGCTGCTTGTCGACATCCCGAGTCGGCGTATAACTCACCTTGACTTCTTCCTTCGCTTCAACATTTTCCGACTCCACATGCAAAACAATTTTATTCTCTTTGGTCTCAATCTTTTCGATTTCCACTTTTTTGGAATCATCCACAACGCCGTTTTCGATGACAGCGACCTCAAATCCCGCCGAGTCGGTCGGGGTGGTTTCAATCACTTTGTTTTCGAGCTCGCCGTTGAGCTCTACGGTAATCGTCGCTTCCCGATTGCCCAAATTGACTTCGCCGGTTGCGACGAATGAATTTTCTATCGGCTCCGATTTATAATAAAGCGGTTGCTCTTTGGACGGTTGGAATCGAATATCGAGCTTCTGACTCTTTGGAACACTTTGATTGATTTTGAGCAATGCCTTGCCGTCTTGTACGGAGACGCTCTCCACTTCAATATCGTCTTCACGAACGGAAAATCCGAAGTCGCCGGCCTTGAATTCCTGTGATGCGATACTGCTGTCGATTGCCACCTCGATAATGTCGGTTGGGGAATCGCTGACTTCCTCAATCAAAACTTTGCTCGGCGAAATGAGCTTTGCACCTACATTATGAGTGATTTCCACCCGCCTAACCGCGCCATAATCCAATTCATGATCATAAGGGATATTCTCAAATCGATAAACTCTTATATTTCTGTTATTGAAAATCTCTTCCTTAATATATTTGTCACCGACACCGAAAATTTTCGTTCTATCATTGATATCTCCGGGGTCACCGCTGTAAATCGTCGTCACCGTTCCGTTTCTGGGATTGTCCTCATCTCGGCGAAGTTCCGCGCGCAAAAAAGAAATATGACTACCCGCTTGATTCACTCGAACCTTGTGCGCTTGCTGATAAACATCTTTGTAGCTGCTGTGCCACAAAAATTGCAGCCATATTTCTTGCTGGTCATAGAAAGTTTGCTCGGTCAGCTCCAGCACCCGAACATTTCCTTCGCCACGCACTTTGGAAATGGTCGCACCTTGTATTACCACGCGCCCTTCTTCCATGTACCCCGGGTCATCATCGAATATCAATTCGATTTCCGAAGTCACTTGCTCATTCGGCACTCCGTTTACATTGATTTCCAAAAGATTGACAAAAGTCTTGTTAGCGGATACCGTATTTTTGTGATAATAAATGCCCGATACGACGAGCAATGTAATCAAAACAATGACGGATTTTTTCAGATGATGCATAATAACCCCCTCGCTATTGAATTTTTCCTTATTGATATATCGACTCAAAAAGAACAGGCAATAGATTAAAGCTTATCTTATTACTCAATCCGAATTCTTTTGTTTTTATCACGCGGTTGTTTCGAGAGAGACTCCGATTGTTTTTCTTAGCGATTTTCTTCCGCAGGGGCAAATCAATTACAATCTTCGACCGATATTCTTTGCAAACTTGGCACAAAAAAACTGCGGACAAGCCGCAGTTCTCTAAAAACCTGTTAATACCTAATTTGCGAAGAAGAGTTCAATATCATCTTCCACTGTTCCGATTCCCGCGATGCCGAAGTTTTCAACCAAAACTTTCGCTACATTCGGTGATAGGAATCCCGGAATAGTCGGTCCAAGATGGATATTTTTCACGCCGAGTGCAAGCAATGCAAGCAATACGATAACCGCTTTTTGCTCATACCAAGCGATGTTATAAATAATCGGCAAATCGTTGATGTCGTCCAAGCCGAATACTTCCTTCAATTTGAGTGCAATAACCGCCAACGAATAGGAGTCGTTGCATTGTCCCGCATCCAATACGCGAGGAATTCCGCCGATGTCGCCGAGCGGCAATTTGTTGTACTTGTATTTTGCACAACCCGCCGTCAAAATAACGGTGTCTTGCGGCAATGCTTTTGCAAAATCCGTATAGTAGTTTCTTGATTTTGCGCGTCCGTCGCATCCGCCCATGACGACGAATTTTTTAATCGCGCCGGATTTTACCGCGTCAACAACTTTGTCCGCCAACTGCATTACTTGATGATGTGCAAATCCGCCGATGATTTCGCCGGTTTCAATTTCAGTCGGGCTTTGGCAAGTCTTTGCAAGTTCGATGATTTCGCTGAAATCTTTTGTTTCGCCGATTTCACCCGGAATATGCTTGCAGCCCGGGAAGCCTGCAGAGCCGGTTGTGAAAACTCTCGACTTGTAGCTTTCCTTCGGTGGAACAATACAGTTGGTCGTCATCAAAATCGGTCCGTTGAATGATTCGAATTCTTCTTTTTGTTGCCACCAAGCATTTCCGTAGTTTCCTACAAAGTGGTCATACTTTTTGAATGCCGGATAGTAGTTTGCCGGAAGCATTTCGGAGTGAGTGTAGATATCCACGCCCGTTCCTTTTGTTTGCTCAAGCAACATTTCAAAATCTCGAAGGTCGTGACCGGAAACCAAAATTCCCGGATTCTTGCGAACGCCAAGATTTACTTTTGTCATTTCAGGATTTCCGTAAGTGGATGTGTTCGCTTTGTCAAGCAGAGCCATTCCTTTTACACCCGCATTTCCGGTATCGAGTACAAGCTGCACCAATTCGTCAACGCTCAAATTGTTGTCCAAAGTTTTTGCAAGTGCAAGTTGTAGGAACTCATCAACTTCTTCATCATCATGTCCAAGTACATTGGCATGTTTGCTGTATGCGGAAAGACCTTTCAAACCGTAGATGGTCAGCTCACGCAAGCTGCGCACATCTTCGTTTTCCGTTGACAAAACGCCAACCGTCTTTGCCTTTTCTTTCATTTCATTGATATCGTAGCTTTCCCAAAGAGCCGCTTCGGATAGCTCGGTATTATTGTCAAGTTGTGCAATCAATTTCTTTTTCAAATCCAAAGTCGCCTTTACTCTATCCACAAACACCTGCTCATCAAAGTTTGCATTCGTGATGGTTGTAAAAAGATTCAGCGTAATCATGTGGTTGGTATCTTTATCAACCGGCTTGCCCTGTGCTCTAAGTAGCGTTGTCACTTCCGATGCGCCTTTGGAAACATACACCAACAAGTCCTGCATATTTGCAACTTCCGGTGATTTTCCGCATACACCCATCTTTGTACAACCTTTATTTCCCGCCGTCTCTTGGCATTGATAACAAAACATTAAATTATCCATAGTAACCTCCGTTTTTAACCTTGTTTTTTATTTCCTGTGTTTATTCTATACGAAAGTTATAGCTAATCGCCGTAACATCGGTTACTATTCCATGATTTTTTAATATTTTTTTCGAAAAAACTTGTTATACAAAACTATGTCCGCATGGATGTTGTGTTTCTTCTAAAGAAATCAAATGCAAATCCGACGCAAAAAAATTCGCTAATCGGTAACGATAAATTTTCGCGATGATATGCAAAAGTTCAATCGGACGAGTCCGTCTCTTTCATAAAAAGTTATATCTCAATGATATAGTCGATGACCTCCAGCTCTCTGTTGTCCGCGGTCGTCCGCTTTTGAATCACCTCATCCGATTTCCCCGAATAATACAGCGGAATTTTTCGGCTCGCGACATTGCGATGATCGACCGGATAGAGCAATTTGTTGCAGCCTTTTTCTTTTGCAATCTCAAACAAAATGGAGACCGCTTCTCTCCCGTAATGATTGCCGAATGCTTCTTCCTTTGTCCAAATCCCGATTTCCGGAATCTCTTCTTTCAGGCGGTGCAGCCCGAGCATCCCGATAAATTCTCCGGTGCTTTTCAAAAAAATGGCATAAGTATAGATTTCTTCGTTCTTTTTCGCTTCAATCATCGAGCGAATAAAATCATGCACCTCTTGTAAATTCTCATTCGGTTTCGGATACATATAGGTCGTGATTCGGGATGTAAAATGCTTCAATATCGCCTCGCCATGTTTCAAGTCGATTTCTTCCAGGTAAAGCCTTTCGGATTCCAATTTATAATCCTTCATTCTTAAACTCCTTCCGTTTAGTCGCTCATAACGCAACTTTCCACTTCCTTATTCATGATTCCCTAATTTTTTATCAGCCGAATATATTTGATGATTTGCTTGCCGGAAAAAAACAGCAGCAAAATGACCACTCCGAACAGCACTGCAATGCCGGGGATAAAAATTTCTTCTTGGTTGGCAAAACTCTCCATCAGCTTTCGGATGAACACATTCAGCGAAAGAATACAAACAAATGCCACAACGAGCCAAGTGACCATGCTTTTGATACAAAGTGTTTTGGTGATTGTTCTTTTCATTTTCTTCTCCATTTCAATCCGTAAGCGATTCAAAGGAATCATTTCCGTCTTCAACATCTTTCCTTATGATTTCTATTATATATTAACCGGAGGCGTTCTTTCAAATAATTTCAATGTAATCGCACAGAGGAATTTTCCGAAACTCTTTTCAGGTGCATTTTTTGCAAAGATAGAAGCCGATTTCTTTCTTCAAAAAAACTTCCAACTTACTTTTTCCGCACGCTTTTCAGGTTTTACTCTTTTCTCTTGAAATGCCTTTGTTCTTAGGCTATAATCATAATAGCGATTGGAGGATGACTTATGCAAATTATTGTAATTGGTGGCGGAAAGGTCGGCGATTCGCTCGCATACCATCTCACGAGAGAAGGATGTAATGTGACCGTTATCGACACCAACTTGAAACTGCTTGAAAAATTTACACAAACTTATGATATCATCGGCATTCACGGAAACGGAACTTCCCGCGACATTCTACTGCAAGCCGATGTTGCCAACGCAGATATGTTGATTGCCGTTACGCAATCGGATGAAATAAATACGCTTTGCTGTATGGTGGGCAAAGAACTCGGTGCCAAATACACCATCGCTCGTGTTCGTAAGCCGGAGTATTCCAATCAGGTGCTCTTTATGCAAAAGGGATTGAAGATTGACCTCATTTTGAATCCCGACCAGGTGGCTGCGAGCTATATTTCGCGAATCATTCAATACCCGAGCACTTTGGAAGTGGAAACCTTTGTTAAAGGAAAGGTGAATCTCGTCGGTTTTGAAATTCCGGAGGGCAATCCGCTTGCCAATCAGCGACTCGCGGATATCTCCAGAAATCTGAACATCGACATTTTGGTTTGCTGTGTGACGCGGGAAAATGAAGTGTTCATTCCCAACGGTGATTTCGTTCTTGCGGAGAATGACCGAATCTATGTGACCGCGACATCGGGCGAGCTTTCCAATTTCTTCAAAACCGTCGGCATTATCAATACCAAAATCAAAGATGTCATGTTGATTGGAGGAGGCTCCATTTCTTATTATGTTGCAAAAAATCTGGAAGAGATGCGCATGAATGTACGCGTGATTGAAATCAATCCGGAGCGTGCGGAAGATCTCAGCAAGATGATTCCGAACTCGACGGTTATCAACGGCGACGGAACCAATCCCGAAATTTTGGACGAAGAAAATCTCGAATCGATGGACGCCTGCATTTCATTGACCGGCATCGACGAAGAAAATATTATCATTTCTTTGTATGCCAACAGCAAAAATGTGCGCAAGGTCATCACGAAGGTCAACCGATACGGCTTTATCAAAATGATCAGCAACTCCGGAATCGGTGCCATCGTCACGCCGAAGGAAATGATTGTGCAGCGAATCGTTCGCTATGTGCGCGCAAAAATCAATTCGAAGGGCTCGAATGTGCAGACGCTTTACAAATTGCTCAACAATCGAGTGGAGGCATTGGAATTTAAGGTGGCGGAAGATGCCGATTTTATAAATATTCCTATCAAGGAAATGCCGATCAAATCCGATATTATGCTCGCTTATATCATTCGAAACGGCAAAATCATCTTTCCGCGCGGAAATGACTTTCTATTGCCGGATGACAATGTCATCGTCGTGACGACCATCAAATATCTTTCGGATTTAAAAGACATTTTTGAGATTGTATAAAAGAAGGACATTCAATGAATTATAAAATGGTAAAATATATTTTGGGGCAAATGATGAAGGTGAACGGCTTTCTGATGATTATTCCTTTCATCGTTTCGCTGATTTATGCCGAGCATACGGCATTCGCTTTTTTGCCCCCGGTGATTATGTTGATGATTTGCGGCGCATTGCTCGGTCACAAAGTGCCCGATAGAAATAATATCTATGCCAAAGAAGGCATGGTCATCGTCGCTTTGTCGTGGATAATTTTCTCGGCATTCGGCGCGGCGCCCTTTGTCATCAGCGGACAGATTCCTTCGGTGGTCGATGCTTTTTTTGAAACCGTTTCGGGTTTTACCACAACGGGCTCGACGATTCTGACGGAAATCGAATCCTTGCCGAAGGGAATTTTGTTTTGGCGAAGCTTTACGCATTGGATTGGCGGAATGGGCGTGCTCGTCTTCGCGCTGGCGGTTTTGCCGCAAAGTAATTCCCGCTCGATGCATCTGATGAAGGCGGAAGTGCCCGGCCCGACGGTCGGCAAACTGGTTTCCAGAATGCGAAACACCGCGCAGATTCTGTACGGGATATATATTGCGATTACGATTATTGAAATCATTTTGCTCTATCTCGGCAAGATGCCGCTCTATGACAGCATCGTCACCGCCTTCTCAACTGCGGGAACGGGCGGTTTTGCGGTTACCAATACCAGCATCGCACATTACGACAGCTACTATATCGACATGGTGGTTGCGACTTTTATGCTCATTTTCGGCGTCAACTTCAACCTGTATTTCTTTATTTTGACAAAGAATTTTGCCGAAGCTTTTCGCTCCGAAGAATTGCATTGGTACTTGGGCATCATGTTCACCGCAACGATTTTCATCATGCTGAGCATCCATCATCTCTACGGTGATGTTGCACAAACTTTCCGCTACGCCTTTTTCCAAGTGTCTTCCATCATGACATCGACCGGTTTTGCAACGGCGGACTATATGCAATGGTCTTCCTTTGCTCAGGCGATTATGATGATTTTGATGATGATTGGCGCTTGCGCCGGCTCAACGGGCGGCGGTCTGAAGGTGGCGCGAATCCTGATTTTGTTCAAGACGGCGGTGCGACGAGTCAAAAAGAATCTGCATCCGAATTGGGTGATGCCGATTACCTTGGATGACAAATCTTTGGAAGACGATGTAATTTACGGTACCGGAACTTATATCGGGATATTCTTCATTATATTTTCCGCGTCGGTGCTCGGGCTTACGGCGCTCGGACTCGATATGGAAACCGCCTTCGGTGCAGTCAACGGTACGATTAACAACATCGGTCCGGGTTTGAAATCGGTGGGACCCGTCGGCAATTTCGCTCATCTGAGTGCGCCGATGAAATTGATTCTTTGTTTTGATATGCTTGCCGGTCGATTGGAACTCTTCCCGGTGCTTGCCCTCTTTACTTTGAGCACTTGGAAAAAATAATTTGACTTAGACGATAGGAGCAAAAATGATTCTGATAAAATGTTTTACCGACCCGATATGTACTTGGTGCTGGGGAAGTGAGCCGCTTCTTCGCAAATTGGAAACTCATTTTCCGAATCAAATTCGATTAGAGCATATCATGGGCGGTCTTGTTGATGACATACATGGTTTTATGGACGAAGGCAATAATATCGGCGGCAATTCCGCAGCGGAATTCAATCGTCAAGTCGCAGCGCATTGGCTTGAAGCGTCGGCGAAACACAAGATGCCGGTAAACAGCGCGGATTTCAATTTATTTTCCGACGAATATCCATCGACTTTTCCACAAAATATCGCCTACAAAGCCGCGCAGTTGACGGACGAGAGCAAGGCGGATTTGTTTTTATACAATCTTCGACTTGCGTCGGCTGCAGAAGCGAGGTTGAGCAGTCATCGGGAAGTATTGCTTGAAATCGCCGCCGAATCGAAGCTCAATACGGAGCAATTTGCGGAGCATTTGGCGGACGGCTCTGCCGAGAGAAATTTTGAAAAAGATTTGCAGGAGGCGGCCGCTTACGGCGTCAGCGTTTTTCCGACCTATGTGCTGGAGATGGACAATCGGCAAATCAGCGCGCGCGGTTATGTAAGATTTGAGCAGTTCGTGGAGATGATTGCACATTTGAGCGATGGAAAAATCCGTCCTCAGTCCGTTGACTTTACGGAAGAAAATTTGTTTGCCTTAATGAAAGAACATCCGCGCATGGCGATGGAGGAAATTCGTCAGGCTTTTGACTTCTCAAATTTTGCCGAAGTCCAAAAAGCGCTCGAGCCTTTCGTGCAGACAGGTCGAATCGAAATCGTACAAATCGGAAACGGCGATTTTGCCGTCTTGAAGTAATGCTTAAAAGAAGCTGTTGCAAAATGAAAATTCGTTTTGCCACAGCTTTTTTGATACCTGATTCGTAAGAGAAATTGCAAATTAGACGAGAAATGGAAAATGGCTTACTCCTACGAGCTCGCCATTTCTCAGGGCATTTTGCCTTTTCTACAAATCCGAGTTGCATTCGGATTTTCTTTCTTTTTTCATCCGAATTCGGATGGTACATTTTTATGCCGCCGGAAATTTTCGGACATGGTTTTTGAAGGTCAAATAGCCGACCGTTAGCAGCAAGCCGATGACCGCCAAGCCGAATTTCGAGCTGCCGGAAATCTGTGTCGCGACACTCATCAAAAGCGTCCCCGTAAATGCCGCGCCTTTTCCGAAAATATCATAGAAGCTAAAAAATTCGTTGGTTCTCTCCTTCGGCACAATTTTTGAAAAATAAGAACGGGAAAGCGCCTGAATTCCGCCTTGGAACATCGCCACCACGACCGCCAAAAACCAAAACTCCCAAGCCTTGTCGAGCTGCAAAGCGAAAACCGCCACGCCCATATAACCCAAGATACATACCTGAATCATTTGGATTGCGGAATATTTTTTTGCCAGCTTGCCGAACAGAATCGCAAAAGGAAATCCTACAAATTGTGTCAACAGCAGCGCGAGCAACATTTGATTATCCGAAATCCCCATGTCTTTTCCGTAGGAAGTCGCCATCTCGATGATGGTATATACTCCGTCGATATAAAGGAAGAAAGCAATCAAAAAAGTCATTACCTTTTTGTTATCCTTGATTGCCAAAATTCCCTTCTTCCAGTTTTGAAGATTCTCCATCAGCGTCGGTGCGTCTTCATCATGATGGATTTTTTGGCTGTATTTTTTGCGATAGCCTCTCGTGAGCGGAATCGTAAACACCACCCACCACAGCGCAATAATCACGAAAGAAATTTTGGTCGCCATCGCCGGACTCAGATTGAATACGCTCGCCTTCATAATAAAAATCAGTGCAAAAAGGAAGGGCACGACCGAGCCGAGATAGCCGAATGCATATCCTTTGGTCGAAATCTCGTCCATTTTTTCATGCGTCGTAATATCATTGAGCATCGCATCGTAAAAAATCAGCGACATATTGAATCCGACTTTCCCGATGATGAACATTCCCAAGAATAAAAATCCTTCATTGACCAGACTCAGCAAAAAACAGCCTAAAGCGCCGAGCGACGCAAAGGTCAAAAATAATTTGTTTTTGAAATCGCGACGGTCGCCGAGCGCGCCCAAGGTCGGCCCGAGTATCATCACGATGATGGTGGCAATCGATGCGGCATAGCCCCAATATGCCGTCGAATTGGCGAGCGAAATCCCGTCCTGCGCCGCCAAATTTTTGAAATAAATCGGTATTATCGTACTGACGATAAGAATGAATGCGGAATTTCCGACATCATACAGTATCCAGCTTTTTTCGATTTTGGTTAACTTGCTCATCAGTCCTCCTAGTTGAATGTCTTGTCAAATCGTTTGGAAAGCGGAGTCCCGTATCGAATCGAATCAAAAAATTCAATTAGCAAATCCGTTGCAATCGAAATCGCCAGCTCATAAATCGGCACGATGCATTTGGCATGCTCGACATGCTTCTTCCATCTTCGTGAAGTAAGTGCCAGCGAGCTGAATTTTTCATATTTCCCCATCAACAACTCGACCCCTTTGAAAACGGAAATATTCATTCCGCTCGGCGAATAGAGCAGACGATTGTAATTTACAAAGCTCTCCAAAGATTTTTGAATCTGTTTTTCGCTCAATTCGGGATACAGCGGCTGAATCGATTTTTCCAAATCCTTTTCATAACGCGCAAAACGATAGCGACGAATCTTTTCCGGTTTAACGGACGGCTTGCTCGAATAAAAATTCGGCAATACCATCAACTCGTTCTTTTTGCCAAACGGATTGCGATAACCCGCCTTGCTCTGCTTGCGATTATATTTAAGGAGATATTTTTCTTCCCGATGTTTCGCATCTCTTTTAAGAATCTCGCGCAGCAGAATCTCTCTGTCCAATTCGGTCTCGATTTGAATATGACCTTTGGAATCCTTGCCCAAGCGGTTGACGGTCGGATGCGCTTCCGAATCGAGTGCGTAATGACATACGAATCCGAGCACATAGGCGAGCGCACGAAAATCACGGCTCTCCTTGATATGCAATTTGGCATTGTTCAAAAATTCCGCTCCGCTCCTGTCGTGAATCCGACTCGCATACTCCACCACTTCATTCTTTTGCAATGGATTGTAGTAAAACATCGGGTCGGGTCCCTGCAAACCGATATTGAAATCCTGTCGATACTTCCGAATCACCGCGATAATATCTTTTCTGTTTTTTTCAATCAATCTGCGATAAACTTCCTGTCCAAATAGATAATGCGTTGCGATAGCCGGCATAAGTTCTCCTTTCCACTAGCTCTCAAGCAGTTCATCCACTCTCTTTTTCAAAATCTCCAGCACCTTTGAATCATCATTGGGGTCATAGTGGTCGGTATTCGCTATCGTGGTGTAGGAATGCACCTTCGTATTGACCGAGCGATAGAAATAATCCAATACCAACTTCGTTCCCAAAAACTGATTCTCATGCTCTTTTTCTCCGCCGATGATAATATTCATCGCCAGACGCTTTTTTGCGCGGTCAATCAGCGAATGCATCAAAGTGTATTTGCTGTGATAAATCGCCTGCGTTCTGTCGATGAGCGCTTTCAATTTGGCGGGCGTACTGTCGAAATAAACGGGTGTTGCCAAAATCAAATAATCCATTTCGTCAAAATAACGATACATATATTTTATATCATCACGAAGCATACAAGCTCTGTGTTTCTTACAATATCCGCAGTCGATACAACCTTTGTAGTTCAACTTTTTCAAATCAAAATACAAAATGCTGAAATCGACTTCTCCGACATCTTCATAATTCCAAAGCGCATCCGTCACATCGCCGAAACTCGTTACACAAGTTTTTCCTTTCGTATGAATATAGTCAACCACCATATCCACCAAACGACGAGAACAAGCTCGCTTACTCTGACTCGCATTCAGTACAAGAATTCTTTTCATTCCTTTGTTCTCCTTCATCCCCCGCATCAACCCTGATGTCCTTTGTTGATTTTAATACAAAGCAAAGAGCAAGCTCCTACTTGCTCCTATTTTCCGCCCGAGACCTTGGATATGACAAAGAGTAACAGCCATGCACCGATGACCGATACAAAAACGCTGTACAGATTAAAACCCGTCACACCCACTCGTCCGATTTGATTGAAGATAAAACCTCCAATCATCGCGCCGACAATTCCAACCGCCACATTGCCGAAAGTTCCGAGCGATTTCCCGCCCAAAATCTTATTCGCAATCCAGCCGGAAATGCCGCCCAAAATAATCCAAGTAAATAAACCCATATCTCCTCCTTATTTCTTTTTCCGATTCGCAATTGCAAGCAAAAAGCCCAATGCGATGGACAAAAATGCGGATACGAGCACCCGATACTGCGACGGCAGCAAGAATACAATCGTGTGCGCCGGAATCCAAAAGAAAATACAGGCCTTTGTCCATGTGAATTCAACCACCGAATGCCAATCGACCCTGTCCACGAGTGCGGACAATGTGATTTTTTCATTTCGATAAAAGGCATCGACATACAAATCCGTAAATTTATGAAAAACCATCATCATCGGCCCGAAGCTGATGTTCATAATCATGGAACCGAAAAACGCATGTGCCACCTTTGAATTTTCAAATGGCAAAAGTCCCGCCTTTTGCACCGATGCCGCTCCCGCCATAAAAAAAGGAAACACGAGAGTGACCGCCATTCCGATGAAACCCCAGATGACTGCGCGCATCAAAACGCCTTTGGGAATCAGATAGTCGCCTTTGCTCATTCGTATTCCCAAAAAATCGCCCATGCTCGCCAAAATGGCAAATTTGATAAATCCACCAAGATACACATGCTCTGTTGTAAATGCTAAAAAAGGCTCTCGGGTTGCGGGAACCAAAAGCATCGCAACCCAAGCCAGTAGTGCCAAAATCCAAAAAATGTCCCCTTTTTTCATACCGTCTCCATCAGCCCAATGTAATCGTGTCGATGACATAAGCCATCACTTCCTGATACTGTTTCGGATAGTCGGTGTCCACTTTTTTCAAAATCGAAGAAATTTCCGACTTGATCGGTGAGTCCTCGAGCATTTTCAAATTGATAAGTACATTGAGTTTTGCACTTTCAATCGCCGCCCGGAAACTCTCCGCCGCCACACCCACATCACTCATCACGAGTTTGGATGAAATTTTCATCAGCTCGAGCAGCATCTCAAATGCTTCATACGATGTTTTGAGCGTTTCAAGCGGAACGAGACAAGCGGTCACAAGCGCCTCATCCATAATTATTTTTTTCTTCGCTTTTTCCTCGTCGGTATTCGCCGGCAAGCCGTAAGCTTTGGACAATGGTAAAAAGTATTCTTCATCCAAATCGATTAAAGTCAGCATACGATTCGCTTTTTTGCTGCAATCGCGCTGAATCGCAATCAATCGCTCTTCAAATTCGGCAAATTTCTTCTTGCCGATTGTCAAATTACAAACCATCGACGCCAACGCAAAACCTTGCGACGCACTGAGTGCCGCCGCACCGCCGCCGCCCGGCGCCGCCAATTTGGACGCAAGCAATGCGATAAAACTTTCCACACTTTCCTTGCGAAGCGAATTTACTTCGCCCGCAGGCTCTTGAAGAAGCGGGCAATCCACTTCTCCAAAAACCAATTTATTATTTTCTACGGTTATACTCATTGAAATCTCCTAGAACAATCCGGTAATCTTTCCATTCTCATCAATATCAATTTTGTTTGCAGCCGGAACTTTCGGCAATCCCGGCATCGTCATGATGTCTCCGGTAAGCGCCACGACAAATCCTGCACCCGCGGACAATTTGATATTTCTTACGGTAATTTCAAATCCGGTCGGACGACCCAATTTTGTCTGGTCATCGGTCAGTGAGTATTGCGTTTTCGCCATACATACCGGAACATTTCCGTATCCCGCATCTTCAATATCCTTGATTTGCTTCAACGCATTCGGAGCGAAGCTTACGCCGTCCGCACCGTAGATGCGTTTTGCAATTGCAGTGATTTTTTCCTGAATCGTTGTGTTGAGCTCATATACATATTCCATATTATTCGGACGCTCGGTCAATTCAAGAACCTGCTCAGCAAGCTCTACGCCGCCTTTTCCGCCATGCTCCCAAACTTCCGATAGCGCAACATTAACGCCTTTTTCCTGACATTTTTTGCGAATCAAATCAAGCTCCGCCTCCGTATCCAACGGGAATTTATTGATAGCTACGACTGCAGGCAATTTGAATACCTGAGTGATGTTCTCCACATGCTTGAGCAAGTTCGGAAGTCCTTTTTCAAGTGCATCCAGATTTTCTTCGCCGAGATTTTCTTTCTTCACGCCGCCGTTGTACTTAAGCGCACGAACAGTCGCTACGATTACAACCGCATCCGGCTTCAAATTCGCCATTCTACATTTGATGTCGATAAATTTCTCAGCACCGAGGTCCGCACCGAAGCCCGCTTCCGTTACAACATAGTCCGCAAGATTCATCGCCATCTTGGTCGCGATAACGGAGTTACATCCATGAGCAATATTCGCAAAAGGTCCGCCGTGAATAAATGCCGGTGTCGCTTCCAATGTTTGAACAAGATTCGGCTTGAGCGCATCTTTCAACAACGCCGCCATCGCACCGTTCGCATTGAGCATCTTCGCAGTGATTACTTTTCCGTCTCTGCTGTATGCTACGACGATTTTTCCAAGTCTTTCTTTCAAGTCCGAAATGTCGTTGGACAAACAGAATGCAGCCATAACTTCGGATGCAACGGTAATATCGAATCCGTCTTCACGAGGCATTCCGTTCGCCTTACCGCCAAGACCGTTTACCATGAATCGAAGCTGTCTGTCGTTCATATCCATCGCACGCTTCCAAATAATTCTTCTCGTATCGATGTCCAATTCATTTCCCTGATGAATGTGATTGTCAATTAAAGCCGCGAGCAGATTGTTCGCCGCGCCGATTGCGTGGAAGTCTCCCGTAAAGTGAAGGTTGATATCTTCCATCGGTACAACCTGTGCGTAGCCGCCGCCTGCCGCTCCGCCTTTCACTCCGAATACCGGTCCGAGAGACGGCTCGCGAAGCGCAACCATGGTTTTTTTGTTCAAATGGCTCAACGCGTCCGCAAGACCGATTGTTGTTGTCGTCTTTCCTTCTCCTGCCGGTGTCGGATTGATTGCCGTTACCAAAATCAGCTTCGCCTTTTTATCGCTCGGCTTCTTCAAGAGATTGTAATCAACTTTTGCTTTATAATGTCCATACGGCTCATAATTCTCGGGTTTCAAACCGATTTTCTCCGCAATTTCCGAAATGTTTTTGATTACCGCCGCCTGAGCGATTTCGATGTCTGATTTTGGCTTAACTGTGTTGCTCATGTTGTTGCTCCTTTCAATTCAAAAAAATTTATACAGTGATGGTGTATCTTCCTTATAAAAGGAAGGCTACTCAGTAGCTTTTGGTCTGCAAGTGACACCATCTTTTGATATCTAAAAAAATGGATAGAAAAACCATCTCCTTCCATTATAATAAAGATACCCCTTTTTGTATATAAATTCACTTAAAAAATAGTAAAAGATTTGTGGAACTTTTTTCACCAACAAAAAAAGCCCGAGGGCTATTCGTAAAAATGTTTTCGAATCTTGTTTGAAAATACGATTTTCAAATCGCATTTCGGGTCTCTTTCGACATGAGCAATCATGCGTCCACGATTCATAATCACTTTATTCGTGCCCTCGCCGTTAATATAAATCGATGGGCGCCATAGCATCCTTTCTATGCTTGCTCATTATCAATAATATCCCTTATTTCAATATTGTAACGCTTTATAATCATTTAGGCAATATAAAACATCGGATTTTTTGTCCGATGTTCCGTAATTTTTTTCTTTTGTTATGAATACATCCCGAAAGATGCAAAATATGCAATCACAACCGCCAGCGGTCCGGTTATCAATCGCGAAACCAAAATCGCCGGTACACCGACCTCAATCGTTTCGGAATCCGCTTCGCCCAATGCCAATCCGACCGGAATAAAATCCGCACCGACCTGCGGGTTGATGGCAAAGAGCGCCGGCAACGCATACTGCGGCGGAATATTCCCTTTTGCAATCTCCACGCCGATAAAAGTGCCGACCACCTGCGCAATGACCGCACCCGGTCCGAGCAGCGGAGAAAGAATCGGAATCGCACAGATTAGCGAAATGAGCAACAGTCCCGGCAAAGAGGTTGCAAAAGGCGTCACCTTGTCCGCCATCCACGCGCCGATTCCGGTCTTGTTGATAATTCCAATCAATAGACTGATGAATGCCATAAAAGGCAAAATATTTTTTATCACGATGTCAATCGAATCGCGCGCCGCCTGATAAAACTTGTGGACAATCCCGCCGACGACTTTTCCGATCGCCGTCAGAAAACCGAATTTGGAAGACGGGATATTCATATCCGCGACTTTTTCTTTCGCTTCGGCTTTGAGCTGCGCAATGCTCTTATCGGTTTTCGGCAATTCGACTTCGATGAGCTCGATATCTTCGACATGAACATCGGAGACATACAAATCTTCCGTAATATATTTTGCTAAAGGTCCCGACTGACCCACCGCGCGCAGATTGACCGTAAAAATTCCTTTGCGCGGATAGACGCCCGAGCGAGCGGTTCCGCCGCAATCCACGATCGCCACCAAAATTTCTTCATCCGGTACGCCGGTTTTGAATCCGTCAATAAGCTCCCCGCCGGTAAGCTCGGCGATTCGCTCGGCAATCGGATCCACACCGCCGCCGGTTATCGATACGATTTTATTTTTCTTTGCATCCGGAACGATGACCAATGGTCCGCCCCATCCGTTTTTTCCTTTTTTAATTCTGACCGATTGATACATACAAACCTCCTATGCCTGATTCTTTGGCCACATCATAGCGGTTATTTTTTCGGTAATCACGCCGCGTAAAAAAATCACGACGATGCCCACCAAAAAGTATCGCACTGCCAAATCGCTGACCGACAATCCCAATTTTGCAATTCCGCCCGAAATTCCTAAGAAGATAAATAATTCCCCCGCATTCGCATGAGGAAAAATTCCGGTTATCGGATGGCAAAAAGAAACCGCGGCATCATAAAAAGCCGGTTTGTACTTTTCCGGTAAAAATTTTCCAAAGGTGTATGCCATCGGATTGGTCAGAAAAAACATCGCAATCAGCGGCATGACGGTATAGCGAAGAATAAAATTTCTTCCGGCAAAACGAACAACCTTTTCCACGCGTTGTTCGCCAACCATTTGAACGAGCGCATTCACTGCGGTGATAAGTACGATAAGCGTTGGCAAAATTCCAACTACGAGTGAGACAAAAACTTCACCGCCCGCTTCAAAAAGACTTTTGAAATTTTCGGCAAGGCGTGCCAATGTTTCAATCATATATTCCTCCTCGAAAAAAATTTATTGTAAAACAATAAATGTATAACTCATTTTATACCGACTTCTCATAAAATGCAAGCATTTTTTTCGAGAAAAAACATTTTCTTTGCTTTTTACGGCTCTTTTACTTCTTCGATTTCCTCCACATCAATAATTTGAGGTTCTTCGATTTCCTCCAGATTTTCAAATTCATCGTAGTTTTCGTTGATGTCGTCAGCCATCTCATCGCTGATTACCGCATCGACCACTTCTTCATCGCCCAATTCGTCGAATGCATCTGTTTCGCTCGCGCCCCGCTCGTCCCGAAAACTGTCGTAAATCATCTTCGCCGCTTCAAAGGTCGCCTTGAGTCGCGCAACATCTTTTCCTTCCGCCGTTTCCAATTTCTTTTCCGTATCATTCATAATGTTGATCAACTTGCTTCCGTTATATTGCGTGTAGGGCTGAAATTTTGCAAAAACCGACATCCCCTGCAGGATTCTGCCATCGATGACGATTTCATTCGTATCGGCGGCAAGAAGCACAATCGCTCCCGCGCCGAATCGACGCTTGACGGTTCCCGCACCGATTCTACCCACCTTACGAAGCTGCGCCGCATTTTGTCGAAAATCTTTCATTTGAAAATAGGTAAAAACACCTTGTAATATCAATGCCAAAAATATAAAAAATAATAATCGTCCCATAAATCCTCCGTAATCATACAATTCTTGCTGAACTCTTTTCCCACTTTCTACCCATATCCGAAAAATCTTACGCAAAAAAATTGCTTCCTATTATATAGCTTATATAGCATCTACGATGATTTAATAAGCGCTTTTTCCAACGAAAAATCCGAATAATATTTTGAAATGACAACTTCCAACTCAGTTCCCGGCGGTTCAATAAAATGTCTGCTATATACTTCTGCCATATCCTCAAATATTACAGAATCCAAAATCTCAAAATAATCAATCACGGCAACAACCGAAACACAAACCTCCTCATTATTTGCATTTATATATTTTTCTTGCGGGATTTTTTCATTAAAATAATCCGGTATTTCACGATAAGCTCGATTCGCGAAAAAACCTTCTTCCATTTTACACAATACAATGACTTCTTCATATATTGTAACAGGATCCATCGGTGTCTCCGCATCGACTACACAATCTTTAACGAGACACACGGAATAATTAGCAATTTCTTTTCCGGTCATTCGCAACCTCCTACTCTTTTCAAATAATATTGCGTCAAAAAGCGACGACGGTAAATCGAAAGAGATTGATTAAAATTTCCATATAATTTATCCTGCGACCATACTACATTTTATTTTTTTGTTTGTCAAATCCGTTTTACGAAATCGCATTCTCTTATTAAAGATTATACTGCAAAACATAAGAGGCATGTTTGCCTTCGTTCTAATTCCGCCATTTCTCGACAACTTCCATCCGGTTGCAGATTCTTTTACAATTTACAACTCAATTTTGCTCTGTTTTTTTACAATCCCCTGCTATACTATTTTTGTAATCTCTTTGCATATTCTCATAAATCCTTGTAATAATTCCGCTCAAAGATTGCTCTATCACTCGATTTGCGATATAATAGGAAAATCATAGGAAAGGATGCGCAAAAGCGCTATATAATATGTTATTACAAGGAAGTGGCTGCGAATTGATGATTCCCGACGGCGAGCTGTTGCCGCTCAAGGACATCGAGCGCAGTATTATAAAAAAATATCGAAAACAGCTTTGGGCTCCGTTTATGAAAGCTGTTCGCAACTACAAACTGATTGAGCCGGGAGATCGAATCGCCGTTGCCGTTTCGGGCGGAAAAGATTCTTTGTTGATGGCGATGCTTTTCAAAGAGCTTCACCGTCACAGCGAAATTCCTTTTGAGCTTCATTTTATTGCAATGAATCCCGGTTTTTACGAGCAAAACAAAGAACAGCTGCTCAAAAATTGCGAGCATCTTGAAATTCCAATCGAGCTTTTTGACACGAATGTTTTCAATATCGTCCAAAAAATCGCGGGCGATGCGCCATGCTATATGTGTGCCAAAATGCGTCGCGGCGCGCTCTATGCCAAGGCGGAAACCATCAACTGCAACAAGCTGGCGCTGGGTCATCATTTCGATGATGTCATCGAAACCACGATGCTCAACCTGCTCTATGCCGGCTCGGTCAAAACCATGATGCCCAAACTCAAATCACAAAACTTCGGCAAAATGCAAATCATTCGTCCGCTGTACTATATCCGCGAAGAATCCATCCGCCGCTTTACGAAAGCGAGCGGAATTTTTGCGATGAACTGCGGATGTGCGGTAGCCGCCGGCAAAATCGCAACAACCCGATATGAAATCAAAGATTTGATTGAGCAGCTCAAAGAAAAAAATCCGCATGTCGAAAAATCCATTTTTGCGGCGATAGAAAATATCAATCTCGACGCCTGCATCGCATGGCAGAAGGATGGAAAAAAACATTCCTTCCTCGACGAATACTAAAGACAGCTCTTTTGGGACTTTACTCACAAACCCAATCGCTCTCAATTGACTTTTCTCATCAAATTCGTTATACTAATTTGAAAGTGATTATCATTTTTATGAGAAAAGGAGACAAAATGAAAAGAATTATCTCAACAACATTGGCGGCATTTATGCTTGCCGGCAGTATCACTGCTTGTGCTCCAAAACAGGAAGCGCAGGCGCCTGCCGAAAATAAACCGGTGGCGACGGAAAATGCACTCAAGGTCGTAACGACGATTTTCCCGCCGTATGATTTTACAAAACAAATTGCAAAAGATAAAGCAACCGTGAGCATGCTGCTCCCGCCGGGTTCCGAAAGTCATTCCTTCGAGCCGAGCCCGCAGGATATTATCAATATTGAGCAAGCGGATTTATTTATCTACAACGGAGGCGACAGCGACCATTGGGTAGATGAAATTTTGGAATCGATGGGCGATAAGGCACCGGACACACTGAAGATGATGGACATCGTAAATCTTTTGGAAGAAGAAGTGATTGAGGGTATGGAGCCTCATGACCATGACCACGATCACGGACATGACGATAAGGACAAAGATCACGACCACAGTCATGATGATAAAGATAAAGATCATGAGCACAACGACAAAGAATACGATGACAAAGATCATGAGCATAATGACAAAGAGCATGACGACAAAAACAAAGAAGATAAAGACCATAGTCATGACGATAAAGACAAGGAGCATGATCACGACCATGACCACGAGCATGTAATGGACGAGCATGTTTGGACTTCTCCAAAAAATGCCGTTAAAATCTCGGAAGCAATCGCATCCAAATTGTCGCAAAAAGATTCCGCCAACGCGCAATTCTATATCGAAAATTTGAATGCATACAAAGAAGAATTAAACAAACTGGATAAGCAGTTTGAAGATATTGTGGCGAATGCGAAAATCAAAACCATGGTATTCGGTGACCGTTTCCCGCTTCGCTACTTTGCTCATGATTACAATTTGAATTATTATGCCGCATTTGTCGGATGCAGTACGCAAAGTGACGCGTCCGCAGCAACGGTAGCATTTTTGATCGACAAAGTAAAAGAGGAAAAAATCCCGACCGTATTCCATATCGAGCTTTCCGCACATAAAATCGCAGACGCGATTGCGGATTCGACCGGCGCGGAAGTTGCACTCTTCCACAGTTGCCACAATTTAAGCAAGGAAGATTTCGACGCGGGAAAAACCTATGTATCGCTAATGCAGACCAATGCGGAAACATTAAAAAAAGCATTACAGTAGGTGAATTATGATTGATTTATTTGGCGAAATGGTAACCTATCCGTTTATGGTACGCGCCATCGTCGTGGGACTTTTTGTCTCGCTTTGCGCGTCCCTACTCGGAGTGAGCCTCGTGCTCAAAAGATATTCGATGATAGGAGAAGGCTTGTCCAATGTCGGATTCGGCGCATTGTCGGTCGCTTTGGCATTCAACCTTGCGCCGCTGAAAGTTTCCATCCCCATCGTCGTGCTTGCTGCATTTTTATTGCTGAAAATCAATGAGAACAGCAAGATCAAAGGAGATGCCGCTATCGCCATCATCTCGACCGGCTCGCTTGCCGGCGGGGTACTTCTCGTTTCCAAAACGACGGGAATGAGTTTGGATGTTTGTAATTTTATGTTCGGCAGCATTCTGGCGATGAGCAAGAACGATGTAAAATTGAGCATTATTCTCAGCGTGATGGTACTGATTCTGTTCATACTGTTCTACAACAAAATCTTTGCGGTGACCTTTGACGAAACCTTCGCCACCGCAACGGGTACCAAATCGAATTTTTACAATATGCTCATTGCAATGCTGACGGCGATTACCATAGTGCTCGGTATGCGAATGATGGGTGCATTGCTCATTTCCTCGCTGATTATTTTTCCGGCACTCAGCTCGATGCGGCTGTTCAAACAGTTCCGCTCGGTGATTATCAGCTCCGCATGCATATCGGTGATATGCTTTCTGCTCGGACTGGCGCTTTCGTATAAAGAAAAGACGCCGACCGGTGCGAGCGTCGTGGTTGTGAATTTAGTTGTATTTATGATTTTCTTTGTACTCGGAAAACTTCGAAATTCCCGATTGGCAAAGACGGTTTCGCTTGCTATCATCTGCATTTTGCTTGTCGGATGCGCGGACAACGGCAACTACAATGTGCAAAAGACACCGCTCCCTCCGGCTCAAAAGCAGAAAGAGAAAGAATTCGAAACTTCGGAAAGAAAACCGCAACAGGAGCAGAAACCGGAGGAAAAGCAAAAGTCGGAAGACAAAACAGAGAAACCGAGCGAAAAAAACAAAGACGCCCAAACCGAAAAAGAGCAAACAACCGAAAATCCGAAAAACGAAAAAACGGACAAAAAACAGGAAACACAAAATAAAACCGAAACCAAAAAAGACTCTAAGAAAAGCAGCTTTGAAAATGAGCAGAATATCCCGAAAGGAAATATTCCCGCCGACCCGAAAGTCAAAAAACCGAGCGCTGATGCCAATGAAGTGGTCATCACCGAAAATTTCTTCATCACCCAAATCAACGATATCTTTTACAATATCGACGACTACAAGGGCAAGACCATCGTGGTCGAAGGAATGTTCTCGATGTTCCCCAACGCCAACGGCGAATTGGTAATTCCAACAGTCTTCCGATTCGGACCCGGCTGCTGCAGCAACGACGGCTGGGGCGGGTTTATGCTCAACTACAACGGACCTTTTCCGGAGGCTGAAGAATGGATTGAGGTAAAAGGCACACCATATATTCAGGAGGATGATTTGTTCATCAATCTGTATTTGGATGTTACGAGCTTCAAAGTCAAAAAAGAGCGCGGCGCCGAATATGTGGACAGCTAAAATCAAGAATAAAAATTTTATGCAACAAAAAACCTAACTTTTCCGGCGGAATGTGCCGACTCCAAAAAGTTAGGTTTTTTTCTTATCGACTGTAAGCTCCGATGAGCGCACGATTTTTATACAGCATATATGCGGAAACGACAATCATCACAGCCATCGTTATCAACAATAATGTGCCGAGCATCGACATATCGCCCGTCTTTTTGAGCTCCATCATGCCGCCGAAATATGCCCAAGCGATTGCCAGCGGGAAAATCGCATTTTGATGATAGCGCACCATTCCTATCGCAAGCAAGCTCGCAACCACAACGACCGCGATGGAGAACACCAACTCCGTACTTCCGAAATAGTTGAAATCAATCGAAACCAAGAAGGCGGAAAAATTGACGAAGCTCGCAATGAAAATCCATCCGGCATACAGACCGAAGCTGAGCGCCGGCACCCATTTGGAATTATCGCGAAGAGCCTGTAGATTTCTGAGAATAGCGACGAGCGTAAACAGCAAGCCCAAAATCATCAACAAGGACAGCGCAATCATTCGGTACGCAAAAACGACATTCCACAAAATGTTGAACACACAGGAAAGCACGAACCAAAAAGAAATTCGCTCAATGAAATTTTTGTAATAAGTCTTGTCTCGATTCACGAAAGCAACCACCAGGGTGATGAGCAATAGAGAGTAAATCACGCCCCAAATGCTGAAAGTGAAGCCCGCAGGCGTAATCATCGTGTCAAATTCATTCGACACTTCCTTTTGACTCAAGCCGTTGATAAATCCGAAAGCTCCCAATGTGTTGATAATTACCATGATGAAATAAGCTACAAAGCTCATTGAAATTTTTTTATTGATATTATTCATTTTATCTCCTTACCAAACCAATTTACAGAAAATCTTCCTCCTTCCCTCGATACAAATCTTCAAAACTCTGCACATTTTGAAGATAAGGCTCCAGAATGGTCTGCTCCAAAATATATTGGCGCTCATACTTCATCGCATAATCGCCCAACATCTTGCCGACAGCCACTCCATCTATCCGATTTCTCTGATAGTCATTCAATATGGCAAGAAAATTGTCCTTTTCCTCCTTGCTCAGCTCCTTCTTGAAATAGCCGAAGATGTGCAAATAGGCATTGACGACATTCGCCCGACTCGGAAAATCCGCCAAAAGCTTCTCCAAATTCTCCCGATATTCTTCAAACAGCGAAGGCAAATCCTTTTTCTCATGATTCGCCACGATGCCCCCCAAAATATTTTTATACTTTTGGCTGTAACAAAAATAGAGATATTTGTTGCGCGCATGAAAATCCGTCAGCAATTTGAGCGATAGCGGCTCATGAATCATCTTGTCAAAATCCGATAGACATTTCTTCTTAAAATATTCATGCTCCAAAACTTCCATCGCGCACTCCTTCTCATTTAATTTCTTAATCCATACTTTACTTGTACCCAAAAATCCGAAAACAAATAAAATTTCTACAAGCTACTCTGATGTAGGAATTCTAAAACAAGCCTTGATTTTGAATCTTGAATTTGAAATCGGGCTTTTTCAATGGGAAAGATGAAAAAATTTGTCTGCGAATATTATTCTTTTGATATTTTGTAGAATTTTGTTCACGCGGTTTTTGCATAACAATTTAAGGTTATATATTCATTAGAATTGAGCTTGAGCGTTGCAGACGGAAATCAGAGAGAAATACAATTTCAACATCCAAATCGTGACGGACGCTCGGTAAAATTCAATATGGAGAACTATTGATTTTCAAATAGAATTTGAAGTTACCGGAACAGCCGGAAGGAGTAAGCATGAAAATTTATACAAAAACAGGCGACAAGGGCGAGACCTCGCTATACGACGGTACTCGCGTGCGCAAAGATTCCGTAAGGGTGGAGTCTTACGGAACCGTGGACGAGCTCAATTCCCATTTGGGATTTGCGTCGCATTTCGTGGAAGATGACGATGTAAAAGCAAAATTGTTCAAGGTGCAGAAAAAACTGTTCTTCGTTGCCGGGGAGTTGGCAACCAAAGAGCCGGGCAGATTCAAAAACTGCGTGACGGACGAAGATATCGAAACCTTGGAAAAATGGATTGACGAATATCTGACCAAAATCGAGAAGGTCGATTCCTTCATCATTCCGGGCTCATCGAAAGGCTCTGCCGCATTGCATGTGGCAAGAACGGTTTGCCGACGAGCTGAGCGCAGAATTTTGGCATTGGCTCGCGAGGACGATGTGCGTCCGACAGTCATCAAATTTGTCAATCGACTTTCCGACACCATCTATGCTTTCGCAAGATTTTTGGAGACGGATATCACCAAGGTCGATTTCAACGAAATGGGAAAAGAAAAGCTTTAGTCAATCAAATCACTTCGCTCGAAGTGATTTTTTTGTACAACTTTTCACTTTCCGTTCGTTTATCAAATTCATCGAAGTGGTATATAAAAGCAAAAGATTTTTGGAAACCAAATCCTATATAATAGGAAATGTCATACGAATTATTCGGAATGGGAGAAATATGATTAACACCATCACACTCAATCCGGCGCTCGATTATTTTGTCGAAGTGGATAAATTGGACTTCGGCAAAACCAATCGCACCACCGATTGTTCGCTCTACGCCGGCGGCAAAGGCATCAATGTCGCCATCGTCGCACACAATCTCGGGGTAAAAAGTCGAGCCACCGGATTTCTGGCGGGATTCACCGGAGAAGAAATTGCCCGCAAGCTCAAAGAAATCGGGATTGATGAGCAATTTGTGCGCGCGGACGGCCACACAAGAATCAATATCAAGCTCAAGGAAAATCAAATGAAATCGCGTGAGACGGAAATCAATGCATCGGGAGCTGAAATCAGCGCCAAAGATATGGATGCGCTTTACGAAATCATCGAGCAATTTCCAAATGGCGAAATTCTTGCGCTCTCGGGCAATGTTCCCTCGACGATGAGCGCGGACATCTATGCCGACATCATCGAGCGATTTGCACACAAAAACTTTCGCATCGCTCTCGACACGAGCGGCGACGCCTTTCGACATGCGATTGAAAAACAGCCTTTTTTAATCAAACCCAATCTCAGCGAGCTCGAAGATTTTTTTGCTTGTTCCATCGCAGACGATGAGCTTGCGCATTATTGCAAAAAACTGCAAGCGCTCGGCGCAAAAAATATTTTGCTCTCGATGGGTTCGGACGGCGCTATGCTTTTAGATGAAAACAAGGAAATTTATCGCCTGCCTGCACCGCAGGGCAAACTCGTGACCTCCTCGGGCGCAGGCGATTCGATGGTCGCCGGATTTTTGGTCGGCTATTTTCAAACACAAAATTTTGCCGAGGCTTTTCGATTATCGGTTGCCGCGGGAAGCGCGACCGCATTCTCTTACGGCTTGGCGGATGGCGAATCGATTCATCGTATTTTGAAAAATGTAAAGGAGTTTTAAATGAAAATTACCGAACTGCTCTCTAAAAACAGTATCAACCTTCGTTTACCGAACGGAAATAAAATGGAAATTATCGATGCCTTGCTCGAGTTGATGTACCGAACCGGCAATATCTCGGACGAAAAACAATTCAAGGACGCCATTTTGGCTCGGGAAGAACAATTCAGCACCGGCATCGGTGAAGGAATCGCCATTCCGCACGGCAAATCTTCATCCGTCAAACAAGCGACACTTGTTGCAGGTCTTCATCCGGACGGAGTGGATTACGACTCACTCGACGGTCAGCCGTCCAAACTATTTTTTATGATTGCCGCGCCCGAGGGAGAAAATCAGCTCCATCTCGATGTGCTGGCACGCCTATCGACCTTGTTGATGGATGAGAATTTCAAAAATAAATTGTTGGCTGCGAAAACCGCGGATGAGTTCTTGAAAATCATCGACGACGGCGAAAGAGAAAAATATCCGGATGAATATGATGCGCCCGTTGAGATTTCAGCACCGTCGAAATATTCCATTCTGGCGGTCACCGCCTGTCCGACCGGAATCGCGCATACCTATATGGCGGCTCAAAAGCTGGAAGATGTCGCGAAAGAGCTCGGCATTTCTCTCAAGGTTGAAACCAACGGCTCAGGAGGTGTGAAAAATAAATTGAGCGCGGAGGAAATCGCCGCTGCCGATGCCATCATCGTCGCTGCGGACACTGCCGTACAGATGGGAAGATTCGACGGAAAAAGAGTGCTCAAAACCGGCGTGACCGACGGAATTCACAAAGCGAAAGAGCTGCTTGAAAAAGCACCGAGCGCACCGATTTATATTTCCGATGAGAAAGTGCCGCAGAGCGATGAGCAAAGCGCAAAGAGCATTTATAAACATCTGATGAACGGTGTTTCCAATATGCTGCCATTCGTTATCGGCGGTGGAATTTTGATAGCACTCGCCTTTTTGTTCGACGACTATGCCATCGACCCGTCCAAATTCGGCTCCAACACACCGCTTGCCAAATTCTTCATGGATGCGGGCTCAACGGCATTCGGATTTATGCTTCCGGTGCTCGCCGGATTCATCGCAATGAGCATCGGCGATCGTCCCGCTCTTGCGGTCGGATTTGTCGGCGGTGCGTTGGCGAATGCGGGCGGCTCCGGATTTTTGGGTGCATTGCTCGCCGGTTTCATCGCAGGCTATCTCGTGCTGCTGCTCAAAAAAATCTTCAGCAAATTGCCGGATGCGCTCGAAGGCATCAAGCCCGTTCTGCTCTATCCCGTTTGCGGAATTTTGCTGATAGCCTTGCTCATCATATTTGTCGTCAATCCACCGGTATCGGCAATCAATGCCGCTCTCAACGGATTTTTACAGAATATGGGAACAAGCAGTCGCGTGCTGCTCGGTATTCTGCTCGGCGGCATGATGGCGGTGGATATGGGCGGTCCAATCAACAAAGCCGCCTATGTATTCGGAACCGCATCCATTGAATCCGGCAATTTTGAAATTATGGCTGCCGTCATGGCGGGCGGAATGGTACCGCCGCTGGCAATCGCAATCGCCACAACATTTTTCAAGAGCAAATTTACGAAAAAAGAAAGACGCTCGGCAATCACGAACTACATTATGGGCATGTCCTTCATCACCGAGGGCGCGATTCCTTTTGCCGCAGCCGACCCGATTCGTGTGCTTCCGGCATGCATCATCGGTTCCGGAATCGCCGGCGCATTATCGATGTTCTTCGGTTGTACCCTGCGCGCACCGCATGGCGGACTGTTTGTGCTTGCAACCATCGGCAACGCGCCTATGTATCTGCTCTCCATCATCATCGGCTCCGTAGTCGGCGCAATATTGCTCGGACTGCTCAAGAAAAAAGTGGAAGAATAACAAAAAACAATCGCCGGCTGAGAACGAACAAGTACAGCTGACGATGTCTCGATTTTTAGAAAAAAAGCAAAAACCAAGCAACCTATAAAAAGGTTGCTTAATTTTTGCTTTTACCATATCCGTATCCGCCTAATCCACCGATGACAAATCCACCGGCGATATATATAATCTTTTCCATTATTTCCGGATTGCTATCCTTTAACAAAAAGATTATTCCGAACAACATCAAGACAAATAACAAGGCAATTGCAAAGTATAAAATTTTTGCTTCTTTCCGCTCTTTATATTCATTCTCCATGTGAGATTGGTTCAAGTTCAGATATTGTGTAATATGTTCCGATTCGATTTTCTTCAGAACAGTATCGTCCACAGGTGACCCTCCGGACAACTGCATCATCAAATGCATGGACTCCGCTACTTTTTCTCTAAAATCGGGAGAAATATCCTCAAACTGTTCCGGTATTTTAGGGTCTTTAATAGGATTATTTTCTTCCTTATTCATCAAATTATCCATTGCTCGCCTCTCTCATTTGCCGAGTTATATCTTTACTCATATCGGCTAGACACTTACGCATGCCTTGAGATATATCATAAGCTATTGCGTACGATAAAACTGTTCGAGCTTGTTTTCTTGACATAACCGATGATGTCGCTGTTGCAGTTTTATTTTTCTTTTTTGGTGAAATTGTGCTTAGCATTTGTTACACCTCCTCATCCTGACTTTATTCTAACCTATAACGAGTCCTCTTGTCAACTTCGTTCAATAAGTCGGGGCAAGTAACATATAGACGAAAACACTCTTAATAACCTACTATATATTCGGCATACTTAAGGCGTTATAATAGAGTCTATGAGCTATGCTTTCAAAAAGAAGTTCAACCATACGGATGCAAACAGCGTGACTACCAGAAAAAGCATCGCTATCCCGAATTTCTTTCCCAATGCCTGTCGCTCCGTTGCGGAAGTTTTCGTAATAAAAATTACCAATGCGACGCAAAGCAAAACCGTTTGAATGATAAGCACCGGAACAAAATACGCCCATATCGACATCGGCAGATGAAGCGCCTTGACAACAATCGGTATCGCATTGAGATATGCCGCCAGATAAAGACAAGTCACAATTTGTTTTTCTACCGACATTCTACGCTTTTTATCCACCGGATAAAAAATCGGCACCCCGAGATATTGCAAAAAGACAGGCGTTCCCAAAACCACCATCGCAATTCGGTCAATAATGCTTGTCTTGTCCCGCGTACTCAATCCCCAATCCGCTGAAATCACCCAGAACAATCCGGAGAGAATGAAAAAAAAAGCCAAAAATCCCATCATCACCCAAGCTTTTCTCTTCTCCGTCGGCGTCGGCTCCTGCCATTCCCATTTTTGATTTTTATTTTCCATCACAATTCCTCCTTCGCTTTATTATTTCGCTTCGCATTTTTCAAATAAGATACATAGCTTAGATAAGAGAAAAAAATCACCACATTGAATCCTAATAGTTTCCAACGACCCGCTTCCATCAACAGTCCTGCGTTTGATGACTACAGCAAAAAGATGGAGAGTTCTACCAAGAGGATGAACCATTTTTTCCTTTTGCCCTGCCATGTTCTTGAGAAATATTCTAAAATGAACAGCTCAAGAACAAGAAAAATCCCGCCCAAAGCAAAATACGAAATATAATGAGTGTATTGAAGATACCACAACACTACATTCAATATGATTAAGGCAATTCATAATATCATAGCTCCTCCGTTCTCAAACTTTTCATCAGATGATCCAAACTCGACAACCTCATCAGGAAACTCTATACTGCTCGATTCTCTCCAAGAAGAACCGGTTGCCCGCCTCATTACACAATACAATCGCAATATGATTTTTCACATCCTTTTCAGAATCTTTTTGGCTCTTAAAACGGGAGTATGCGTTAAAATATACATCCTCATACTGCTTGCTGAACAGAATATCTTTCGTCTCTTCCTTTTTTTCCTGCTCATAATAATTTTTCATATCCTCATAGGCTGGCGACGAATGCTCCGGCGAACCGTACATATCAAAAGCGAAATCAAAGATATTTTTCCATTCTTCCTTTTCCAAATCAGCTAAAATCTCGTCCCATTCTTCAGATTGCTCATCCGCTTCTCCCGGCAAACTCACATTTATCAATCGGATATCATTATCCATCATCATGATAATGCCCACCGCCTTATCATCCTTCATCAATCGGAACACTTTCTCTTGCGAATCGGCATCCTTATTGTCCTTTTTTCCTTCCTCTTTTACCTGAAGTCCCGTATTATTCTTGTCCAAAAAAGCTTGGATTTGCTCCTCATTCGTAGGCAAAGCAGCTCGTTTTTTCTCATTCGCGCATCCCGATAGAGATAGCACCAACATCAAAACAATACTCCAAACCGCAAATAATCTTACCCTTTTCATTTCATCCTCCTATCCACAATTTATAAAACAAATGTTGAACGATATCGGATTTACGAAAATCCACACTATCCATGTCTTCTGCTTTCATTGTTCAGCTTGTCATGCTCAACAACATAAAATCCGTCTTTTACAAGAAGCTGAATGTGATAGTTCAAGTCACGCAGCTTTCTTCTCTCCTTTAATTTCATCAGATTCCGCTCTTCTTCACGCAATCTTTTTTCTATCTCATCAGCCGATTGAGACTCCAATATCGTCGGTTTCTTTTCAGGCTCATAGCCGACCTCATACACCAGATTATCATAAAACATATCTCTACTTGCCAGCTCTTTATTCGCATTGACGAGCCACGGAACCGAATACACAACCAAAAACAGTTGCATCGACAATACGGCTATCAAAAAATCGAGCGTTTCTTTTTCACTCTGTTGACAAAAATCGAAATAATCGACTGCACAATGATAATCCCGCGAATAAGCATTTGTATATAAGTGTTCAGAATCGAAGATTTTAACGAAGAACCCTCGATGAACACGGTATAATTCAACAAAGATGTGAGTTGCAACAAGATAAATGCAGGTAAAACGACAATGCCATATCTTAGTATCTCATAATACTCGTCTTTCTCCATATTTCCGGCTTGACGATTTTCTTTTTTGATGTAGATTCTATATACAAAAACCGCTATCAAAATCAGCCAAAACACCGATAGCAATATCGGGACTTGAAATTCTCGATTGTATAACATAGTCCAACCTCACAACCCTTCCAAAAAACCGTTATAAACCCAAGATTTGATTTCAAATCGGATTCAAAATCCATCAAGATGAAACGCCGCATCTCTACGGAGAACTCTTGAAAAATATTTCCTAGAACTTATCTCAAAAGATTGCCGAGCAATGCGAACAGAGTTACTAAAATGACAAAAGCCATTCGCCACATAAATGCATTTCGGTAAACACTTTTTTCTTCCGATGAAATCTTCGTCATATATTGATTCATCATCTGATAGATGAGAAAAACCTGCAAGCCGACGACGACAACTCCCGACCATTGCGGCATACTTACAAAACGATTTACCAAAGTGAACAGCGCTTGAACAAAATACACCAGAAAAGTGTAAAGGCGAATTTTTTGAAAAGCCGGCTTTTGTTTTTCCTCCAAATAATCCATGACAATCGGTAATCCGAAAAGTGTAATCCCCAGAAATTGAATGCTCGATGCAGTTTTTAATACATCATCGCCCCTCATCGCGTAGAAAATCGCTATGAGAAACAGTGCAGCCCCAAGCACTCTCAACAAAATTTTTATTCTTTTGCCCTTCTCCTCTTTGCTTATACTCACAAATTCACTTCTCATTTTTCCACCTTCCTTTTTAATCGGTTTCAAAAAATAAATGGCAATGACAAAAGCAAATCAAATGTCATCCAACTAAAATATAAGCTATTACCCTCATTTTATCACAAGAAAATTATTTTGCGACGATTTTCTCAAAACTGTAATTTTTGTAACTTTTATACTTCCGCAATTTATATTTTATCATTCGCAAGACCGTCTTTCCAAAATCGTTATAAGAAGTGTGTTTATACTAATATCCTATTAAAAATTCACATATAACCAACTTCTATAAGTTAT
>JAUNKE010000100.1 GCA_030532905.1 Peptostreptococcaceae bacterium
TTGAAATTCTGCTCGACGAAAAGAAATCTGCAATAATAAAGTTGAAATCGAAGATCAAAAACAAAAATGAATTTCAATCATAAATTCAAATCTTTTGATGACAAATTAAAATCTTTATAGTATTGTTATTCTAGGAAATGGAATCGCTTACTTATTGAAAAATGCAACAGGTTTTCGGGGGTTCGTGATATAGCGACAACGGCGCATAGCAAAAGACCGGCTTTCAGACATCTACTTGAAAATATGAAACGATATGCTTTTTAGCGCAATAAATTGATTGTTTTGCTCTAATAAGCACACAGGAAAAATTTGAATTTACGGGAGGGATAATATGAAATACACACCGGAAAATTTTGAGCTGAAAGATGGCAGAATCTGCAAAATTAGAGAGATTCAAGTAAAGGATGCTGCAGAAACCGTTGAATATTTGAAAACCGTTATGGGAGAATCTGATTTTTTATATTCTTATCCGGAAGAAATAACAATGTCTGCGGAAGAGGAAGCAAAAATGATAAAAGACTTTAATGAATCCGATAATACCCTTATGCTTGTTGTCGAAATGGATGGAAGACTGATTGCAAACGGCACGATTACAAGACTGCCAAAAAAGAAAATGTGCCATCGAGGGAATGTCGCTGTCTCCGTGCTGAAAGAATTCTGGAACTTGGGAATAGGAAAGAGGTTGCTTATATGTCTTGAAGACTATGCTAAGGAATGGGGGCTTTCCCAACTTGAACTGGATTATTTCTCAGGTAATGAAAGAGGCGGGGTTCTTTATGAGAAAATCGGATTCATCCAAGTGGGAGAAACTCCTAATGCCTTCATTTTGAAGGATGGAACACGATACAGCAATATAAAAATGGTAAAAAGTATTTAGAAAAGTTTTCGTTCTACAAATTCCGGTTTGTTGGATTAACAATCTGCCCGATAGAATAAAAAATTTGTAACTAAAAGTGTTGATAGCTATGATTTAACAGGCGGGTTTCGTATCATAAATGGCAGTGGCAAATAGTCTTAGAAAACCAATATTTTCGGATGCTCTACCAATGTTTGCGACAAAGGGATATATGAACTTAGCATTCGTTAGAGTGATTTGTTCGGGGGTAGATTGCTGTAAAGAGTGCTAAGGTAGAAAGGGGAAGAGGATGCCAAAAATAAAGAAAGGCACTATAGAAGCAAAAGAATTTTCAATACAAATTTACACAGAAGACTTTAAGAATGACTACATTAGTTTGACCGATATTGCGAGATATAAGAATTCTCTTGAGCCGAGTGATGTTATTAAAAATTGGCTTAGGAGAAAAGATACGATTGAATTTTTAGGCTTATGGGAGAGTATGTATAACGAGAATTTCAATTCGGTCGAATTCGACCGAATTAAATCCGAGGCAGGATACAACTCATTTACACTATCTCCTAAAAGGTGGACGGAAACAACAGGAGCAATAGGCATTATAGCAAAAAGCGGGAGATATGGTGGAGCGTATGCTCATAGTGATATAGCTTTTGAATTTGCTTCTTGGATTTCAGCAGAGTTCAAAATGTATGTAATCAAGGATTACAAAAGACTAAAAAGTGATGAAAACTCAAAACTGTCTCTTTCTTGGAATTTGCACAGAGAGATTTCAAAAATAAATTATCGAATTCATACTAATGCAATTAAAACCTATCTTATGGAGGAACTTACAAGTGAACAGTTATCGTACAAATATGCAAGTGAAGCGGATATGCTTAATGTAGCACTGTTCAATAAAAGAGCAAAAGAGTGGCGAGAAGAAAATCCGAATTTAAAGGGTAATATGCGAGATTATGCAAGCATCAATGAACTTTTGGTGCTTGCTAATATGGAAAGTTATAATGCTATTTTAATCGAAAAAGGCGTGGGGCAGAAGGAGAGAATGATTGAGCTTAGAAAACTGGCAAGAAGGCAACTGGTTTCACTGGAAAGTCTTAACCATAGTGAGATTGAGAGACTGGAATTTGAAAAAGACAGATGAAGATGTCTCGGTATTAGAGTCTGCTAAACGAAAAGTTTTTGAAGAACCGGGAATTGACTTTATGTAAATTATACCGTACTTAATACAGTGTGTAGTATTCCATTGTTTCAAAGATTCAAATGAAATTAGGGAGAAGATTGTCTTGTAATTTCCGAATACTGTTTCGAAGTTGAACTAAGGTGACTTTGAAAGACAAAATAATAGGAGATAAACGCTCGCCTTCATTATATTAAAGATATTTAGTGAGGTCAAAATGGAGAAAAGAAAGTATTTGGACAACCCGACAGGTGCTTCTGCTTTATCATTTTGGAAGACATGCAATTATAAAAAACCTGCTCATATTAAAGTTGTGCATGAAAGCGAATTTGATTATAGTTTACTTGAAACTCACATTGACGAAATTTATTTTAAGTTAGTTCATTATCTGGAAGATATAGAGGAACAGTGTGAATATGATAGATTCATATTTGTTAAAGCGAGTACAGAAGAATTTGTTAATCATATTAATTCCTGCTATGAGGAGGAAGGATTAACGGTTAGTGAACTGGAATCTTACAAAAGTAAACCGGTTTATGATGAAGACCTATGGATTTGTTTGTACGATAAGGAAAATGATGCTATTGCTGCTACAGGGATAGCAGAGTTTGACAATGATGTTGAAGAGGGTTATCTGGATTGGATTCAAGTATCTGAAGGATATAGAGGTCGAGGATTAGGAAAAATCATTGTTTACGAACTGCTGAGAAGACTTAAAAAGAAAGCTGGTTTTGTAACCGTTTCAGGAAGGGCTGATAACAAAACAAAACCGGAGAAACTATATGAAAGTTGCGGCTTCGGGAGTAAAGTTCTTTGGCATATTCTTATAGAGAAAAATCAGTAGTTCGCTTGAATCAATAGATTTATCATTTGGAACTATTGTTTTTACTAATGGATTTAATCTTGTGATAGGGAGGAATTATGAAAAAAACTTTGGGGAAAAATTTTGCGAAAAGAGCATCGGCATTGTTGACGGCATCGGTTATCGGTGTCGGGGGATTGGTTCCGCATTCGATTTATGCGCAATCGAATGAAAAATCCGAGGAAGTTAAGACAACGGAAATGAGCGAGCGGAAAGAGAAATCGGAAGAAGAAAAGACGGCGGTGGAAATCTATCTGGAGAATTATGGGAATCTCAACAGTTTTTTAGCGCTGGATTTGAACGGAGACGATCTGATTGAAACTCTTTCACTCGAGAAAAATATCTATTTTGACCTGGATAATGACAGTTTTATGGAAAAATTATCTTGGATAGGAAAACAAGACGGTTTGCTTGTCCATGACCAAAATAAAAATGGGAAAGTGGACAACGGGAGTGAGCTGGTCGGCGCTCAGTTAACACTTGCCGGCGGCGAAATGGAAAAAGATGCTTTAGCGGCGCTGAATGACTTGGACTCAAACAAAGATAAAGTGCTAAGCTCAAGCGATGAGAATTTTTCAGCGCTGAAAATTTGGGTGGATTCAAATCAAGATGCGGTTTCGGATTCCGGTGAGCTTAAGAGCCTTCATGAGCTGGGTATTGAGCATATTAAAGTTTCGCTTTCCGATATGAAAAAACCGGATAACAATGAAAATTGGATTTCAGGTGCCGGTGAATATGTTACAACGAGCGGAGAGGTGAGAAAGATATTTGAGATTCTGCCGTTAAAAAGTCGTATGGATACCAAAGAAGCCGACTTGATGGAGGTGTCGGAAGATATTTCAAAGCTTCCGAATATCCGAAGTTACGGTCGGGTGCATTCGCTTCATCAGGCGATGATGCGCGATAAAAGCGGAAAAATAAAATCTCTGATCCTTCAATTTATGAAGGAGAAGGATGCTCAAAAAAGAGAGTTTATTTTTAGAGAGCTTTTGGTGGAGTGGAGCGGAAGTCAGGAAATGTTTGACGAATCCGTACAGGTTCGTGATCTGTATATTTTTGAAAAATTTGTGGGATATCATTTTGTTGAGAATATAGGCGACCAAGCAATTACTGTGTATGACTCTTATTTATACCGCGAGTATCTAAGAATATATAATATGCTTTACGGCTCGCTGATGTTTCAAACGCATTACTCTTTTCTTTTGAACAACAATAAAGAAATCGATTTGGACAAAGTGACTGAATACGGTAAGAGATTGAGTGCAAGGGAGAGCTATTATGAACTGAAAGACTTGAAAGAACTCTCGCGATCCTTGCACGGAATGGCTTACGATCCCGGGGATGATACTTTTGACGGTAAATTTGCAAGCTATATTATTGAAAATGGATTGCAGGGACGCGCCGTTTTTCATGGGCAGATAATGAATATCTATTTGAACACGGATGCGATTTCGCCGAATGAGACCCAAAGAATACTAGCTCCTCAAGATGCTGTTGCAAGTTCCGAGAATATACTCGGTAATGAGAAGAATAATATAATTTACGCCCATGAAGGCTATGATGATGTGTTCGGATTCGGCGGCAAGGATTTGCTCGCCGGAGGAGCTGACGGGGATTTGCTCGATGGTGGAGAAGACGACGATGCATTGTACGGGTTTCGTGTCATAATAATGACAGTGGCAAATAGTCTTAGAAAATCAAGGGTTTCAGATTCTCTACCAAAGGTTGAAACATC
>JAUNKE010000022.1 GCA_030532905.1 Peptostreptococcaceae bacterium
TGGTGGTCACAAGAACCATTGAGCGCGATATTGAAAAATTAAAAGCGGAAATGAAAATTTATAGACAAGGAAGTTTAGCTGATGGCAGTTGGATAGTTATAAAGTGACGCAGTGATTTTCATACCAAATTTTGATTCTCGGTGGTTTGTAAAATATAGTGATAAAATGATGGAAGAATAATTGTCGTTCCGACGGGGTGGATATCCAAACCAAGATATAAGTCCCGTTCTTTGCAATTTCAATCCAACAGTATGTTTCTCTCTCGAAACTTATCTTGAATAACTTGTAGGGAGATTGTATGTCCGTAACCTGTAAAGAAGATGTCGGAAAGAATTTCGACTGGAAAATAAGTCGTAAATTTTGATAAAAAACGAATGATTATAATTGTTTCATAAAGTGCATTTTGTCGTTTAGGAGAGATTAAAAAATGGTAGAAATAAGCAACGGCTATTTTCAAAAGTATTTGTCCAAAGCGATAATGGATTTTGTGTCGGACGAATGCTGAATCAATTTTTTTCAAAATCAGGTTTAACAACAGGAGGAGTTTATGGAGAATATGATAATGTCCGGCAATATGGCAATTGCCAGGGGCTTTTTTGAGGCGGGCGGAAAAGTTGCAGCCAGCTATCCCGGTTCGCCGACCGTAGAAATTTTGGATAACTTACGAGTTTATCCGGAAATCTATTCGGAGTTTTCGACCAATGAAAAAGTGGCTTTGGAAGTGGCAATCGGCTCGTCGATGGGCGGGGTTCGCTCTATGGTATCGATGAAGCATGTCGGTGTAAATATCGCGATGGATCCGTTGATGACTTTTACACAAACTAAAGTCAGCGGCGGATTTTTATTGATTACCGGAGATGATCCGGGGATGGCGAGCTCGCAAAATGAGCAGGATAATCGTATCTTGGGGAAATTCGCGAATATGGGGGTTCTGGATCCGTCCAACTCGCAGGAGGCGAAGGATTATACTAAAATCGGTTTGGAGTTGAGTGAGCAATACCAAATGCCGATGATGCTTCGTATCACTTCGAGATTGTGTCACTCGCGCTCGGTGGTCGAGCTGGGTGAGCGACGCGAAGCGGAGGTCAAACCTTTTGAGCCGGATGCGGCAAAATATTGCATGCTGCCGCCATATACCTTTCAGGCGCAGCATGATATGAAAAATCGAATCGCCGATTTGTCCAAATGGGCGGACGAATCGAATATCAATGTGCTGACGGATAATGGCGGAGATACTTTGGTCATCACTTCGGGAATCGTGTATGAAAACTTTATGGAAGTGAATCATCGCCACGGAAGCAAGTTGTCCGTACTCAAACTGGGCTTGGTGTATCCGCTTCCGATTGAAAAGATTCGAAATCTGACAAAAAAATACGGCAGAATCATCGTCATTGAAGAGATGATGCCTTTTATTGAAGATGAATTGACGCTTCACGGAATCGCTTGTGAAGGCAAAAAATATTTTTCTTTCACCGGAGAAATCAATACCGAAACGCTTGAAAAAGGATTGATGGACGCGGGCATTATTCAAAATCGTCACTTTGATGATATCAAAACGGACGACACGACGGCGAGAGGGCCTTTGTTCTGTGCGGGTTGTCCGCATCGACCGGTCTTTGACATATTGAAAAAGAGCAAGGCGATGGTGGTCGGAGATATCGGCTGCTATACGATGGGATTGCTGTATCCTTTCGATGTTATAAAAACAAATATCAGTATGGGTGCATCGCTCGGTATGATCAAGGGGATGCGCATCGCGATGAACCAAGCGGGCGACAACAGACCTTTGGTCAGCGTTATCGGCGACGGAACATTTTTCCACAGCGGCTTGGCGGGCTTTGCGAATCTGCGTTATCAGATGAAAGGCGATGAAAACATCACCGTCATCGTGCTGGATAACGGAACGACTGCGATGACCGGAGGACAGCCGACCGCAGCATCCAATCAGAGAGACGGAGCGGGTCAGGATATCAGCATCGATGACACGCTCAAGGTGATGGGATTTACCGATGTAACCCGTATCGACCAATTCGAGTACGACAATGTGAAGGAAGAAATCAACAATGCCATCAAGCGACCGGGCATTTCGATTGTCATCACTTCCCGTCCTTGCGCGCTCAAATTCAAAATTAAAGAACCGCATTATTATGTTGACCCGGAAATTTGTATTGCTTGTAAGACTTGTATCAAGACGGCATGTCCGCCGCTTCGTATGAAAAAATACGACGGAATCGACAAGATGAAATCGTCGATTGACCCAAGTCAATGCGTCGGTTGCTCAATTTGTGCACAGGTTTGTCCGGTCGGCGCAATCAAGAGCAGCGTCGATGGCAAAGCGCCGGCGAAGAAAGCGAAGAAGGGAGTATAATAATGAAGGAGAAAAATATTATTATCGCGGGTGTCGGCGGACAAGGTTTGGTGCTTACGACACAGATTATGGCGGAAGCCGCTTTTTTGGCAGGATTCGATGTCAAAACCAACGATGTCATCGGTCTTTCACAGCGCGGTGGAAAAATTTGGGGCTCCGTACGCATGGGCGAAAAAATCTTTTCGCCGAATATTGCGCCGGGCGAGGGCGATATTCTCATCGCTTTTGAAATGCTGGAAGGAAGAAGATGGCGTCAGATGATGAAGGAAGGCTCCGTTGCGATTGTGAATGAGTATGAAATCGCTCCGGCGCTTGTGCAACAGGGACAGGTGGAATATGCCGATGACATCTATGCCGAGCTTCAAAAAAAGAGCAAGCTGATTTCAATCAAAGCGACGGAAAAGGCGAAAGAACTCGGCAATACCGCAGTAACCAATATCATTATGCTGGGGACGGCAGCCAAATTTATGGACATTCCGAAAGAAATTTGGTATCAGTCGATTGAGAAGAATGTACCGCCGAAGTTCAAGGCGATGAATATCGAGGCATTCGATTTCGGATTCGGCATTGCATAATGCGAAAAGATAAAATAGGAACACAAAACACCGGAGGGTTTTTCAAAATTCGATTTTGAAATTCATCCGGTGTTTTTTATAACTTTGCTATTCGGATTTGTTTTGTGTGTTATTTTCGGTGGATACGGTTTCGCTGCTCGGCACTTCATCGGAGAACAGTCGCTCCAGTAGAATCCGTTTCTGTTCTTCATCGACGAACCAATAGGACGGCCCGCTGCCGTTGAGTCGATGTCCTTCGCCCGGAATGATTGCTTTTTCCATCGTGGTCGGGTCAACCTTGATAAAGATATTCGAAAGCGCGAGCAATTGTTTTTTACTCATATCGGTTTCAATATTTTTGTTCATAATCTCAACGAATCGAGGCATCTGAATGATCATTCCCGGAGAAAGAATCTTTTGGGAAAGTCTTTTGATAAAATCCTGCTGCACTTCGATTCTTGCGATGTCGGCATTCGCATAGCCGCGATAACGCAGATATTTTACCGCCTGCTCGCCGTTGATGATCTGAGTTCCCTTTTTGAAATGAATCTTTTCCAAATCATTGTGCATATCATTCGGGATATCGACTTCGACACCGCCCACGGCATCGACGATTTCCGTTACGGCATTGTAATCCACTTTGACATAGTGATGAATCGGCTGCCCCAAAAATTCGGAGATGGTTTTGATGCTCAAATCCACACCGCCATAGGCATGTGCATGATTTATTTTATCGAGCTCTCCGTTGACCGGCACTCTCGAATCTCTCGGAATCGAAAGTAAAAAAGCCGTTTCCGTTTTCGGATTATAGCTGAACAACATAATCGTATCCGAGCGGATGCTTGCTTCCGCTTTAATATTTTTCGTATTCAAATAGTCCACGCCCAGCACCAAAATATTTACCCTTTCCTTGCTGTTGGGGTCTAAATCTTCCAGATTTTCAATTTCGTTTTCCGCATTTTCCTCCATCTTTTTTTGGTGGTCATGTTCCAGATAAAAATTCAAACCGAATCCGATGACTACGGCAAAAACAAAGAATAATGCAAAAAAGTATTTGATTCCTCTTTTTACATTTTTTTTCATAAATTACCTCCGGCTGTCGCCGCTTTCAATTTTGTATTATGACTTATCCATCATACCATAAATTGTCAAAAAATGAATGGTTCTTAAGATTTTTTTATAGGATTGTCATCAAATTTTAATATTTTTTGCGTCAAAAATTTCAAAAATGAAGATTGCAAGGTCTTGTGCTTTAGGAGAAATTCGGAAGCAAAAGCGCGAAGAAAGGTAAAAATTTACAAATCGCTTCCTTTTATATAAGCAAATGGGAAGCTGAAAAAGCCGGTGAAAAGAGCGGAAGAAAAAAATATGAAAAAAAGTAAAAAATGGCCCAAAAGGACTATATGAAAATATGAAATTTGTGGTACAATAAAGATGAGCTTATAGAAGTTCGTAATAAATCTTAAAAAATAAACTATTTGTTTTCCGTAGAAAAAATAAAACAGCACACATCTTATGTTTCTTCGTTCTCAAAAAAAGAAGGTCCCCTTTCTAAAGGGGATTTTCTTTGCCTAAACTGATACTAGGAATCGGTCGTTTGTATTAGAAATAATTTGTGATTGAGAAAATAAAGACTCAAAGCCACAAAAATTTTTCCATTTATGGAAAATAATTTCAAAAGATAATTCAAACGGCGGGAAATTGGGTATATAATTGCCAGTATAAAATATTTTCGAGAGATTTATCAATTATAAATGAGCTGAGATTATCGGTTGTTCGCGTGAGAATTATCGACTTTATTTGAAAAAGTTTTGAAAAAAATATAGGTTTTGATTGATAAATCATTCTTACAATGTTATACTAGAGAAAAATACCACAGTTTTATAATGGTTATATAACAAGAAGAATACTTAAATTTGTGTTCGAAATAAAATATACGGCGGAAGTAATTAGGGATAGCTTTCTTATTTTGTGGACGAGCAATGACATCTTTGTTTTAAAAATTGTTTAGGGGGACAGTGGTTTATCTTCTACATACAATGAATATCGATTGTATGGTTGTTTTTTCATAATGATTTTTGGCGGATTTTTGCATAATGATTTTGGTATGAACAAGCAATTGTAAAATCGTGTGCGAGGCGGTTGAGAATGATTATGATGATTGACGAAAGTCAGTTTAGCCGAATTATATCATGGAGGAGGAGACGGTATGAGTAGTTTCTGTGACATTGGTTCTGATTTCAAGGGCAAGTATAAGAGGAGAGCAATCAACTCCTTTGTGAATGCGACTGAAAAAATTATGCTTGAAGAAGGAATAAACAAGGTAACCATCCGAAAAGTATCGGATTTAGCGGGTTACAGTTCAGCAACGATTTACAGTTATTTTGAGAATATCGACCATTTAATTTTATTCTCATCAATGAAATTCCTTGACGAGTATATCGACGCTATTCCGGAGTACATTAAAGACGAAAAGAAATCAATCGGTGTTTTCAAAAAAGTTTGGGAGTGTTTCGCTCATTTTGCATTCAAGCGAGCGGATATTTTCCATGCGATGTTTTTCTCGAAACTGGATAAAAAATCCGAGAATTATATGACGGACTATTATTGTATTTATCCAATCAAGGACAACGACTATCCGGAGATTATCAAAAAGATGCTTCGCGGAACAACAATTTATGAGCGCAATCAAATTTTGATAGACGATTGTGTGAAAGACGGATATGTGAACAAAGCGAACAGCGATGAAATCAGTGAAATGGCGGTATTTATTTTTGAGAGTATCCTGCATAGAGTTTGCATGAATGAGCTTTCTCCGGAGGAAGCGGAAGAAAAGATGAGAAAATATCTCAACAGAATTCTTGCGATTGAAGGAGTAAATAAAAAATCTAAGTAACGCATTGGATAGACATTATGAGAGTGAGTAAAGATTTTTCTTTGTTTGCTCTCTTTTTTTGAGAAAAGGCGAATGAAAAGGATGAGAAATTTGTATTATTCGTTGTGAGGATGCGATGAGAGAAAAAAATCGGCAAATCGTGATTTCCGAAATAGCGATTGAATCAAATTTTTGTTTCGAAAAGAGTTTGCAATTGTAAAAAATTACAATTTGTAAATTTTATGTTCGTTCTTTACAAAAAATGGAGTATTTTTTTATATTTCGGGGTATAATAGAAGTCTAATTGTATTTAATTACGGACAAGGATAGCAAACGGCATGCAAATAAAAACGAATAATGTAGATAAGACAATGGAGATTGGGAAATTGTTGGGAAGTTTTCTGCAAAACGGAGATTGCATCTGTTTGGACGGCGATCTCGGTGCGGGCAAGACCCATCTTACAAAAGGAATTGCATTGGGATTAGGGATTTTAGAAGACATTACCAGTCCTACTTTTACAATTGTGCAGGAATATGATGCGGCAATCAGGCTGTTTCATTTTGATGTGTATCGTCTATCGGATGAGCAGGAGCTTTATGAAATCGGCTTTTCGGATTATCTGAAAGGCAACGGTGCGCTGGTGATTGAATGGGCGAGCAATGTGAAAAATTTGTTGCCACCGGACAGATTGGAGATTCATCTTTCTTATACGGATAAGGCGGACGAGCGAATTTTGGACATCCGGGCGACCGGCAACCAATCTGAAATCTTACTGGAGAAATTGGAGAAGAGTCTATGAAGATATTGGCAATTGACACTTCATCATCGGTACTGTCACTTGCCGTTTCGTCCGACGGGGTCATCTTAGGCGAGTTGATGCAAAACAAAGCGTTGACGCACAGCGAGCGATTGATGCCGCATATCGAGTATCTGTTTTCGTCATTGGATGAGAAGGTTCAGCAGATGGATTGTTTTGCGGTCACGAACGGTCCCGGTTCGTTTACGGGAATCCGAATCGGCGTTGCGACGGCGAATGCTTTTGCCATGGCGAGCGGGAAAAAAGTCGTCGGCATTTCCACTTTAGAGGCATTGGCGCATAATTATCGACATTCCGATGCTTTTATCATCGCGACGATGTATGCTCAACGGGAGGATTATTATCGGGGATTGTATCAGTTTAACAACGGCGAGATGATCGTTCACAAAGAGGAAGATGCGATTTCAAAAGAAGAGATTCTTAATGAAGCAAAGATTTTTTCGAAGCAGGGGAATGTTATCATCGTCGGTGAGTTGGCATCCGCATTGGCGATGGATGATGAGTTTGCGGATAAAAATATGAATTGCGAAACAAAAAAGTCTATTATCCAATTAGGGATAGCTGCCGATAATTATGTAAGAGGCGCTATACTATGCGAAATTGCAAGCAAACAAGTCGATAGAGCGCGTGATTTTGTGTCACCGGTCTATATTCGCAAGCCACAGGCGGAGGTGCAATATGAAGAAAAGCAGCGAGCCTTAGAGGTGAAGGATGGGGAATGAGTTTGTAATCAAAAAGATGCAAAATGAGCATATGGAGCAAGTTTATCAAATTGAAGAGCTGTCTTTTTTCACGCCATGGAGCAAAAAGTCGATTCAATCGGAAATTGTCAATCCGATCGGGCGATACATTGTCATCATGGATGGAGAAAAAGTGATTGCGTACGGCGGTTTTTGGGTGGTTGCACCCGAGGCGAATATCAACAATGTCGCCGTGACGCCGGATTATCGCGGGCGCGGTATTTCAAAAATTTTGATGAACGAGCTGATTGCAATGGCAAAATCGGAAGGAGCGAAGGATCTTTATTTGGAAGTTCGCTCAAGCAACAGGGTAGCACAGAATTTGTATCGCTCGCTCGGTTTCAAGATGATCGGACTGAGAAACGGATACTATGTCGATACGGATGAAGATGCGATTGTGATGCTCAAAAATTTAGACGAGTAGTAGGAGCCTATGGAAAATACGGATATTCTCGCCATCGAGACCAGTTGCGATGAAACCGCGGCTTCGGTCATTCGAAACGGTAGGGAGATTTTGTCGAATGTTGTTTCGACACAGATTGAAATACACAAGAAATTTGGCGGAGTAGTGCCTGAGGTGGCATCGAGAAATCATGTGGTGGATATCAATTTCGTGGTTCAGCAAGCTGTGCGCGAAGCGGGGATGACGCTGCGGGATTTGGATGCGGTTGCAGTCACTTACGGTCCGGGTCTTGTCGGGGCGTTGTTGGTGGGACTTTCCACAGCGAAGGCACTGGCATATTCACTGGATATTCCGCTTATCGGGGTCAATCATATCGAAGGGCATATCGCAGCCAATTATTTAGCTTTTCCGAATCTGAAACCGCCTTTCATCGCATTGGTTGTTTCGGGTGGACACACACATATCGTAGAGGTTGTGGATTACAACCGATATAATATTATCGGGCGGACAAAGGATGACGCCGCCGGAGAAGCTTATGACAAAATAGCACGCGCCATGGGATTGGGTTATCCCGGCGGGCCGTTGATTGATAAGTTGGCGGAAAAAGGGCAACCGAATATTGCTTTTCCGCGAGCGATGTTGGGCGATGGATACGATTTCAGTTTTTCGGGATTGAAATCGGCGGTTCTCAACTATCTCAACGGGAAAAAAATGAAGAATGAGGATTATGACAAAAATGAAGTCGCAGCATCCTTTCAACAGGCGGTAGTTGATATTTTGGTACAAAAATCAATTCAAGCCACCCTGGAGAAAGGTTATAAAAATTTGGTGTTATGCGGAGGGGTATCCGCAAACTCGGCGCTTCGGAAAACCGCTGAGCAGATTGCCAAGGAGCAGGGCATTGAATTATACTATCCACCGTTATCGCTTTGTACGGATAATGCGGCGATGATAGGGGCTAGCGGATATTATCGACTGATAAACGGCCAACTGTCAAATCTGAATTTGAATGCGAAGCCGAATTTGAAAATAGGGGAATGACCTCTAGGGGAGGAGAAACATGGATGTTTATATGGCAAGGCAGCCAATTTATGATGCAGTAAAAAAACTTTCCGCTTACGAACTTTTGTATCGTGCGGATGAAAATAATCGATTTGCAAGCGATGTGAGCGGAGATGAAGCGACATCGATTTTGGTGTCCGATGCAATCACCGTTTTTGGAATCAACAATATCACCAATGGAAATTTGGCCTATATCAATTTTACCAAACAGCTGATAATGGATGATTTTGCACTTTTGCTCAGTCCGGATGAAGTCGTCATCGAGATTTTGGAGGATACCATCATCGACGATGAAATCATTCAAAAGCTTGCGGAATTGAAAAAACGAAATTATAAAATCGCATTGGACGACTATACCGGTGACGAAAGATATGACAGCATTATGGAATTTGTAGACATCATCAAGGTGGACTTTCGAGCGGTGGATCGCATCAAGATGGCGGAGATTGCGAATGTTTATAAAAAACAGGGCAAGGTATTGCTTGCCGAAAAGATAGAAACGGAAGAAGACTTTTTACTGGCGATTCAAAGCGGGTATGAACTTTTTCAGGGATATTATTTCTCCAAACCGAAGATGCTGAAAGGTCGCTCCGTAAAATTGGATGCGAGCGGCTATGCGACCATCATCGTCGAACTCGGGAAATTGGATCCGGACTTCAAGAGTCTTTCGGAAGCAATCAAAGTCAATCCGAATTTGACCTACAAATTGCTCCAATATGTAAATACGCTGAAGTTTGCACAAAAGATGACGGTTTCGTCGATTCAGATGGCATTGGTGACGATGGGGCTCAATGAAGTTCGTCGATGGATCCTATTGATTATGGCAAGGGAATTCAGTTATAATAAACAGGACGAGTTGGTCAAAACTTCATTTATCCGAGGTGTATTTGCGGAGAAATTGGCGCAGAAAACGCAGGATTTGAGCCATCGTTCGCACGAAGCTTTCCTATTGGGCGTGTTCTCGATGATGGAGGCGATTTCAGGAATCAGCACGGAGGATTTGATGCGCGAAATGCCGCTAAACGATGATGTCAAAGGGGCATTGCACGGAGAGGACAATTCCTTTAGACGATTATTGAACTTTGTAGAGAATTATGAAAATGCAAATTGGGATGAAATAGTGAAAGACCTTGAACACTATAATGTAGATAGGGAGTCTGTACTGAGAATATATCTGGAATGTGTGGTATATGCGGATATGTTGTTCAGTAATAATCCAACCATATCTTAATTGCTGGAGGTAGGCATGGATGTATTTATAGCAAGGCAACCCATTTTCGATATGTCGAAAAACCTGATAGCATACGAGCTTTTATACCGCGAAAACGGGGACAGCACCAAATTCTGTAATATTGACGGAAGTGTTGCGACCTCCATTTTAGTATCGGACGCGATTACGGTATTCGGGCTTGAGAATTTGACAAATGGGAAACCGGCTTTTATAAACTTTACGAAAAAATTAATAATGAACGACTTTGCCTACTTATGTAGTCCTGAAGAGATTGTAATTGAGATTGTGGAAGACACATTTGTCGATGAAGTTCTACTGGAGAAACTGCGGGAATTGAAAGATGCGGGCTATCGAATCGCCATCGATGACTATGTAGGGGATGAGTCGTTTGACAAGATTTTCGAGTATGCGGATATTATCAAGGTGGACTTTTTAGGGATGCCGCTTGAAAAAAGAGCATATATTTCGGATAAAATCAGTAAGATGGGAAAAATTTTGTTGGCGGAAAAAGTGGAAACCGGAGATGACTACTCTCATGCGGTGGACAACGGATACACTTTGTTCCAAGGATATTATTTTTCCAAACCGAGTACGGTTCGTAAAAAATCACTCAACATCAATCCGGGCAGCTATGTTCAGATGATTCGTGAGTTGAGCAAGAACGAGCCGGACTTCAATAAATTGACGGATTCCGTCAAAAGAAATGTGGGGCTTACTTACAAATTGCTTCAACATATCAACACGCTGAAATATTTCAGATATTTCCGCGTGAAGTCGATACGAATGGCATTGGTTACTTTGGGATTGGATGAAGTGCGTCGCTGGGTTCTTTTGATGATGGCTCGCGATTTGGGGCAGCGCAACAATGATGAGCTGATTAAGGTGGCGTTCATTCGCGGTATTTTCGCGGAAAAAATCACTCTCAAAACCAGACATAAGCATCGCAGCAACGAGGCATTCATTATGGGAATGTTCTCCATGATGGACTTGATTGCGGAGGCGGATATCAGCGAGACGCTGAAAGATATGCCGCTCGAGCGGGATGTGGTCGATGCCATCTTGGGTGACGAAAGTGATTTTGCATATATTTTGGAATTGGTAAGAGCTTACGAGTCGGGTGATTGGGAAAATGTAACGATTTTGCAAGACCAGATTCAAATGACGAGCGATGAGATGGCGCAATGCTATTTTGACTGTCTGCTCTATACCGACACTTTGTTTGACACATTACCGGAGTACTAATTTTTATAATCGGAATTTATTAAGTAAAATAATTTGTTATTCACCACTTGACAGAAGAACGAATCTATCCTAACATTAAGGTAAATCTTTTCGGGAGGGAAAATATGCAAGAGGGTAATATTTATATAGGAGTTGCACTGGCAATCGCAGTGGTACTTGTCATCGTAGGAATCGGCTTGATGAAAATGTCAAAAGAGCAACCTAAAATTTCAAAATCGGAGCAAAAGCGAAAAAGAAGAAACAAAAGATAATTAGAGCAGGCAACTGCTCTTTTTTTGTGCAGAATTCCTATTGATTTAGTATGGATTCTGTGTTATATTAAAATCACCCACGGGGGTGGGGTGTTGGAAGGAGATTGTGAATGAACGAGGAAAAGCAAAAAGCTTTGAGAATGCTCAAAACAGCCCGCGGGCAAATTGAAGGCATCATAAAAATGATTGAGGACGAGAGATATTGCATCGATATCTCCAATCAGATTTTGGCAACTTCGGCATTGCTGAAAAAATCCAATCTGTTGATTTTGAAACAGCATATGAACCATTGTCTGCTTACGGCGGTTCACGAAGACGGAGGGCAGGACAAAATGGATGAAATCATTGCGATTTTATCCAAGATTATGGATAAGTAATTCTTATGTAATTTTAGGAGGTAATATGAAATTTTTGGAAGTGATTCAAAATAGAAGGTCGATTTATGCGATTGGAAAAAATATTCCGGTCAGCCGGGAAGAAATTGAGAAGACGATTCAGACGAGCATTCGTCATACACCGTCGGCTTTTAATATTCAAAGCGCTAAAGCGGTCATACTTTTTGACAGGGAGCATGATGCTTTTTGGGATATGTTGATGGAAGAGCTGCGCCAGGTAGTGCCGGCGGAAAATTTCGCTTCGACGGAGCAAAAGATTCTGTCCTTTAAGGCGGGCTACGGTACGGTGCTTTATTTTGACGATACGGATTTGACGACTTCGTTGGAAGAAAGATTCCCGCTTTATGCGAAAAATTTCAAGCCGTGGGCGGAGCAGGCGAACGGCATCGCACAATTCGCGGTGTGGGCGGCGCTCAGTGAGATTGGCGTGGGCGCAAGTTTGCAGCATTATTCCGAGCTGATTGAAGCGAAGGCGAAAGAAAAATGGCAACTTCCTTCTTCCTGGCGAATGATTGCACAGATGCCTTTCGGAAGCATTGAAGCGAAAGCGGACGCGAAAGAATTTGATGATATCAAGCAAAGAGTAAAGATTTTCGGATAATGGAGAAGTTATGAAAGAGACATTCAGTATTCAGGGGATGACCTGTGCCGCCTGCGCCGCACGAATCGAAAAAGTGGTGGGCAAGCTGGACGGGGTACAATCCGTTACGGTAAATTTGGCATCTGAGAAAATGGTGGTCGAAGCGGAAAATATTGATGAGCACATGATTGTCGAGCGCATCGAAAAAATCGGATTCGGGGCAAAGCCGTTGCCGAAAGGAAGCGTCGAGACGCTTAAGGTGCTCGGAATGACCTGTGCCGCCTGCTCGGCTCGCGTTGAAAAAATGGTCGGCAGGATGGAAGGTGTCAATTCCGTCAATGTCAATTTGACAACCGAAAGAATGACGGTGGATTTTGACCACAACATTACCAATTCGGATGCCATCAAAAAAACGGTGGAAAAAGCCGGCTATCGATGGGAAACCATCAAAAAAGAAATGGTGGATGAAGACAAATTGCGCAAGGAGAAGGAGATTAAAACCCTGCATCTCAAATTGGTCGTATCCATGATTTTTGCGATTCCGCTTCTATATATCGCGATGGGGCCGATGATTCCGTACTTCCCGTTGCCGTTGCCGAAGTTTTTGGATCCGATGATGCAGCCGCTCAACTACGCGATTGCGCAGATTGTGCTGCTCATTCCGATTTTAATTGCGGGCAACAAATTCTACAAAGTCGGTTTCAAGGCGATTCGATTGCTGGCGCCGAATATGGACAGTTTGATTGCACTCGGAACTTCGTCGGCGATTATTTACAGCCTGTATTCCACTTATAAGATTGCGATTGAGGGCGACCATCATTATGCACACAATCTGTATTTTGAAACGGCGGGTGTAATTATCGCGCTGATATTGCTCGGAAAATATTTGGAATCGGTATCCAAAGGCAAAACGAGCGATGCCATCAAAAAATTGATGGGGCTTGCGCCGAAAACCGCATTTGTCGAGCGAAATCAGGTGGAGATGGAGATTCCGATTGACGATGTTGTCATCGGTGATATCGTCATCGTAAAACCGGGCAGCAAAATTCCGGTGGACGGCGTGGTTATCGACGGCTCGACTTCCATTGATGAATCGATGTTGACGGGAGAGAGTATGCCGGTCAGCAAAAAAGCGGGAGACAAAGTATATACCGCGACCATCAACAAAAACGGAAGCATACGATTTGAGGCGACCAAAATCGGAGCGGAGACCGCCTTGGCGCAAATCATCAAGCTGGTTGAGGACGCGCAGGGATCCAAAGCGCCTATCGCCAAAATGGCGGACATCGTTTCGGGATATTTCGTTCCAATCGTCGTCGGGATTGCGGCATTGGCATTTTTGTTCTGGACGCTGCGTGGGGAACCGCTGGCATTTTCACTCAAAGTATTTATCTCCGTACTCGTTATCGCCTGTCCTTGTGCGCTCGGATTGGCGACGCCGACAGCGATTATGGTCGGAACCGGAAAAGGCGCGGAGAACGGAATTTTGATAAAGGGCGGCGAGGCGCTTGAGACGGCGCACAAGATTCAGACCATCATCTTTGACAAAACCGGTACGATTACCGAGGGCAAGCCGCAGGTGACGGATATTGTAACGCTCGGTCTCGATAAAGAAAGATTGTTACAACTGACGGCATCGGCGGAAAAAGCATCCGAGCATCCGCTGGGTGAAGCGATTGTCAAAAGCGCGGAAGAAAAAGGAATGGCGCTGCTTGCAACCGAAAATTTTGAAGCGATTACCGGTCGGGGAATTCGTGTGGAAATTGAAGGAAGCGAAATTTTGGCGGGCAATCTGAAATTGATGAATGAGCATGGCATCGATATCGAGCCGCTTGCCGAGGCGTCCGACCAATTGGCGATGGAAGGAAAGACGCCGATGTATGTCGCGATGGACAAAAAACTTGCCGGCATCATTGCCGTTGCCGATGTGGTTAAAGAAAGTTCGGCAAAAGCCATTCAAAAACTCAATTCGATGGGCATTGAAGTGGCGATGATTACCGGAGACAACAAGAAAACGGCGGAGGCGATTGCCAAGCAGGTCGGCATCACGCGCGTGTTGTCAGAGGTTCTGCCTCAGGACAAGGCGAATGAAGTGAAAAAAATTCAAGCCGAAGGGAAAAAAGTGGCGATGGTCGGCGACGGAATCAACGATGCGCCGGCGCTTGCTCAAGCGGATATCGGTATGGCGATCGGTTCCGGAACGGATGTGGCGATGGAATCCGCCGATATCGTACTGATGCATTCCGATTTGATGGATGTGCCGACGGCGGTGCAGCTTTCCAAAGCGACCATTCGAAATATCAAGCAAAATCTGTTTTGGGCATTCGCCTACAACAGTGCGGGCATTCCGATTGCGGCGGGCGTGCTTCATCTCTTCGGAGGCGAATTGCTCAGCCCGATGTTTGCGGCGGCGGCGATGTCGCTGAGCTCGGTATCCGTAGTCAGCAATGCGCTTCGACTGAAACGATTCAAACCATCATAGAGGGGGAATATGGACGGATTTATTTTAATCGTGGTAGGATTGAGTATTATCATTTTGGCGGCTCTGGATTCGGATCTTCTGTATATCACCTATGCTTCATATTTGGGACAAAAGGTTTTGGGGCGAACGACGGCGCGAATTATCAACGCGATAATCGGTTGTGTAAGCGTGGCAATCGGAATGATAAGGCTGTTTTCGTAGGATCATGAGCCGAAAGAATATAAATGCTCCGATGGAGAAATGATTTTTTGCATCGGGGGCATACGCTCATAAAAAGAATCTCCAAAGGTATCGCCGAGCAATCGGAGTACCATTGGAGATTTTTTGATGTTAAAGCCGCTTGGCGTTTTTCTCATTTTGAATCAGCCGACCCGTTCTTCTTCGCGGAATTGCATTTTGTAGAAGGAGGCATACAGTCCGTTTTTTTCCAAAAGCGACTGATGGGAGCCTTCTTCCACGATGCCGTCTTCGGTCAGCACGATGATTCGGTCGGCATTTTTGATGGTGGACAGTCGATGCGCGATGACCAGTGTCGTTCTGTCCTTCGACAATTCGTAGAGCGCATCCTGAACGAGTTTTTCGGATTCGTTGTCCAATGAAGAAGTCGCTTCGTCCAAAATCAAGATGCGCGGATTTTTTAAGAACACGCGCGCGATTGCCAAGCGCTGTTTTTGCCCGCCGGAGAGTTTGACGCCCCGCTCGCCGATGAAGGTGTTGAAGCCGAACTCCAGTTTTTCGATAAATTCCAGCGCATTTGCTCGCCGCGCCGCCTCGTAAATTTCGTCATCGGTCGCATCCAATTTGGCATATAGGATATTATCTCTTACGGTGCCCGCAAAGAGAATGACATCCTGCTGAACGATGCCGATATTGTCTCTCAGTGAAGCCAATTTGATATTTTCGATATCGATATCGTCCACCTTAATCGTGCCCGAGCTGAGCGAATAAAAACGCGGAATCAGATTGAACAGCGTGGTTTTTCCCGCGCCGGACGGACCGACGAGAGCCAGTTGTTCACCCGGAGCGACCGACAGGCTCAAATTCTCGATTACCTGCTTGTGCTCATCATACGAGAAGCTGATATTTTCAAATTCGATTTTGCCGCGAACATTCGACAGAGCGACCGCATTCGGCGCGTCCTCAATATCGGGCTGAATGTCCATCGTTTGACAAAAACGCTCAAAGCCCGTCATTCCTTTTTGGAAAAGTTCAATCAGAATCGCAAATCGACGAATCGGCGTCACCAAAATATTGACATAAAGCAAAAACCCGATGACATCTCCGTAGCGCGCCTTGTTGTTCAGAATGAGATAGCCTCCGTAAGCCAGGACGAGAAGGGAGATGAGATTTGCCAAAAACTCGACGCCCGTAAAATATTCCGCCATCGTCTTGTAGGCTTCTTCCTTCGTTTCTTTGAAGAATTGATTGCCGCGAGAGAATTTCTCGATTTCAAAATCCTCGTTGGCAAAGGCTTTGACAGCTCGAATTCCCGTAATGGAATCGTCGATTTGTGAATTGACATCGGCGATTTTCTCACGCATCTTGCGGAAGGTTCGCTTCATACGCATATTTTTCGCTACCGTGAAAGCGATGAGAAAGGGCACGAGCAAAAATGTGACAAATGCCAGCTGAAAATTGATATAAAACATGACGATAAAGGAGCCGATAATCGTTGTAATTCCGATGAAAATATCTTCCGGTGCATGATGGGCGAACTCGGAAATATCGTTGAGGTCGTTGACGATTCCGGAGATGATTTTTCCTTTTCTCGTATTGTCAAAAAACTTGAAAGACAAGGTTTGAATATGCGTGAACAAATCGCGACGCATATCATGCTCGATACGGGTTCCCATAATATGTCCGTAATAATGGACGATATAGTTGGTTATAAATCGAATGATATAAAAAACCAGCAAAAAAACGACGAGCTTGATAAAGAGCATCGCATCGCCCGCCGGAAGAACGGTATTCACCGCATAGCTGACGACCGCCGGAAAGAATAAATCCATCAGCGCCGTTAAAAATGCGCAGCCAAAGTCAAGAAAAAAGAGCTTTTTGTGCGGCTTGTAAAAAGGAATCAGTCGTTTAATAAGCATAATTACCCCACAAAATATTCTATGAACAGTTTGACGGATGCACCGAGAGACATCAGGATAAAGAGCGGCTTGATAATTTTGGAGCCGTTCTTTATGGAAGCTTTCGCGCCCAACCAGCCGCCGAGCATCATCGCCGCGGCAATCGGGACGGCATAATGAAAGAGCACTTTCCCGTTGATTGCGAAAACGACCAGTGAAGTCAGATTGCTGATAAGATTCATCGGTTTGGCATTCGCATTGGCATGCAGAAAATCAAAACGAAAAAGCTTGGTAAAAGAAAATACCAAAAAAGTGCCTGCGCCGGGACCGAAAAAACCGTCATAAAAACTAATCACAAAAACCAAAAACATACCGAGAAGAATGGACTGCCTGCTTGCGCCTTCGTACGCATTTTCGCTGCCCATCGATTTTGAAAATAAAGTGTAGATGCCCACCGCCAAAATCATGACCATGACCAGCGGAGTCAAAATTTTAGGTTCAATCAACAACACCGTATTTACACCGAGTACGGCGCCGACCAGAGCTATCGGAGCGAAATATCGAATCAGTTGAAAGTCGATTTTTTTCTCTTTGGCAAATTTCAGCGTCGAAATACTCGTGCCGCAGGACGATGCGAATTTATTCGTACCCAATGCAAAATGGCTCGGAATACCGGCGATGATATAAGCGGGCAGGCTGATTAAGCCGCCACCGCCTGCCACCGCATCGACAAAAGCCGCCACAAAACAGGCGAGCATTAAAAAGATAAGTTTCATATTACCTCTAAATTTTGATAAATTGTTCCACATCGAGAACAAAAACCGTCGCACCGCCGACCGTTACTTCCAGCGGCAAGCCCATGTGAGGCCCCGCGGTAAAGAATTCGGATACCGGTGATACGACCAATTCATTTCTTGTGTGGCAGATTTCCCGAATATGCCCGAGAAGCTCATTCAATCGTTCCTCATCGACCCCCATCAGCAATGTTGCATTTTCCGCACGAAGAAAACCTCCGCTGGTGGACAGTTTCGTCACCCGAAAATCATTTTCGATTAAAGCATTTCTCAATTTATGCACATCATCATTGTGAATGATGGCGATTACTAATTTCATCATGGTAACCTCCCATTAACCAATTATTCTTACTTTGATTATACCACAAAAAGTCGGATAAAACTCGCGGTAAAAAAGAATGCCCTTCGCAAAATGCAGATTTTATCGTTTGATATTTTACCAAGCGACAAAAAATAAAGTCGGCGAGCGGGTTGGCAATCGGAATCACAGCGTTTTACCTTTTAGTCAGAACGCAAAAAGTATTTTTTCTCTACCGTTTAGCAGGTTTTCGTGTAAAAATTCGATTGAATCTTTTCGTTTTCCATTTATAAAAAAGTAGAGAAAAAATGAATTCGTAAAAATTTTTGCGGTCAAAAAGTAAAATCTTCCAATATAAATCAAGCTCGACACATTGAAATAAAGTGGTCAATCGGAGTGTAAATTTCTTAGTACAAATTCCTGAAAACATATTGACATTTTGCGCAACTTCATATAATATACTAAACGGAAACTAAATAATTCTTGATGCCTTATCAAGAGAGGTGGAGGGACTGGCCCGATGATACCCGGCAACCGCATTGAATGTATGGTGCTAATTCCTGCGAAGTATTACTTTGGCAGATGAGGTGAAATTGTAAATACAATCCTCTTTGCTTATGTAAGGAGGATTTTTTATGCTATGAAGCCAGTCAGTTTTTTATAGGAGGAATGAATTGAAAAGACTTTTTACATCGGAGTCCGTTACAGAGGGACATCCGGACAAAATTTGTGACCAAGTGTCCGATGCGATTTTGGATGCGATTTTTGAAAAAGACCCGAATGCCCGTGTAGCTTGCGAGACGGCGGTAACTACCGGTATGGTGCTTGTGATGGGTGAGGTTTCAACTACAACTTATGTAGATATTCAGTCCATCGTTCGTAAGACGGTGGATGAAATCGGATACAACCGAGGAAAATTCGGATTTGATGCCGACACTTGCAATGTGCTCAACGCGATTCATGAGCAGAGTGCGGATATTGCGCTCGGTGTGGATAATGCGCTGGAGAACAAATTGGGTCAAATGGAAAACGGCAATATTGAAAAAGTCGGCGCGGGCGATCAGGGAATCATGTTCGGTTTCGCTTGTGATGAGACGCCGGAGTTGATGCCGCTTCCGATTTCTTTGGCACACAAATTGGCGAGAAGATTGGCTCAGGTTCGTAAGGATAAAATCGTTGACTATCTCAGACCGGACGGAAAGACTCAGGTGACCGTGGAATATGACGACAACGGACCGAAGCGAATCGACACGATTCTGATTTCGACACAGCATGCGGAAAGTGCAACCAATGAGCAAATCAAAAAGGATTTGATGGAGCATGTCATCAAACCGATTATCGATGAAAAATTATTGGACGCGGATACGAGATATTTGGTGAATCCGACCGGACGATTTGTAATCGGCGGACCGCATGGTGATGCGGGTTTGACCGGAAGAAAGATTATCGTGGACACTTACGGCGGATATTCCCGTCACGGCGGCGGCGCATTCTCCGGAAAAGACCCTACAAAAGTTGACCGCTCGGCAGCGTATGCGGCGAGATGGGTTGCCAAGAATATCGTGGCGGCGGGTCTTGCGAAGAAATGTGAATTGCAGCTCGCGTATGCTATCGGTGTTGCGGAGCCCGTGTCGATTTTGGTCGATACTTTCGGCACCGGCATCGTAAGCGACGATGTGATTGTGGAAATCGTCAAAGAGAATTTTGACTTGAGACCGGGAGCGATTATTCGTGACCTTGATTTGAGAAGACCGATTTACAAAGCGACAGCGGCTTACGGTCATTTCGGACGAGAGGATATCGATGCGCCATGGGAAAAAACAAATAAGGTGGACGCAATCAAAGCGAGCCTTGCCAAGAGAAAATAACATCGGAGCAGATTTCGACATGAAATCTGCTTTTTCCATAAGGAATCTTTCTTATGCGTAGAATTTTTTCGGGGGTTTTCATAAGAATTCGCAAGGAAAATGTCACCGAAAAATTTTGAGACGAACAATATAAAGGAAAGGATACAAAAATTTTGTTTTTTTATCCGTATTGTGATAAAATGTCGTAAAGAATAATAACTAAGGAGTAAAAGATGAAAAAACCAGTTGTTTACGGGACACCGATTTGTCCTGATTGTGCACCGATTCGCGAATATTTGGATTCCAAAGGATTTGAGTATGATTATGTGGATATCACCGAGCATATTATGAATCTCAAAGAATTTTTGGCAATTCGTGATGCCCGCAGCGAATTTGACAATATTCGTGCGAACAAATATGTAGGAATTCCCGTTCTTGTGATGGATGATAAAATTTATTTTTACGAAGAGATCCAAGAACTGATTAAGTAATGGCAACCGTAATTGTAAAACATAATGCCGACTATCACTATCCGTCGGTCAAGGCATCCATCGACAGAATATTGGACGAGCTGGGTGCGGATGGAATGATTCGGACGGGACAGAAAGTGTTTCTCAAAGCGAATCTTTTATCCAAAAAGCAGCCGGAGGATGTCGTGACGACTCATCCGAATGTCGTTCGCGCGGTGGCGGAATATGTGATTGCGCTCGGTGCGCAGGCGATTATCGGGGATTCTCCGGGCGGGCCTTTTACCGAATCGGCGCTCAGAGGAATCTACCAATCGACCGGTATGCACGAAGCGGCGCTGCTTTCGGGTGCGGAGCTAAACTTTAATACGGATTCGGTCGAAGTAAAGCTGGAAGAACACAAGGCGCTTGAGCGAATCGAGATGGTCAAAGCAATTTTGGATGCGGATGTGGTCATCAATTTGGCAAAACTCAAAACCCATGTGATGATGACCTATACCGGTGCGGTCAAAAATTTGTACGGTACGATTGCCGGTCTGACGAAGGCGGCGTACCACATGAAGTTGCAGGAGCCGCAGCCTTTTGCAAATCATCTGATTGACATTTGTCAAAAAGTGAAGCCGCAAATCAACATCATCGACGGCATTGAAGCGATGGAAGGCGACGGGCCGAGCAACGGCGACAAGCGGGAATTGGGTTACCTGCTGGCGAGCAAGAATCCTTATGCGCTCGATTATGTTGCCTGCATTATGGCGGGCATCGACACCGAGGCGGTTGCGACCCATGTCGAAGCGCGGAAACGAAAAATTTTACAGCCTGAGAACATTTTTGTCGAGATGGATGAAGAAGAGCTGAGCATTTCGGAATTTGAAGATAAAATCAAATGGCTGGACATCAAGCCGTTCAAAAGACCGGTTCCGCAGAGCGTCAATTTTTTGCATGGCAAAGTGCCGAAGTTTTTGGAAGATTTTTTGGTGAAACAGACAAAATCCAAGCCGATTTTTGTAAAAGAGCGATGCATCGGTTGCGGAAAATGTGCGCAGAGCTGTCCGGCGCAAATTATTTCGATACGAAATCGAAAAGCGCAGGCGGAGCTGAAGAATTGCATCAGTTGTTTTTGTTGCCACGAAATGTGTCCGGTGGATGCGATTGAAATTCATGTGCCTTTTTTGGCAAGAGTGATTTTCGGTGAGAAAAAAAGATAGCGTTCGACACTCAAAAGTTGAGTGCAACGCATACGCAAATCCAAGCGATGGAGCATGCCCCGCTCCTTGATGAAGGGGTTTTCGAAAGAGATTTGGAGGAAAAAATGGAAGACAGTGACAGTCCGTACAATTCGTACTTAAAAACTATTTTCAAAACGATGGCGGAATTTATATTCGATACCAAGCTGGGCATCGTGCCGGGGGGATGGCTTACTTCGAGAAAAATTAAGAATGACGAAGGGGAAGAATCCGCGAAGGAAGAATTTATCAGCATCTTGGAAGAAGATGAGCAGATGAAATCCATCGTCAACGAATTTGAGCGAAGTGCCATCACGAATATTTTGCGTCTGGACGAGGTTCGGGCGAAAGATGTGATGATACCGAGAACATCGGCTTTTGCGGTGGATATCAATGACGAAATCACCGAGATTTTGGACAAAATCATTGAAGAAAGATACTCGCGTGTGCCCGTATATGACAAGGATATTGACAATATTATCGGCGTGATTCATGTCAAAGACCTCTTTGCACAGGTGCGTAAAGGAACTCTGGAGCAGGTGAATCTGCGAGGGTTGCTTCGTGAGCCTTATTTCGTGCATGAATACAAGCCGGTGGATAAATTGCTTATCGAGATGCAGCGTGACCGAACGCATATGGGGCTTATTATCGACGAATACGGCGGTTTCAGCGGTCTGCTTACGATTGAAGATATTTTGGAAGAGATTGTCGGAGAGATTGACGACGAAGATGACGAACCGGAAGAAGAAAAACTGATTCGAAAAATTTCGGACACCACCTATCGAGTGGACGGCTTGGTCAGCATTGACGAGCTCAATGAGGAATTGGATATCGAATTGCCGACGGAAATTACCGAGACGGTGGGCGCTTTGTTATTGGGCGAGCTTGGAAAAATTCCGACCAGCGACAAGGACAAATCTTCCGCGATATTCGGCAATATCGAGCTGAAAGCCGTTAAGGTCAGCGACAAAAGAATTATGGACTTGCTACTGAAAATCAAATAAATGAAAGTGAAACCTCCGACGCGGATAACCGATTCGGAGGTTTTGCGCCGGAAAGCAAAATTTTTCAGAGATGGAAATAACAATCATATTGAAAATGTCCGGTCAATTCAACATCCGAATTGGTGACAACCATTCTTTCTAATGGAGCTTGTATAAAATGGCTTGAAAAATCCAAATCCGAAAATTAGATTCCGGATGCCGTGTGGAAAATACAAAGATACCATGCCAAATCGGATAGTAAAGTTTAATTTCAAAATCGGGATATTTCAAACTACGATTTTGAATAACTAAAATTTTCCACATTAAAACACAAATTTTCTGTTTATTATTTTCGCGAAGGTGGTATAATATAGATAAGTAAAGTTGACATAGATTGTTCACCGTCGCTTTCGGATTCGAAATCGGATACCGAGCATAAGCGATGAACCGAAGGAAACTTCGGATTATGGTTTGTTTCAAGCGAAATGCTTGAAGTGATTTGTGACTTTATGACTCGTTTTTGTGAAAGGAGTGAGTCCACCAAAAGCGTAACGGAGAGTGCTGATAAGGATTAAAAGATTCCGCGAAAGAATGCTTGGTGTTAAACACAACAAGCGGAACTTGATTTCAAAATTCATTTTTGAGAAAGGTTCTTTAAGAAATATTTTTCGAACGGCTTTCAAGGAATCAAAAAGAGAAATCTTTCATCAGCCTAAGAAAAATAACTTGAAAGGGGTGAGTCCACCAAAGGCGTCAGAATTATCAATTGAAAATACGGATTCGGAGATTGTATCTCTGGCGGATTTTCAAGGAAAAAAGCTGGTACTGTTTTTCTATCCGAAAGCGAATACATCCGGTTGCACCAATGAAGCATTAGATTTCAAAGAGAGATACGATGACTTCCGACAATTAGGTGTTGAAGTGGTCGGAATCAGCAAGGACAGTGTAAAAGCGAATAAAAATTTCAAAGAAAAATACGATTTGCCATTTCTTTTATTGAGTGATGTAGATACCAAAGTGAGCGAAGCTTACGGGGTGTATAAAGAGAAAAGCATGTATGGTAAAAAGTATATGGGAATTGTGCGCAGCACATTTGTAATTGATGCAAAGTCAAATATCATTCGAGAGTTTATCAATGTGAAAGTAAAAAATCACGCTCAAGAAGTATTGGATTTTGTGAAAGGGATATAGATGAAAACTGAATACTCTATTTAAATGGCATAGAACTGAAAAGAAGTCCTATGCCATTTTTTTGTGTAAAATTTTGTTTGATACTGATACACTACAGAAAAATTTTCTCCGTTCCGATGGAACGGCGGAACGGTGGGGTTCTAGACCTAACCGGATTTTCAAGCAAAGCGATGAAAATCTTTGGTAGGTCACATGCATGGGTTGTCGAGATATACAACGACCGAAGGGAGATTGTATGTCCGAAACCTACTGCCACCGTTCCCTACAAGTTATTCAAAATAGGTTCTAGTATTACCTTCAAGAGTGGGTTTTATCGTTGGGAAAAAAATTTGAGTTTCAGCGCAATGAAATTTCAAAAATGCAAGTTGATTGGAAGGGCTAAACACCAATTTCACTTTTCCATGCTTTAGGTGTGCAAAATATTTTGCGGTGGATTTAATAAAATGATATAATATAGAAGGAAGTGATGGGAATTAAGTTCGTTACAAGGAGTAGAATATGAAATTAAGGAGCTACAAGCGACTTTTTTTGGAGATGCTGGAGCATATCAATGAAGGAGTTCATGTCATTGATGCGGACGGCAAGACGATTTATTACAATGCTCGCATGGCGGAGCTGGAGCAGTTGACGGGACAGGATGTTATCGACAAACCCTTCGACAAGGTGTTTGAAAATATTCACGACAGCACGATGTTGCGCTCGCTGGAGACAAGAGAAATTATCAAGGATGAAATGCAAAGCTATATCAATCGATACGGCAGGCAGGTGACGACGGTGAACACGACGATTCCGATTGTCGAGGATAGAGAAGTGATTGCCGTTATGGAAATCGCTCAAAATATCACACGCATTCAGGAGATGAGCGAAACGATTTTGGAATTGCAAAATGCCAATGTGTCGAAGGAGCAAAAAGCCAAGACGATTAAGCATTATACTTTTTCGAGCCTGATTGGTCGAAGTGCGGCATTGATGAAATCCATCAATATTGCGGAAAAGGCGAGCCAAAACGATGCGTCCGTCTTTATTTTCGGAGAGACCGGAACGGGCAAGGAGATGATTGCGCAGAGTATTCATTATGACGGCATCCGAAAACACAAACCTTTTATTGCACAAAACTGTGCGGCGATACCGGAAGCTTTATTGGAAGGTATTTTGTTCGGTACGGTCAAAGGGGGTTTTACCGGTGCAGTGGATCGTATCGGCGTATTTGAGCAGGCGAATGGCGGGACGCTTTTGCTGGATGAAATCAATTCGATGCCTTATGAAACGCAGGCGAAGATTTTACGCGCGCTTCAAGAGGGATATATTCGGCGCGTCGGGGGTACCAAGGATATTCCGATCGATGTGCGCATCATCGCAATCAGCAATGAGAGTGCGGATGAACTCTTGCAGAAGGGAACTTTTCGAAAGGATTTGTACTATCGACTCAATGTCATCAATATCAATGTCGCGCCGCTTAGAGAGCGGAAAGAGGATATTATTCCGCTGGCGGAGAATTTTATAAAGAAATACAATCAAAAGATGAGCAAAAATGTGTGGATGATTTCTGACAAAGCGAAGGAGATGCTTTTAGAATACGGTTATCCGGGCAATGTGCGCGAATTGGAAAATATCATCGCGCGCGGCTTGTCGATGGTGGATGACGAGCATGTTCTGTTGCCGGAGATGCTGGCGATGCCGAATCTGTCCGAGAGTAGCGCTCATCATTATGATGAAGTGGATTTACAGGAAATCGGACTGGACGATTATTTGCAAAAAATCGAAAAAGAATTGATTGAAAAGAAGATGCAGAAGAATCGAGACAATATTACGCAGGCGGCAAGGGAGCTCGGCATCAAGAGACAGACTTTGCAGCACAAACTCAAGAAGTATAATCTTCGGGAGAGTGCGGATTTTTAGAAAAAAGCTGCGATAAAACACTCTTCATATCAAGTCTTATAATTAAAATCCCATTTTATAAATAGAAAACAAATCAACCTTCAAAAAAACAGGTTTTCAGCGCAAAAGTTTTTGCATAAAGATGCAAAGACTTTTGCGTTTTTTTGTAAAAAATATAAAAATCCTTTCAAAATAAGGAGCAAAAAAATTTCTTTTGCATAATCAATTCCCGATACGATAAATAAATTTGTGATTCATCTCACGAATGGCAAAAAACAGCGGCAAAAAATTTGAGACTAAAATTTCAAATGATGTTAAATTTGTTTTGAAATTGAAGTTATTTTATTTCTTTTTTGCAGAATGATTTCTCTAAAAAGAGAATGCAGCATGAAAAAAGCACAAAACGAAGCTTGGGAAAAAGATTTTTTGCAATGAATTTAACAAAATACGGGCAAAAAAACGATTTTTTTACAAAATAAAAAAGAATATAAAACTTTTGGCACGGATATTGCTTTATATATGAGTGGAAAAAAATTTTAATAATCAGGAGGGATTTTTATGCAAAACGTAAAAGTTATTATCTGGGGTCTTGGCGCAATGGGCGGCGGGATGGCTGACATGTTGCTGAAGAAAAAAGGAGTGGATATCGTTGGAGTTATCGGTCGTGGTGCAAAAATCGGTACAAGTATGTACGATTACATCAAGACGGAAAGAGGAAACAGACCGGATGTTTTGATTCAATCAGAGGATGATTTGCTGAAAGAAAAGGCGGCGGATGTGGTTCTTCTCTGTACGGATTCTTTTACAAAGGATGCTTTCCCGAAAATCAAAAAGGTTGTTGAAAAGAAAATGAATGTTGTTTCTTCAGCGGAAGAAATGGCTTATCCTCAAGCTCAATCTCCGGAGCTTGCAGCGGAAATAGATAGACTGGCAAAAGAAAACGGCGTTTCCGTTCTCGGAACGGGAATCAACCCGGGTCTTATCATGGACTTGCTTGTTGTATTGATGACAGGATGCTGTGAAGAAGTGGAGCATATCGTTTCCAGACGAGTAAACTCTCTTTCTCCTTTCGGACCGGCTGTAATGCATGAGCAGGGAATCGGTATCACGGTGGATGAATTCAAAAAAGGTGTGGAAAACGGAACGCTTGCGGGTCATGTCGGATTCCATGAGTCCATCCAAATGATTACGGATGCAATCGGTTGGAAACTTTCTCAACCGGTAACTCAATCCATGGAGCCGATCGTAACCGATGTGGACAGAAAATCTCCTTACGGATTTGCAAAAGCGGGCGATGTTGCAGGCTGCGCAATGAAGGGATTCGGTTATGTGGACGGAGAGCTTAAAGTTGAGATGGATCACCCTCAACAAATCGAGCCGGAGCAAGTGGGCGTTCAAACCGGTGACTATGTAATCATCAAAGGAACACCGAATGTAAATATGGTAAACAGTCCGGAAGTTCCGGGCGGAATCGGAACCATCGCAATGTGCGTGAATATGATTCCTCAAACCATCAATGCGAATCCGGGACTTCATACGATGATTGACCTTCCGGTACCGAGAGCCATCATGGGCGATATGAGAGAGCTTATCTGCCCGGATAAAAAAGTTGTAAAATAAGTGGTTAGAATCGGGGCGCACTTCGGTGTGCCCTTTACAATAGGAGGCTGAAATGATTAAAAAAGGTGAATGGGTGATTATCCATCGAAATATTTTAACACCGGAAGAAAGAGCGCCGCAGGTTCCCGACGATACGAAAAAAGTACCGCTTGAAATGTGGGTGAAGGGTTATTTGAACCATGACGCGAATGTCGGTGAAGAAGTTGAGATTACGACACTTACCAAGAGAATTGAAAAAGGAACTTTGTTGGAGGCGAATCCTTATTACAAACATGATTTCGGCGTATTCGTGCCGGAATTGCTTCGAATCAACGAGCAGGTAAGAGATATTCTTTTTGGAGGTGAGCGATAATGACAAGAGATAACAGCTATCAGGCGGTCATGGCTCGAAAGCCTGAAATAATGAAATCCGCAGTTGGAATAGATTATTCCGTTTTTGAAAGCGGCTCCATCGCGTTTGACTATGAGCGCATGATGAAAGAGACCGGCTATACTTTGGAAGAGATGCAAAAAATCCAATACTCCACCGGCGTTGGAAATACACCGGTGTTGGAGCTGAAAAATTTGACGGCGCTTGCAAGAAAATTGGCACCGGAAGGAAAGGGCGCGCGCATCTTTATCAAAGATGAAGAGGCGAATCCGTCCGGCTCATTTAAGGCGAGACGCGCGGCGAATGCGGTTTATCATGCAAAAAAACTCGGCTACAAAGGAGTTATTGCCGCAACGAGCGGAAACTACGGTGCGGCGGTTGCATCGCAGGCGGCGATGGCGGGACTTCGTTGCATCATCGTGCAGGAATGCTATGACTCCAAAGGCGTCGGTCAGCCGGAGATTGTTGAAAAGGCGAGAAAATGTGAGGCGCTCGGAGCGGAAGTCGTTCAGCTTTCCGTCGGACCCGAGCTGTTCTACACTTTCTTGTTGCTGTTGGAAGAAACGGGATATTTTAACGCATCACTTTATACACCATTCGGCATCGCGGGAGTGGAAACGCTCGGCTACGAATTGTCGATGCAGTTCAGAGAGCGCTATGGAAAAGACCCGGATGTCGTAGTTTGTACGAATGCGGGCGGCGGAAATCTTACCGGAACGGCGAGAGGATTGCAAAAAGCGGGTGCAAAGAGCCTCGTCATCGGTGCGAGTGTAAACTTGAAAGGGCTTCACATGGCATCGGATGAGCAATTTAATAAAAAATCGTTCACAACCGGACATACCGGATTCGGAATGCCTTTCTCCACTTGGCCTGACCGCTCGGATGTGCCGCGTTCCGCTGCAAGACCGATGCGTTATATGGATCGCTATGTAACGATTACGCAAGGCGAAGTTTTCTATATGACGGAAGCATTGGCTTCGCTTGAAGGAATTGAAAAAGGGCCGGCGGGCAACACGGCGTTGGCGGCGGCATTTTCAATCGCGCAGGAGCTTGACCAAGACCAGATCATCGTGGTTCAGGAGACCGAGTACACCGGAGCCGGAAAACATGTTCAGCCGCAGCTTGCATTTGCCAAGCAAAACGGAATCGAAGTGAAATTCGGCAATCCGCAGGATGAAGTGCCGGGCAAAAATATTATTTTGCCGGAGCATCCGTCGCTCATCAAGGCGAAAGATTTGGATATGGCGAAGCTTAGAAAATCACTTATCAAGAATGCAATCGACAATACCGGAAAAACACCGACTCCGGAAGATATTGAATTCTTGGCGAAAGAAACCAAGACCGATGTTGACTTCGTAAAGGCAACTTTGGCGGAATTAAAATAATGTTCAGCTTTGACAGCTGAGATGGAACGGCAAACGGCCTATGAAATCTGAAAAAGCATAGGCTGTTTTGCCAATCGACCATCAGGAAATGACTTATAGAATTTGGAAGGAGATGTAAAAATGGCAGAAAAACGCGCAGATGATTTTATGCAAAGGAGAGCGCATCTAGCGAATTTGAGCGACCGGGAATTGTACGAGCGATTCTGGTCCGTCGTTAGTGATATCGTCGATCCGTTGCTTGAACTCGGACAAAAAAATACTTCACCGGCAATTGAGCGCTCCGTGTTGCTCAGAATGGGTTTCTCATCGATTGAAGCAAAGGCTATCGTAGATGGAGTAATCGATAGAGGCTTGATGGGAAAAGGAGCGGGACATGTTGTATATAAGCTGGCGAAGGCGAAGAACATTTCCGTTCGCGAGGCGGGTGTCGCACTTGCTGAAGGAAAGATGTGGCAAGAAGCTGCAGATTTGTTCAAAGGAGGTAACAAGTAATGGATAAGTTGAAGCGAAATGAAAAATTGGATATTGAGAATATCCTGAAAGACTTGGAGCATTACAGACCGAGAAGACGCGGTTGGACTTGGCGAGAGTCGTCCGGCGGAGAGCAATTGGGACCATTTGTATTCTTGGATGAGTCCAAGCCTTTGGTAAATTCCGTTCCATTGCCTTCTGCAAAATACTTTGAGAACATCGACCCGCAACCGATGCCGGTTATCACGACCGAGATTGCGTCGGGACGATTTGAGGATGACATCCGTCGTATGCGTATGGCGGCTTGGCATGGCGCGGATCATATCATGGTTATTCGTACCGCGGGACAATCACACTTTGACGGTTTGATTGAAGGAACGCCGCAGGGTATCGGTGGGGTGCCGATTACGAGAAAACAGGTTCGTGCGCAAAGAAAAGCATTGGATTTGATTGAAGAAGAAGTCGGCAGACCGATTAACTATCACTCTTATGTATCCGGAGTTGCCGGCCCCGATGTTGCGGTTATGTTTGCCGAAGAGGGAATCAACGGCGCGCATCAGGACCCGCAGTACAATGTTCTTTACAGAAATATCAATATGATTCGCTCCTTCGTTGACGCATGCGAATCCAAGAAAATTATGGCTTGGGCGGATATTGCGCAAATCGACGGAGCGCACAATGCGAATGCGACGGCGAGAGAAGCGTGGAAAGTTATGCCGGAGCTGATGGTACAGCATTCCATCAACTCGTTGTTCTCTCAAAAAGTCGGAATGAAGACATCCAATATCTGTCTTTCGACCGTACCGCCGACTGCACCGCCGGCACCATGTATGTATTTGGACTTGCCTTATGCCGTAGCACTTCGTGAGATTTTCAAAAACTACCGTATGAGAGCGCAGATGAATACGAAATATATGGATTCGTCCGTTCGTGAGGCGACCGTAACGCATGTTTTGAACCTGCTTACTTCAAAATTGACCAGCGCGGACATTCAATCCACCATCACACCGGATGAGGGTCGTAATGTGCCTTGGCATATTTACAATATCGAAGCGCTTGATACAGCGAAACAGGCATTCGTCGGAATGGACGGCTTGATGGATATGATTCAGCTCAAGGACGAAGGAATTCTTCGCGACAAGGTCAGAGAGATTAAAGAGCGAGCGATTCTTTTCCTGGAAGAGATTCGTGAGACCGGCGGATTCTTCAAAGCGGTTCAGGAAGGATTCTTCGTTGACTCGGGATATTATCCGGAGCGAAACGGAGACGGAATCGCGCGTAAAATCGACGGCGGCGTAGGTGCCGGCACCGTTTATGAGCGTGACGAAGATTATTTTGCACCGGTAACCGCGCATTTCGGATACAACAATGTGGCTCAATATGACCCGAATGCCGTGGACAATCCGTCGTCCTTGATTGGCGGCTGTACTTTTGAAGAACCGGATAAGATTATCTACATCGACGAGCTCGATGAGAATGACAATGTCAATGTGCGTCTGAAAGAAACCGAAGAGCTTCGCAAATCTTCTCTTATCAAACCGGAAGTGGAATGGATGGGCGACGGTACGGTTCTGTTGACCATGTTCCTGCCGACATCCAAGCGTGTGGCGGAATTTGCGGCATTGGAATTTGCGAAAAAGATGAATTTGGAAGATCCGGAGGTCATCTCCAGAGAAGTGATGCAGGATGCGGAAGGTACTCGTGTCGAATTGAAAGGAAGAGTCGGATTTACCGTGGATATCAATTCTTTGGTTATTCCACCGGAGCCGGAAGTGCTTTCCGATGCGGAAATTCGTGCGGAAATTGAAGCGAAGCCGATGAAAATCGTCGGAGCGACCGTCGGAGAAGATGAGCATTCCGTTGGACTTCGCGAAATCATCGACATCAAGCATGGCGGTATTGAAAAATACGGAATCGAAGTGCATTATCTCGGCACATCCGTACCGGTTGAAAAATTGGTCGATGCGGCGATCGAGTTGAATGTCGATGCGATTTTGGCATCCACCATCATTTCACATGACGATATCCACTACAAAAATATGAAACGAATTCACGAATTGGCGGTTGAAAAAGGAATTCGTGACAAAGTAATCATCGTGGCGGGCGGAACGCAGGTTACTCCGGAGATTGCGGTCAAGCAGGGAGTGGACGCGGGCTTCGGACGAGGCTCCAAAGGCGTGCATGTCGCGACATTCTTGGTAAACAGAAGAAAAGAAATGGAACAAAATAAATAAAGGAAGGCAAGAATGAAAATAGACGTATTGGTTGCCGAAATCGGTTCAACAACTACCGTCGTAAATGCTTTCAATGATATAGCTACCCCTGACCCGAAATTTGTGGGTCAGGGGCAAGCGCCCACTTCGGTACTCGACGGCGATGTACGAATCGGGTTGCAAGGGGCGATTGACGACTTGGCGAAAAATTTGGGAGCGGATACCGTTGAATACAAAGAGATGCTTGCAACATCCAGTGCGGCGGGCGGATTGAAGATGACGGTGCATGGATTGGTTTTCGATATGACGGCGAAAGCGGCGAAAGAAGCAGCGCTTGGAGCGGGAGCGATTATCCATCAGGTGACCGCCGGCAAGCTGAGACGCACCGACCTTAAAAAAATTCAGGAAATCAAGCCGAATATTATTCTCATCGCAGGTGGGGTGGATTACGGCGAAAGAGATACCGCGCTTTACAATGCGGAACTTATCAGTGATTTGGGACTCAATATCCCGATTATTTATGCGGGAAATATTGAGAATCAGGAAGAAATTCAACTGATTTTTGAAGAGAAAAATTCGAATCAGGAACTTTATATCGTAGATAATGTGTATCCGAAGATCGACGAGCTCAATGTGGAGCCGACACGAAAAGTCATTCAGGATGCATTTGAAGACCATATTATTCATGCGCCCGGCATGGAGCATGTACGCGACATGGTGAACGGACCGATTATTCCGACACCGGGAGCGGTCATGGAAAGTGCCAAGCTGCTCTATGAATATCTGGGGGATTTAATCGTATTGGATGTTGGAGGAGCGACCACGGACTTGCATTCGGTCACCATCGGCTCGGAGGAGATATCGCGTGTGCTGATTCATCCGGAGCCGAAAGCGAAACGAACGGTGGAAGGCGACCTCGGAGTCTATGTGAATATGCCGAATATCGTCGAGATGATCGGCAAAGAGCATTTGGAAAAAGAGCTCAATATCGACTTGGAAAAAGTAATGGCGGAGTATAAAGCCATTCCGAAAAATGAAGACGAAATCAAATTGGTGGAGAGGTTGACGATAGAAGCGGTACTCAAGGCGGTCGAGCGACATGCCGGAAAAATTCGCTATGTCTATGGTCCGGCGGGAAGAAGCACCCTTGCCGAAGGAAAAGACCTTTCACAAATCAAATATATTATCGGAACCGGTGGGGCGCTTACGAGATTGCCGCATCGTGTGGAAATTATGAAACTCATTGCGATGGATAATGAGTCCGGCATGAAGCTGTATCCGAATACCGAAGCGCAGATTTTGGTGGAGAATGATTATATCATGGCATCGCTGGGCGTTTTGTCCAAAACTTATGAAGAAGCTGCCGTTAAATTACTTGCCAAAAGTTTGCGCATCGAGATGCCGGAAAAAAGGAGAAAAGAAAATGTATCCGAGATTATTGATTGATTCAGCGAAAATCAAAAACAATGTGAAGGCGCTTCGGGCGCTCACCAATCGCGGAAAAGCGGAGCTCGGCATCGTGACCAAATCCTTTACCGCCGACCGTAAAATCGTGGAAGCGGTCGTGGAGCAGGGCGTGGATTTTCTTGCGGATGCACGAGTTGAAAATATCAAAAACTATGCGGACTTGGGTGTGCCGACGCTCTTGCTGAGAATTCCGCAGCCATGCGAGATAGAAAATGTCATTCGCTATGCGGATATCAGTTTGAACTCGGAGCTTTCCACGATTCAGAAGATGAATGAAGAAGCGCGCAAGCAGGGGAAAAAACATAAAGCGGTATTGATGATTGACTTGGGCGATTTGCGAGAAGGAATTTTCTTTGAAAATGAAGAGGAAATTTTGCAGACGGCGGAGAAAATTCATCAGATGGAAAATATCGAGCTCTATGGTGTGGGTGTCAATCTGACCTGCTACGGAGCCGTCATTCCGACCAAACAAAATCTTTCTCAGCTGGTGGATATCGCACGCAAAATAGAAAGCAAGCTGAACATTCGCTTGCAGATGATTTCGGGTGGAAATTCCAGCTCCATCTACTTGATAGACAAAGGTGAATTACCGGAAGGAATCAACAGTCTGCGCATCGGAGAAGCATTTATTTTGGGCAACGAAACGGCTTACGGTGCGAAGGTCGAAGGGACGGTGGACGATGCGGTGATTTTGCAGGCGCAGCTCATTGAAGTGAAGCGCAAACCGACCCTGCCGATCGGCGAAATCGGGAAGGATGCCTTCGGTCAGGTGCCGCATTATGAGGACAAAGGAATCGCCAAGAGAGGAATTCTTGCGCTCGGCAAACAGGATACCGATTTGGACAGCATGTTCCCGCTCGATGAAAAAGTTGAGATTATGGGCGGAAGCTCCGACCATACCATCGTCGATTTGACGCACAGCGATAAGGACTATCAGGTGGGTGACATTGTGGAATTCAAACTCAGCTACGGCGCATTGCTCAAATTATTCACGAGCAAATATGTAGCACGAGCATATAAGTAATACCGAGATGCAATGAGCAAAAAAGGGTGAATCGAATATTCAAAATGAATCTGCAAAATAAAATCGAGATATATAATAGTAGGGAAATTTTGTTGAAGTCTTTGGCGACATTGAATCCGCCCTATAAAATAAGAAAATTTTTTGGCGGATTATGGTATAGACGGGATTTGTCCGAGCCCTACATCCCCGAATAAAATGTGAGAAGAGAAAAGGAGCTGTTGCAGAATGAGATTTTTTCATTCTGCCGCAGCTCCCTTTTTTA
>JAUNKE010000101.1 GCA_030532905.1 Peptostreptococcaceae bacterium
ATTGCCACTCCCAAATAACTCTTTGCAAAAGTGGAAATAAACTTTTCACTTCAGCTAAAAAAGGGTGTCGATCGAAAAAATATTTCCACTTGAAATAAGGTGACCTTGGCGATTGTTCTTACAATATTATATTGTCCGATTTGGATATGATGATTTCCAAAAAAGCAATCTCTACAATTGAGTTTAGATACAAAAAAATGAAGTAAGCTATAATTTCCGGAAATTGTGTAGTGGCATCCCCTCAAAAATGTGAACCTTGCAGAGAGAGGAAGCTGTACAGCGTAGTATAAGAATGATATAATGGCGGTGTACACAAAAAACAAAGACTGTTGAATCAGGAAATAAAATTTGGAGGGAATATCATGACGAAAAATATTCTTGATTTTGAATGTATCGGTATAAAAGATGGCGATGTATTCCCATTAAAAAACACGCTTAGAGGAAGCAATCTTTCTCCTTCGTTTCAAATAAAAAATTTATCTTCTGATGCCGTGACATTTATTATTACGCTGGAAGATTTATCTCATCCAATTAAAAATTTTACACATTGGATTATCTGGAATATCCCTGCGAGCAATATTGTTCCGGAAGCTATTCCTGCGGGGAAAAGAACCATAAACGGTGCTCTACAGGGAATAGGATACGGTCTTCATCGTTATGCCGGGCCGAAACCGCCAAAGTGTAAAACTCATAAATATCGGTTTACTATTTATGTTCTGGATTGTTCACTTGATTTAAATCCATTCTCATTAAAAAGAACCGTTCTTCGAAAAGCTGATAAACATATTATTCAACAGGGATCAATCTGCGGATATTTTGAGTAGGATTGCGAATCCGATATTCTGCTAACACAAATGTTGTAATACAAAAATATCAAATTCAATTCCTACGGATAAAAAAATCCACTTCGAATATTCCTGCATGCAATCGAATTTAATAAATCCGAAAATCATTGCATCTCTTTTCGAAGTGGATTTTATATTTTTTACAAAACTAGTCAATCATATCGCTGAGCAAGTATGCTTCGACCAATCGTTGTGTCGCATTGACGGAATCGACATGCGTACGCTCGTAAGAGTGGCTGGATTCGATACCCTCCCCCAACAATGCATGGCGAATTTCAAAGCCCGCTCGCATCGCTGCCGACGCATCGGAGCCATAGTACGGATAGATATCCAATTTGTAAGGAATTTCTTTTTCCTGTGCCAATTTCACCAAATGTTGACGCAAGCCGTAATGGTATGGTCCGAAAGAATCTTTGACACAGATTGAAACCGTGTATTCATCGGTTTGCTGGTCATCGCCCATCGCGCCCATATCCACCGCCAAATATTCCACCACTTCGGAAGGAATGCTGGAGTTTGCTCCCGCGCCCACTTCTTCCAAACAACTGAAATAAAAATGAGTGGTGTATGGCAGTTCTATTTTATTTTCTTTAAAACTTCTGAGTAAGTCGAGCAAAATCGCTCCGCTGGCTTTATCATCCAGATGTCTTGATTTGATAAATCCGTTTTCGGTAACGACGGTGCGAGGGTCAAAGGTGATAAAATCGCCGACTTCGATGCCCAAGTTTTTGGTTTCTTCCGCCGTCGTTACTTTTTCATCCAACCGAATTTCCATATTCGCCTGATTTCTCTCCGCCGTTCTCGCATCGGAATAAACATGCACGGAAGTCTGATGCATCAAAATCGTTCCCGAAATCGTTTTGCCGGTACTCGACACATGCACCAGACAGTTTTCGCCCTCGATGGACGCATAAGCAAATCCGCCCACGAGATCCATTTTGAGTCTTCCGTCCGGTTTAATCGCGCGCACCATCGCTCCTAAAGTATCCAAATGCGCGGTCAACATTCGATGTTTCGCATCATTTTTCCCTTTGACCGTCACCATGACATTTCCTTTCGGCATCAGCCTCGCGTCATAGCCCAATCGCTCCGCTTCGGATTTCACATAGTCCATCACTTCTTTTGTAAAACCTGTCGGCGAAGGAATGGAAGTCAACTTTTTAATATACTCTACTGTGTTCATTTTCTTCTCTTATAATATATTTCTTGAAATATATCATCTGCTCCTCTCTTTTGCTTTATTCTTTTGCTCTGATTATATCATAAAAAACTGTCAAAATGGGAGTTAAAATTGATGAACAAAAAATTGCATGTGAAACCATTTTTTTCAAAACATTCATCAAAAAAACCTTTTAGAAAATCCATTTTGAAAGATTCATTTTAATTGGTTTTTCGTGCAAAAAATGTTGTTTTTTGGCACAATGGTTACAAAATGTAAATTTTTGTAGGATTTTTCTCGGACACAACAAAATACAATCTTATGAAACGCAATCATACTCTTGTTTTTAAGAAGACTAAAAATAAGGACTTTCTCCCACAAATTACAGATTGTAACTTTTTTGTAATAATTTGTTTTCATAATGCCGAAATAATGGTATAATGACTATGGTAAAAAATATGGAGGTTATTCCACATGGGAAAATCAGTTATTGACACAATTCGTCAAACGACAAAAAGCAAGTCATTCTTAGTTATGACGGTACTGATGGCAGGGATTATCGCAGGATTGTTCTACTACCAACCGGGCGTCGGATATGAAATTGTATCCAACGGCGAGCATGTTGGTTATGCAAGAACAAAGCTGGAAGCAGAATCGGCTGTCAATAATATGAAAAACAGAATATTGGAGGAAAAGGGAGAAGGAGCTACCTTTGACACGGAAATTACTTATGTAAAAGGAAAGATGGGTGAAAATACTTTCACATCCGCAGAGGTTATGAAGTACAACTTCGAAAACTCCATCGATGTCAAAGTTCCTGCTTATCTTATTAAAAAGGATAGTGAATTTGTAATGGCTGTTAAAGATGAAGAAACTGCAAAGCAGGTTTTGGAAGTTGCAAAGAGCCCTTACAAAAAAGAGACCAATGACATAATCAGCAATGTAAAAGTTGATTTCGTTCAGGATGTAAAAATTGTAAAGCTTGAGCATGTTTCAGAAACAAAAATCTTACCACAAAACGAAGCGCTCGCAACAGTGAATCCATCCACATCGGTATCTCGTTCAAACGCAGTAAGAACAACTACAGCTACACCGGCAAAAAAGGTTAATATCTTCGATGTTAAGACAACTTACCAAGAGTTCAGCACAAAACCGGTTGAGCCGGGTGTAAAGAAAGTTCCAAATTCTGATTTGTATGTGGGTGAAACGAAATTGCTCTCCGAGGGACAACCGGGAGTTCGCGAAATCTACACCCAAGTTACTTTAGTAAATGGAAACAAAGTAGAAGCTAAGACTTTATCTCAAAAAGTTGCAAAAAAAGCGGTAGATAAAGTAGTATATTACGGTACAAAAACAAGACCGGTTGTAAACAGCACAAGAGGTCGTTCAACAAGAGGCGGCGGCTCCGTAGTAGTAAGCGGAAATGCTTCAGGCGTTGCGGGAATCGCAATGAAATATTTGGGAACACCTTATGTTTACGGCGGAACTTCACCGAGAGGATTTGACTGCTCCGGATTTACACAATATGTATATCGTCAGGCGGGAGTAAATCTTCCAAGAACATCGGGAGCTCAATCAAGAGCCGGACAATATGTATCACTTTCGAATATTAAATCGGGCGACCTGCTCTACGGTCCGGGTCATGTCGGAATTTATATCGGAAACGGACAATATATCCACTCACCTGTTCCCGGACAGAGCGTACGAATTCAACCAATCTCGACATTCCCGGGATTGTCACATGGAGTTCGTGTAATCGGATAAGAAATTGAAAGCTGAGAGCAATCTCAGCTTTTTAGTTTTTTTCTTGAATTCGTTTGAAGGAACTGATTTTGGTTATATACATAAAGTAAGGTTAGAATAGGAGGTTTGCATGAATTTTTCAACTACAACGATTGTACTCGGCGTCTTGTTATTCATCGGCGTCTTAGCAATACAGGCTTTTTTATCATCTCGGGAATTTCACTTTTTAGGATTGATACTCCCTTTGTTGACCTTAGGTTTTTCCATCTATGCCATTTATCATTTCAGAGAACTTACCGGAGACCACGGCTTTGTCGGCTACGAAGTATGGGGATGGTATGGGCTTCAGGCATTCATCGGAAATATCCCGACGATTATTCTGTTGCTCGTCTATTCGCTGTTCAAGCCGAAAAAATATTAGCGCACCGCATTTCTTTGATTTTCAAAATGAATTTTCAAGGAGATTTGAAGCGAAGTACAAAATGTGCATAAAATAACCGACCCGAAAGTTAGAATGAAAATCTAACAATCGACGGTCGGTTTTTTGTGTAGAAATTTTTTTATAAAAAGCGATTCATTTCAAGCTCTAATACTAATACCTGTTTAACCCCATAAAGTCTAGCCAATCCCTACGCGTAATG
>JAUNKE010000102.1 GCA_030532905.1 Peptostreptococcaceae bacterium
TGGTTGTAAAATGAATTGTTTTATCTACTTTTTATTCCTTGTGAGCAGACACTAAATTAATGTCATGAATCAAAAGGCAAAACTTTATCTGCACAAAAGAGAGCACTTTTTTTCGCGTTTTTGCATTTTTTTATTGACAACAACAGCTTTTTCCTATTATAATTGATAGGAATGTGAATTGTATGTCCACTGCCCCGGACTTTATTCATACACACAACAAAATTATTTTTTATTTTGAGGAGGAATTAGAATGAAGTCTTATATTTCTAAACCTGCTGATGTTAAAAGAAAATGGTATCTTGTAAACGCAGAAGGTAAAACACTAGGAAGACTTTCGACAGAAATAGCTCGAATTTTAAGAGGAAAACACAAAGTTACTTTTACACCGCATGTTGACGGTGGCGACTTTGTCGTAGTTGTAAACGCTGATAAGGTTGTAGTAACCGGTAAAAAGGCAGACCAAAAGATGTACAGACATCACACCGGATATATCGGAAACCTGAAAGAAATCTCATACAAGAGAATGCTACAAGAAAAACCTCAGGAAATCATCACTGCCGCTGTTCGCGGAATGCTACCGAAAAGCAAGCTCCGAGCACCGATGATGAAAAGATTGAGAGTATATGCAGGCGGAGAGCATCCACATGCTGCACAACAGCTTGAAGCATTAGAAATATAATTGAAGGGAGATTTTGATAATGGATAAAGTACAATACTATGGAACAGGAAGAAGAAAAAGCTCTGTTGCACGAGTAAGACTTCTTGCCGGTTCAGGAAATATTACAATAAATGGTAGAGATATCGAAGATTACTTCGGTTATGAAACTTTAAAAAGAGATGTTCGTCGTCCGCTTCAACTTACAGATACACTTTCAAAATATGATGTGTTTGTAAATGTTCAAGGTGGAGGATTTACAGGACAAGCAGGTGCTATCCGTCACGGAATTTCAAGAGCACTTCTAAAAGTTGACTCTGAGCTTAGACCGGCTCTAAAATCTGCAGGATTCTTGACAAGAGATGCAAGAATGAAGGAAAGAAAGAAATATGGTCTTAAAGCTGCAAGACGCGCACCACAATTCTCAAAGAGATAATATTTATCCCTTGCCGATGGCAAGGGATTTTTTATTCCCATCAAAAAAACAGTTACCCACAATCTGTAAGTTGAATAACTGTTCTTTGTTTCCTACCGCTTTTTTGTTCCATTGGAACGGAAAAAACATGCGCTCTACGGTTTTTAGGTTTTAATATCATTTTGAATTTCGATTTTCAAAATTTGATTTGCTGTTTTTATTTTGAATTCACATTTTCAAAATTGGATTTTACAATTTTATTTTTGATTTTTAAATTTCGCTTTGAACGAAGCCTTTCCCCTTGACCTCGACCATATCCGAAATGGACATAAATGCTTTCGGGTCGATTTCCTCAACCACCTGTTTGATACGCACGATTTGTCGATTGTTCGCCACGCAGTAAATCACTTCTTTCGATTCCCCGGTGTAAGCACCTTTTCCATGAAGCAAAGTCACTCCGCGATGCGGGTCAACCATGATGACATTGGCAATTTCGGTGCTCTTGCTCGAAATAATGATAATCTGTTTCTTATTGTCAAATCCGCTGATGACTCTATCCACACATTGATAGGCAATATACATGGCGATAATGGTGTACATCCCCTTTTCCAATCCGAAAAGCATCGACGCGATGGAAATAATGACAAAATTCATTCCCATCAGCGCATAGCCGATGTTCATATTCCATTCTTTTCGTGCAATCATCGCCAAAATATCCAATCCGCCTTGGCTCGTGGCATTTCGAAACAAAATTCCCATGCCGACACCGTTGATAACTCCACCAAAAACCGCCGACAACAAAATATCGTCAACCTGAAATGCAAAATTCAACTGCTTGAGCACCATCAGAAAAACGGACAGAAGATTCGCCGATACGAAAGTAAATATCATAAAGTCTTTGGGCAACTTTCTAAATCCGATGATAAACAAAGGAATATTGATGAGCAAAATAAAAATACCGCTCGAATAGCCAGTCAGATATTGAATCATAATGGATATGCCGCCAACTCCCCCACTCAACAATCGATGCGGAATGAAAAAATAAGTGATTGCAATCGCACACAAAAATTCTCCGACAATAACCGCCAAAATTTTTCTTATATTCTTATTCATAACTCCCTCTCTGTATCCACCTACTAAAATAATTTCTTCTAAAGCAGCTTTTTCAATTTACAATTCTCGATGCCTTCGCTCCAAAATTTTTCAAGAGGCAGATTTTTTACCTGACAAATAATGCTGCAATTCATCGCTCCATGTCCGATAATCAAAATATCCATCCCCTTCTCCAATGCCGGTTTTACGACTTCATTCAAAAACTCACCTGTTCTTTCATATAACTGCGCCAAGCTTTCTCCATCTTCCACCGCAACATAGGCTTCAGGATTTTGGAACAACAGATTGACGGGACAATCCGGAATCTCAAAACTCTTTTCGAGCCCTTCGTAAACCCCGAAACTCATCTCCCGCAACCGCTCGTCAAAAACGATGGGAACATTCCTTCCTTGCAAAACAATTTCAGCCGTTTCCTTTGCACGAGCCAAAGGCGAGCAATAGCAAATGTCAAAATGCACATCACGATATGCCGAAGCGGCCTGCCTTGCCATCTCCCTTCCCTCTTCATTCAGCGGAATATCGGTTCTTCCTTGCAATTTGCGTTTTGCATTCCAATCCGTTTTTCCATGTCTCATAATATATAACATGCGTTAAATCCTTTCCGATTCTCCGTCTAATCATCCAATTCTTTTATAAATCTGCATTTCGGAAATGCCGAGCAGCCGTAGAATTTAAAAAGCCGAATTATCTCCAGCTCCATAAAGTGCTCTAATCATATTGTATCGGAAAACCCTTATCTTTTCCAGCCTTTTGTAGCGAATCTCCATTCCTTTTTGTAAAACGATCTCTTGCTTGTTGCTACGACAAGAATGTAAAAGCTTCTACAACAAATTATGCAAGCTGTTTTATAAAAAATAAAAACAATTCAAGAAAAAAAGCATTTGACAGTACAATTTTCCCATATTACAATGAAGCTAAGTTGGAAAATCAGTAAAAATTATTTTCTCCGATTTTATGTAAAACGGCTTGCATACTGCAAATACTTTTCGATTTTCTTCTAATTCATTTTGACAAACGAATTTCGAATAATTGTAAGCGAGGTGATTTCATTGAAAAAATATCTCTTTTCTTTTTGTTTGGCAATATCTCTTTGTGCGAATATTTATTTTCTCAACGGTTTATCGACTCCCGAGTCAAATGCTTCGATAGACGGTACATATCAACTGGTCGAGAACGCCGTTAAACAAAATCGATATATCGTTTTTATTTACGATGAGCAAAAATATGTAATTTATGAGCAAAACAACGATAATGCGATGCTTACCGGAAAATTCACTGCCGAACAGGATAATATTTTTATGTTGGATAATCATGTCGGTCATGTTATCAAAAAAGGCGGTATGCTGTATTTTTATGATAAGGCAAGTGACAAAGTAGCCGCCTATGAAAAAATTTCCGATGTGCAGGTATATATCAATGTCCAAAAATCATAATCATTAACTTACTTTTCCTGACATTTTTAATAAATCTTTTTGCAAAGAATATTACTTGTACATTCTTCATGTCATTAAGTGAGGTGATTTCATTGAAAAAATATCTGTTTTCTTTTTGTTTGGCAATATCTCTCTGCGCCAATTTTTTTCGGCAGATTAATGATTCCCGTCCGTCAAAACCGTCCGCAAACAAAACTTATCCGCTTATCACTTCGAATCCCACGCTTGTGGGATTTTTTTGTAAGCGCCTGCCTTATTTTCGCCACAGTTTTGCCCTTGCTTTGAACCTTTATGAAGGGTACTTTCCCAAAAAATCCGCGCTATAATGTATTCAAGATAAATGATTCGCAAAACGAAATCAAATATCTTTTTGAACCTAGAGAGATTTTTTAAGAACGAAAGAGAGGTTTACAATGAAACGAAACAGAGGAAAAATGATACTATGTACAGCACTTGCATGTCTTTGTATGACAAGTATGCTTCCAACTTTTAGCGAAGCCGCTCCAAAGAATATCGCAAATGCAACTTCGATAAGACAAATGAGGGAGCAATCACACTTACTTAAGAAAAAGAACAAGGTTTCGACCAAAACCAACGGCATCACCTATCCGGATCGTCAACCGAATGTGAAACCAAAATCCAACGGTATCACATATCCGGATCTCAAGCCGAAATAGAGTCCTAAAGACAACCGCGACAAATAACACGATCGACAACACAATG
>JAUNKE010000023.1 GCA_030532905.1 Peptostreptococcaceae bacterium
GTATCTTGGTCGGTATCTTGGTTGCTCGTAAAAAATATTTCATTATCATCCGAGACCGATTTCCAAAATCGCTACTCCGTCGCTTCCCTGAATTCATGGCTGTAATCCGGCGCATACAATTTGGAGCGGTCATATTTATCGCCCAAAAATCCGCCGACCGTAATCAGCGCGGTCTTGGTAATATTTTCTTTTTCAGCCGCTTCCGCCAATTTTCCGACCGTCGTGCGTACGATTTTTTGCTCCGGCCAAGTCGCCTTATATACGATAGCTGCCGGAGTATTTTCGGAATAGCCGCCCTTTATCAGTCGCTCGGAAAGCTCTTGAAGCATTCCCGTGCTCAAAAAGATTACCATGGTCGCCTGATGCTCCGCGAGCAGTGAAATTTCTTCCTTCGGCGGAACCGGCGTTCTGCCTTCCATTCTTGTCAAAATTACCGTCTGGGTTACATCCGGCAAAGTATATTCCGCACAAAGAGCCGCCGCCGCTCCGAATGCGGAGCTTACGCCCGGTGTAACCTGATACGGAATATCCAGTTCATCCAGCAAATCGAATTGCTCCCGAATCGCTCCGTAAATCGCCGGGTCGCCCGTATGCAAGCGTACGATTTTTTTATTGAGCCGATATCCCTTCTTCATCACATCGATTACCTGCTCCAAGGTCATCGATGCGGAATTGTGAATCTCGCAATCTCTTTTCGCATAATTCAAAAGCTCCGGATTGACCAATGAGCCTGCGTAAATGATAATGTCCGCTTCTTCCAACAGTTTTTTACCGCGCACGGTAATCAAATCCGCCGCTCCCGGACCTGCTCCAACAAAATTAATCATGATATCCTCCCGTTTTTTCTTCTTTCACAACTACGATGGAAAAGTAGCTGTTCTTCTCGTCTATGTCATCTAAAGAATGATAGATTTTTTCATCTTTCATCGTTGCTTTCTCCACCATCTTCGCATTGTTGAGCAATCCTTTTTCTCTCAATTTCTCACGCAATTTGATGATGGATTTCCCCGATTTCATATACACTTTGTTTCCCGCATAGCTCATCGCTTCATCCAAAGTCTCATGGCTCGCCGGCACAATCAAAAGCGGTTGTGAGCCCTCGCACAGACTGTCATCCAAACTCGCCGCGACGGCACAAAACGAAGTGATACCCGGCACGAGCTGCGTATCATATCCAGCCTCTTTGACTTTGTGGTGAATATAGATATAGGTGCTGTAAATCGCGGGGTCGCCCAAGGTGACAAATGCCACGCTCTTACCCGCGTCCAAATATTTTTTGATATCTTCGGCGCATTCATTGTGACAACGCTGAACATATTCCTTGTCACGACTCATCGGCATCAAATATTCCAGCAGCTCTTTGCCCTCGATATATTCATCGATGATTTGCAATGCCAAATTCGTGGACTTCGAGCCGTCCGCCTGCTCCCCCGATGTCGGATACGCCACATAATCCGCATTTCTAATCGTTTCAATCGCTTTTACAGTCAACAGTTTCGGGTCTCCGGGCCCTACTCCCACGCCAATCAATTTTCCTTTCATTCTTCCTCCTGTAATTGTTTTAGAAGTTCGCCCGCTCCTGCGCTCTCAAGCACCATCCCGTGCGAATTCGTAAACACGATAAATTCTATTCTGATTTTCTCTTTCGTTCGATGGTTGATATTTCGGACAATCGCCTCTCCAATCGAGTGCATCGTATTGTCAAAAATTTCCTGTCCTTCGAGCAGCAACGCGTCCAGCATCTCCTCAATGCTGATCGCCTCCATGATTTTGAGCAGCGTTTCGCGACTCGCGCCATGGATTGCGCTGTGGCTCGCCATCACCTCTTGGCGTCCGTCCGCATACGCCGAATGCGTATTCATCACGCTGGCGCCGAGTTTGAGCAATTTGCCGGCATGCCCGACGAACAGCGCTTCTTCAATTCCCAAAAACACCATATAATCAAGTGCTTCTCCGACGAAATTGGAGATTTTTACACTTTTTTCGAGATCCAATTTCAAACTTTGCTTTGCAAAGGCCTGTCCGTAGTTGCCCGGACAAAACAGCAGCGGCTTGCCCGTATCCAATTCTTTGAACTGAGAAAGCTCCGTTCGTATCGTGTCCACGAGCGCCTTTTCACTCATCGGCTCCACGATGCCGCTCGTTCCGAGAATGGAAATGCCGCCGAGTATTCCCAATTTTTCGTTGAAGGTTTTTTTTGCAATCTGCGCGCCTTCCTCCACCGAAATTTCCACCAGAAGCGCATGATATCGGAGCAACTCCTGCATCTGAGCGGATTGTCGAACCACTTCGGCAATCTCCCGCACCATCATCTCACGCGGCATCGGATTGATTGCGGAATGATCCTTCTTGGGAGACAATCCTTTTTTCGTGACCAGACCGACGCCCTCTCCGCCGAAGATTCCTATGACGCCGAATTCGCCGATCAATCCTTTCGCCTCATCCTCTTCCAATTCTTCAAAACTGAAATTTTTGAGGTCGATGGCATAAAAATATTTTCTCGGACTTCTTTGTGATGAAAGATTGTTTTGCTCATCCGCTTCTTCATTCGGCAATCGCTCCATCGACTCCTCGAATTGCAAGTTTGTCGTTGAAATCTCGGTCTCCCCTTGCATCTTGTCAATCACCGGAAGCGGAGCGAACAAAATTTCGCGATTTTGAAAGGAGATACTCGATGAGATCGCGGCGCCATGTGTCACATCGGGGTCATCTCCCGACTCTTTGATGGCGGTCGCTCTCGCTCCAATCAATCCCTTTCCATATTCACGCAGCTCATAATCTCGGATTTCGACCGAAACCGTAATCCCTTTGAGCGTTTTTATCGGAATAATTTCCGCAGTATATTCAAAAACTTCGTCACCTTTGCTTTTGACGAAGTCTTTGAAAATTTTATCGATTTTCAAATCGCCAAGCGATTCAGCCATAAGCATCGCCGAATACTTGGTGGCACCCGTGGCGGTCGTTCCGGTTGTATAACCTCTTTTGAGCTGCTTTTGCCCTTGAACGATCACCATATCATTTTGTTGCATATTTCCCGCTTTCCATTCGCATCATTCTCTTATCAGGCGATGAATTTCCGCAGTTACTTCATCCATCGTCAATGCTTTTTTATCAATCCGGAGTCCTTCATCGGCAAGTCGACTGACCAGCTCCGTTAAAATCGGTGCTCGCAGATTGTTTTCCTTAATCAGTTTTGTGTCACAAAATATTTGGTGCGGTTCTCCCTCGCCCGTCACCTGACCGTCACGCATCACATATACATAGTCCGCGTAATTCGGAACGATGTCGATATCATGAGTCGCCAGGATAATCGTAATTCCTTTATCGGATTTCAAATCATCGAGCAAATCCATGATTTCTTCGACCCCTTTCGGATCGAGTCCCGCCGTCGGCTCATCCAAGATGACCACCTGCGGCTCCATCGCAAGCACACCCGCAATCGCCACGCGTTTTTTCTGACCGTAGCTCAGCGCATGAGTCGGTCTCTCTCGAAGTTTCGTGACGCCCGTTCGCTCCATCGCATATTCCACGCGCTCGCGAACGACATCCTCCGGCAGCCCCAAATTGAGCGGCCCGAAGCTGATGTCCCGAAACACATCCGAAGAAAAAAGCTGATCATCCGGATCCTGAAACACAATCCCTACATTTTTTCGCATTTCCAGCAAGCCTTTCTTGCTGTATTCAAGCCGCTTGTTATTGATTAAAATTTCTCCGGAACTCGCTTTCAATACGCCGTTGAGATTGAGAAACAGCGTTGACTTTCCCGCACCGTTGCAGCCTAAAATCACCGTCGTTTTCCCTTTTTCAATCTTCATGTTCAAATTCTTCAATATTAAATTCTCACGCTCATATCCGAAACAAAGATTCTTTACTTCAACAATATTCATAGCAACCTCAATACAACAAAAATACCGATTTGAATAATTATCATAACAATTGCCGCGGCAATCATTCTAAAGTTTTTTTCATAAGCGATGTCCAAGGTCAAAATCTGCCCTTGATACCCTCTGCTGTCCAGCGCATTGTAGATTTTGTCGCTGCGTCGCATCGCATCCACAAAAACTCGCGCCGCCAATGCCCCCGTCGAATAGTAAGATGTTTTCAAATCCTTATAGCCCAAACGGGAGTTCTGCGCGATTTTGATTTTTTCAGCACATTCCAGCAACACGAAGATGAATCGATAAATCAGCTCCATCAGCTCGGTGAACAATCTCGGCACGCGCAGCTTCTCCATCGCCACGCTCAAATCCGAAATCGTCGTGTTCATGACGAAAAAATACACCGCCGACATGATTCCCAAACTCTTTATGATAATTTCAAAACCTTGCATCAAACTCTCTTTGCTCGCACCATAATAATACCCGCCCAGACCGATGCCAAACAGAAGAGCTTCCCGTTTTGCATAGCGACCGAGCACGACCGTAAATGTTCCGAGCAGAATAAATCCCATCGGAATTCGGAGCATCTTTCCGATTTCCGACAGGGAATTTTTACCGAAAGCGATATTTATAATCGCCATACCGACAAGGGTCGCCAAACTGACGACCCAATGATCCAAAAAAATACACAACAAAAGTACCGCCAGCGAGACAAGCAATTTATCCACCGGATTGACATTCTTTATTTTTGAACTGTAAGCATATTTGTCGGTACCGAGCATATTTCTCCTTTATTCAAAAACGGTTAGTGCTGCTCACGCCCCGCTTTTCCTTTTGTAATCTTTCCAATTCCGAATCCGATAATTCCCGCTCCGATCGCAGCTTGCAATGCAAAGAGCATGGATTCGATTTCACCGCTCGCCGGCTCAATCAACGGCTCGAAAATCGGCTCGAAATCCGGAGCAATTTCCGTAATCGCGCCTTCCGCTTCACCGTCCGCTCCGCCGAACTCCGCATCTTTTACCAAATAAAGCGGTGCAACGAACAATACCGCCGCTACAAGTACCAGCATCGCAATCTTTTTACCGAGACCTTTGACGCTGAAACTTTTGTATCCTTTTTCCAAATCATTTGCCGCGCCGTAACCGAGTGCGCTCTCAAGCTCAACCACCTGATCCACGCTGTATGATGCGATAACTTGGAAGATGATTACGGACAAAATTCCTTCCGCAATTGCAATCGGAACCTGTGTCACTGCAAAAATGCCGAAGAATTTGACAAGCGATTCCATGATGCCGCCTTCCGCTCCCGGAAAAGCAATCGCCAACTGTGTCGCTGTAACCACATAAGTAATCAAATCCCCTAAAAATGCCGCAAAGAAAACGGAAACCGCCGGAGACAATCCCGCTTTACGCATCGCCTTGTAGCAAAGATATGCCACCCAAGCACCGACAATCGCCATTGAGAAAATATTCGCTCCCAAAGTCGTGATTCCCCCATGCGCCAACAAAATTGCTTGGAACAAAAGCACAATCAATCCGACAACCGCCATCGGTCCCGGTCCAAACAGGATTGCGCCGAGTGCGATTCCGGTCGGATGCGAACAACTTCCGGTCAACGACGGAATTTTAAGTGCGGAAAGAATAAAAGTGAACGCCCCCGCCATCGCCAGCAAAATTTTTGCTTTCGGATGCTCCTGCGTCACCTTCTTCAACTTGGCAAAACCGTAAAACACAAAAGGCAAAGACACCGCATACCAGATTCCCGCCCACATCGTCGGCAAGAAACCTTCCGCAATGTGCATCGCCTGTGACGGCTGCCAAAGCCCCGATACGACTGCCACAACCACAGCGGTCATCGCCAGTCTCAAAATAAACATACGCTCTTTAGATTTGTTTAAGATATTTCTCATAACAAACCCCCTTTCTTAAAATCACTCACAACAAAAAAAGACCCCTAGAGGCCGATCAATATTCCTCCATCCTCTGTAGAGAAAAACATTGACAATCACTCAAGTATTCCGACTCAGGCTTCAACACATACAAAACACCTTCCCGATTACTCAGTGGCATTCGTTTTGCAGCTCTTCCATTACGGCAGCAGGACTGTGTGGGAATTTCACCCAGCTTCCATAGAATATGATTGCTTTTGTTTATTCTGTTGGCATCTCATTTGGTGAGCGTTGCTACATTTATTATATCCTTTTTACGATGTAAAATCAAATGATTTTTAAGAAAAAAACGAAAGAACGAAATGCACCGATAGCCGACAAAATCAATTTTTATAAACAAAAACCTTATGTAAAACAAATCTTCTTCGTAAAAGAAATCCCCTCTTAATCGGGCGAGTTTCTTATTCGCCTCAAAAGTATTGACAGCGCTTCATCTCAACAGTAGAATGATAGTAGATGTCAAAAAACAGAAGGAGAATTTATGAGATTAGAATTTAATTTGACGGAGCAGGATTATATCGATTTTAATTTATATCATTTCGAGCACTCGAAATCGATTCAAAGCGCACATAACAAATCCCGATTCGGTGCGGCGATTGCTTATCTCGCATTGCCCTTTGTCTTGGTGAATGTGACGGAAATTCCGTTCTCTTGGTGGATGACGACATTTTCCATCGTAGCTGTCCTTTGGGTATTGCTTTTTCCGCGTAGCATGAAGAAATTTTACACGAAACAGATTAAAAAAGTGCTTCGGGAGAAAAACAACAGCTTTTTCGGCAAAAAGATTTTGGAGTTGCGAAATGAAGGCGTGATGACCAAGGGAGATGCCGACGAGACGATGACTTCCTACAATTCCATATCCCAAATTGCCGAGAGCAACGGCAACCTGTATTTATACAACAGTTCCGTCTCCGCCATCATCGTTCCTGCAAGCGCATTTTCCTCATCGGATGAGCGCAAGGCATTTATCGAAGCGCTTCGTCCTCGTATTCAGGAGCAGCCGGCTCCCGAGAAGAAAAATTTATTCAGCACGATGGATAAAATGTAAGCTGTCGAACCGATAGAAATGGAGGCTCTATGTATATTCCGGATAAAATTCATTTGGCAAATCTGCCGACCAAAATTGAAAAGCTCGAAAAACTTTCACAGGAATACGGCAAAAATATATTCATCAAAAGAGATGACCAAACAGGCATCGAGATTTCGGGAAACAAAATTCGAAAACTTGAATACGCCGTTGCCGAAGCGAAGCGCGAAAATGCGACGATGCTTATAACCTGCGGCGCGATGCAATCCAATCATGCGCGAGCAACCGCAGCCGTTGCGAACAAGCTCAATCTGAAATCCGTACTTGTTTTGGTTGACGGGAACAGAGAAGTGCCCAACGGAAATTACCTGCTTGATTTGATTTTAGGCGCGGAAATTCGTCTGATTCATTCCGATGACTATGCTCGTGTCGATGAAATCATGAACGAAATCAAAAAAGAATATGAGCAAAAAGGCGAGAAAGCATATATCATTCCCACCGGTGCATCCAATGCCATCGGCATGTTCGGATATATCGAAGCCGTCCAAGAGATTATGCGTCAGGAAAAAGAAATGGGCATTCAATTTGATGCCGTTGTCGATACGGTCGGCTCAACCGGAACTTATGCCGGTCTTATGCTCGGAAAAGCCGTTCATCATGCTTCATTTGATATCGTAGGGTTCAGCATTGCGGACACGACGGAGGCTTTTCAAAAAAGAGCCTTTGAAAATATTGCCGATTGTTGCAAATATCTTTCGCGCGAAGGTAAAAATTATACCCCGCAAAGCTTCGGCATTTCAGAGCGGGAATTGAAAATAATCGGCCGATATCGCGGAAACGGATATGCACTCAACGATGCGGAAGATTTTGAGACGGTAAAACATCTCGCTCGTTCGGAAGGCATTTTCGTCGATCCCGTCTATACCGCAAAGGCATTCAAAGGGATGCTCAGCGAAATTCGGCTCGCCGAAAAAGGACAACAGGATCCGATCGCATCCTTCGATAAATATCAAAATATCTTATTTATCCACACCGGCGGACTCTACGGCATCTTCCCGAAAGTTGAAGAAATGATGACTCAGTTGGAGAGATAATATTTTCTATTGAAAAGCTGATACTCAGCCATTGAAAAACACGGATGCTTAGCTACTGAAAAACTGTTGCTTAGTCATTGAAAACTGTTACTCGGCTGCCAAAAAACTGATTCTCAACCATTACAAAATACGGATGCTCAGCTACTGAAAAACTGATGCTCCGCCACTATACGAACGAAGGTTGAAAAAGTTTTTGATTTGCTAATACCAAAATGAATTTTATCTACCTGATTCAGAATAAAAACCAAGATGAATATCACTCCACACAAATTCATTCAAAAAAGGATGTGCATCCACTTTCAATCGGTGGATGAGCATCCTTTTCTATTTGGCATTTTCTTTAAATCTTTCGAAAAACAAATAAATATTCATGTGCCAACAACAAAAAATTATATTTTACACTATTCGTCTCCCAATATCCCGTCGCCTTACAATTGTGCTGCTCTTTAATAATCAACTCTTTCAATTTAAATCCTTGTTGCTCAAAAATTTTCATCACATCAAAACTCATCGGAATAACATGGCCTTTTTGTCGGGTATCCCCCATCAAAATCGCACAAAACTTGTCCTTTTTCAGAACTCGATAGCATTCTTCCGCCACCTTCTGCATCTCATTCAAAAATTCCGGCACTTTGCAATGGGATAAATCGCCTTCAATGTCTTCGCTGTATTGAATGATATTGGCATAAGGCGGATGTGTGCAGATAAAATCAATGCTCTCGTTTCGAATAAAATCCAAATTTCGAGCATCTCCTTTTATAATATGAACGCTTCCCGATTTTTCCCATGGAAAATCGGTCTTTTCTTTGCATCTTTCCAAAGCGTTGATATTAACATCCACACCGATAATATTTCTTCCCAGCAATTTTGCTTCCACCAAAGTCGTTCCGCCGCCGACAAACTGATCGAGCACCAAATCTCCTTCATTCGAATATCGAAGCAACAAATTTCTCGGTATATAGGGTGACCAATTCCCGCGCCATTTCGCATCATGCGTCGCCCAATTTCCACGAACAGGAAAACTCCATACCGAATTCATTTCCAACTCAAAATTTTCAGGCTCCCAAATCACTTTTTTCTTAGCCATCCGCTCCCCCATTTTCAAATTTCAGATTTAATTTGCTTATCCTTTGTCCAAACCAACGGCAGTTTCAAAGTCCACATCATTTTCCAAATGCGTAAGAGATATTCCGCTGCAATATCCCGAGAAACAAAAATAATACAGATTTAATAGTTCACGATCAGCAACTCGCTAATCTTTCCTCTCGCTTCACTGTTTGAGTTTATCATTCTGGATGCTGATACTCGATGAATCTGATGTTCTTCGTACAAAACATCAAAAAAATCATCCCGCTCATCAATATTTTTCGGATCGGAATTGCTTACGACCACCTTAGCATTTCTCCGAGCTAAATGATTGACAAAATTTGCAAGCTCAATCTGCTCCGCATCGCTAAAGCTCTGCTCGGAGTAGGCCGTAAAATTCGATGTAGCCGTCAGCGGTCGATACGGCGGATCAAAATATACAAAGGTATTCTGATCTACAAATGCATCACATTCTCTATAATCACCACATACAATTTCTACACCTTGCAAAGCCGTTGATACATTTTGAAGATTTTCACGATCGCAAATCAAAGGATTTTTGTAGGCGCCCATCGGTACATTAAAATGCCCCTTCTTGTTCACTCGATACAATCCGTTAAAGCAGGTTTTGTTCAAAAAGAGAAATAATGCGGCCATCTCCACTTTGGATTTTGTCTGCTTTTGCAATTTCAATAAATTAAATCGCTCCCTCTGCGCATAATAATATTCTTTTCTCTCTTCAAAGTCTCTCGCCCAAAAATCCGTTTGCATTGTTGAAAGTATTTCCAGCAACTCCGTTATATTATCACGAACTGTAATATATGAGTTGATTAGTTCCATATTGATATCGCTGATATAGATCGAATCCATCTCGTAGTTGGACAAAATATCAAATAAAACCGCTCCACCGCCAACAAAAGGTTCTGCATATTTTTTGATTTCATCGCCGAGAGCAGTAGGATATTTTTCTTGAATTTGACTGAGTAACTGTCCCTTTCCTCCTGCCCATTTTAGAAATGGTTTTATTTTTATATTATTTTTCATCATATACATCCCATCATTCGCTTTTTATACTAACTTATTAAAAAACAAAGTTATCCACAATTTGTATTTTGAATAACTGTTTTTTGTTTCTCACCTTGTAGGGAACGGTGACCCCACCGCTTCGCCGTTCCATAGGAACGGAAAAAGAATAATTTTTCTGTAGTGTACCAGGTATTAGTATTACAGCATCTTTCCGTCCATTACGCTCAAAATTTTACAATTAAATCTCGAAAGCTTCCTTTATCTTCTCTTCCAAATAGCCGTTCTTCGCCATATAGTAATTCATAATCACAATATGCCTGAACGCTTTGTTCAGCTGATTTTTATTTTTGTTGTCCCAACAGGAACCATCCGTCAACAATACAAATTCTATACCATTGCGCTTCAGCTCATGCGCTCGATTGATATAGCTGTCAATAATTTCTTCCGGCTTCGATCCCGCAGCATAATAATAATTCGTTTCAATATTCAGCGCTTTATTGTCCCGAATCAAAATAAAGTCCGCTTTTCGATTTAATATATCCTTATCTTCAATAGCAATTCCGTAGTCCGATAATTTTTTGAATTGCTTTTGCTCGATCATCTCAATGCCGTACTTAACACAAATATCTTCGATTATCTCTTTGCATATACTCTCAAAGAAAGTCCCGCTTCGATTCTTTCTCCCGTTGGAGTCTAAGCCAACCAAAGCTCCCACCACATAATCAACAACATTTTGCTCAAGCAAATTCAAAAACAAAAATTTCAGCCCCATCTTGTCAAAAAAGTTATAGTAGCGTTCAATTTCTTCATTGCTAAAACTTTTGTCATCGGACACGCGCGAGAAAGTAAATCTTTCCACTTCTTTTTCGGAATCAATCACCTCAAATATTTTGCGCCCTTTCCACAATTCTTCTCTTTCCATTTTGCTGAGCGCAAACAACAACGGAAAAGTGTTTACTACAGACGGCAATTTCTTCAACAAATTAAAAAATGTCTCTTTAAAATTTTCATTTCGAATCAAACTGCTCATCGCATGTAATTCTATGCTGAATTCTTCGTACGACTTGGCATTCTCCCAATTTACAAAAAAAGAATACTCTCGATTCGTAGTCAAAATATTGTCCACAAAAATATTTACTAAATCCTGCTCCGTTCTGTTCCCGTACATCCTTCCCCCTAACAACAATAAACGCTAATCATCCGAAATTCGATATTCCATATTCGATCCTCAAATTCAAATTGCTTTCTTTCAAAGAAGTTTTATACTCCTCCCATTAAACTCTGATTCAAAAACATAGCAACGGAAATCTCGATTATCCAAAATTTTTCTAAATAAGTTTCCAACTCACTTTTGATATATTACAAAATTTAATCCGTTTCCAATCGGTTCATCGTCGCTCGAACTTCATCCTCGCAGGCGCGCATCGCCAAAATGGTTTTTTCAAAAAGCTCGTCAAGACTCCAGCCCAAATTTTCAGCACCTTGAGCGATAATCTCACGCGAGCAACCGCCCGCAAATTTTTTATCCTTAAATTTCTTTTTCAAACTGGAAACTTCCATATCTTTGACACTTTTGGACGGACGCATCAGCGCCGCCGCACCGATGATTCCGGTGAGCTCGTCAACCGTGAACAGAATTTTTTCCATATGATGTATCGGCGGCATATCCACCACGATTCCGTGACCGTGACTGCAAATCGAGTAAATCATTTCCTCCGAAGCGCCCGCCTCGCGCAAAATTTCCGGCGCTTTTTTGCAATGCTCCTCCGGAAACATCCCGAAATCAATATCGTGCAACAAACCGACCATGTACCAATACTCCGACTCGTCCGAGTATCCGTACTCATTGGCAAACCACTGCATCACGCCGGCAACGGTAAGCCCATGCAAAATATGAAAGCTCTCCGGATTATATTTCCGAAGCAGTTTTAAGCCGTCTTCCCGATTGATATTACTCTTCATCGCATACCTCCGATTCCATCCCTTTAATCATTATATCAGAAGAACTCTTCTTCAACATCATCTATTTGTAAAAACGCTGACAAGAATTTTGCGTTACAAAATAAATCTCAAGTTCAGACAGCAAATTCCGAAACCGGATTCTCATTAAAATTAACTTTCCAAACATGGACTTTTGAGGAGAGCCTCTTATTCGAACAAAAAGCACCGGGATAATCCCCGATGCTTCGTATCACTGTTATTTTGTAAGCTCAATAAATTCGTCAATGGATTTTTCGACCATTTTGAGCGCGCCCGCCCAGAATTCTTTTTTGCTGAGGTCGATTCCCATAACTTTGGCAGTATCTTCGACCGAGCCGACGGTTGTCGCTTTGAGCATCTGTTGATACTTCTCGACAAAGCCTTCCGGTTTTTCCTGATAAAGCGCATACAGACCCTTGGAGAAAAGTCCGCCGAATGCGTATGGGAAATTGTAAAAACTGTTGGACTCGGAATAATAATGTCCTTTATTCACCCACATATACGGATGAAGCACTTCCGGATCCAAGCCGTCTCCATAAGCTTTTCGCTGTGCATCCAGCATAATTTCTTCCAACTCGTCCGCAAAGAGAAATGCAGATTTTCTCTTCTCAAACACTTCACTCTCAAAAAGATATCTGGAGTAGATATCGACGATGATTTGAGTCACATCCTGAAGCTGCTGCTCAATCAAATTGATTTTTTCCTCTTTATCCGCACCGGCGATAATCGGGTTGAGCAACAGATTTTCGTTAAAGGTGGATGCGGTCTCCGCAACCGGCATCGAATAGCTCCAGTTGAGCGGAAGATGAGACTGAATATGCAAACCGTGGTACGCATGTCCCAATTCATGAGCCGCAGTCACAAGCGAGCCGAGCAATCCGTCGTCATTGAGCAACACTCTCGATTGCTTGATGAAAGGCAAATTGGAGCAAAATGCGCCGCCCACTTTTCCTTTTTTCGGGAACACATCGATATGCTTTTTGTCATACATCTCTTTCGTCATATCGGCAAGGTCTTGAGAAAATCCCGAAAAAACTTTCATCAAAAACTCTTTCGCTTCTTCCACCGTAAAAGTACGCGAACTTTTTCCCATCGGTGCAAACAAATCATAGAAAGGCAATCCGTTTTTGTGACCGAGCAGTTTCGCCTTGTGCTTCAAATATTTTCTAAAAGTCGGCAGAGAATCTTCCATCGCGGAAATCAGCGCATCCAAAGTTTCTCTTTTCATACGGGATCTCTCCAAAGTTTGTGCCAAAGGACTTTCAAATCCACGAAGTGCTGCAATGTCGTTGACCTGCGATTTGATATTGTTGAGCGCAAAAGCGATTGGCGCTTTGATATGGCGATACATTTCAAGTTCCGCAAAATATGCTTTTTTTCGCGTCTCCGGATTTTCCTCGTAAGCCAAATTTCGAACCTGCGGCAAAGTCACCTTCTCTCCGTCCAATTCTCCTTCCACCGTCGATGTCAAATAGCTTTGTAGCGTTGACCAGGAAGAGCCGGCGCTCAGATTCATTTTCGAAATAACCGCTTCCACTTCATCCGAAAGCAGATGCGATGCATCCTGTTTCGCTTCTTCAAAATAGAATTTGTACTGCGCCAAATAATCGTCCTGCGTAATATCCGTTTTGATATTCCCCAAAAACTTTCTCAGACGAGCATTCTCGCTTGAAAAGTTTGCCATTTTACTCTCCAAGATTGCGGAATAATTCGCACTGACCTTGTCCGTCGTATTCGTCGCCTGATTCAAGCGAATGAACGCTCCCAATCGACGCTGAATCACCGTTCTTTCTTCTATCAACTGAATCACGGATTTGATATTTTGCAGATTGTCTTCCGTTTTGACGGACTGAAATCTTGTCAAAAGCTCATCCAAGCTTTTCAAATCCGATTGAAATTCCTTACTCTCATAAGACGGATATAAATCCGTTAATGACCATTCGTACATAAAACCTCCTATTGCATTAAAATCAATTCTTATTCTCCGAAATCTATTATATCTCATTCCATTTTAATAGTCCACCATGACAAGCGCTTTTCATGGATAAATGCCGAAACGCTCCCACCAAAGATAATTTCGCTTCAATTTGCCGATCAACTTTCCGAGTCCGAGAGAGCCGCTTGATACGGAATCTCAATCCAAAAAACGCTCCCTTTTCCCAATTCCGAATCTACACCGCAGGTACCGCCGTGCATTTGCATAATTTCCTTGACGATGGACAGTCCCAGTCCGGAACCGATGTCGGAGCGGACATGCACCTGCTCGACTTTGTAATAGCGCTCCCAAATATCCTCTAAATATTGCGGCTCAATTCCCTTTCCGGTATCGGCGACCGATATGCGAACCGTCGGAACATCATGGTTGAAAATTTCCTGCTTCACAAAAATTTTTCCATCCTCTCCGGTATGACTGACGGCGTTTCCGAGCAGATTGTAAATTGCCTGTGCAATTTTGGATTCATCACCCGAGACCTTCACTTCCCGCTCAGATTCAAATTCGAAACTGTATTTTTCATTGGACATCAATTTGCCGCAGCGAAAAATAATCTCCCGAACCAGCTCGGTAATGCAAAATTCTTCCACACGCATCGATTGGCCGTCAGAGACTTTGGAGATGGCCAAAATATCATTTACCAACCGACTCAATCGACTCGCTTCATCGATGATGACCTGCACATTCTCTTGCGTGTTCTCGTCCGGTAGATCACGCATCACCTCCGCATAACCCTGAATCATCGTAAGCGGCGTTCGAAGGTCATGCGAAATATTCGCGATGAGCTCCCTTTTCAATCTTTCCGCTTTTCCCAATTCATACGATGTCTGTTTGAGCGTGTTATTGAGCTCTACGACTTCACGATAAGTTTTTGGCGAAAATTCCACATCATAGCCGCCCGAAATCAAATTTTTGGCGGAACGATTGATATCGATAATCGGTTGCGCAATCTTCTTCGCCAGAATATAAGCCAAAATCGCCGCCGCCAAGATCAGCAACATCGTAACATACAAAATCTGTATTCGAAGTACGGACTTCGTTGCACTCATCGGCGTCAGCATTGCATCGATGAGAACCAGCACTCCTTTGCTCTCAGACACTTTCATATAAATCAGACGCTCCGGCTTGGAAAATTTCGGGATATTGCTTCTCTTTTCCTTTTTTTCCGGTTTGGAAAATCCGTCACCGAATCGATAGTCCTCCACAATCTCAAATTTTTCGGAGTCCGTCTGCCGAATCATCTCCTGATACAGATTTTGAATCTCGATATCCGACATTTTGCTGAAATAGCAATTTCGCTGCTTTCCGGACGAATAAATTATCGAGCCGTCCGCTGAAACGACACGGATGCAGATATCTTCCCGAAAATATTGACTCAAAATATAATCTTCCAGTGCGATATCCTCCAAATTTTCAATTAGAAAATCCGCGCTCAAACGAACCTCTCTTCGTTTTATCATTCGGTAAAAATCATCCAGAAAAACTGTCTGTACCAGCAAGAAAATCAGCACGATGAAAAGCACGAATGCCGACAGATACTGAAACAATTTGAGCATGATTCCTTTATTCATTTTCAAATCGATATCCTACTCCTCTCACCGTCGCAATCAAATGACTGTACTTTCCCAAGCGTTTGCGTATCAACTTGATATGCGTGTCCAAAGTACGCTCGTCTCCGAAAAAATCATATCCCCATATTTTCGAAATCAAAGTATCGCGACTCATGGCAATATTTTTATTTTTGATAAGATAAACCAACAGCTCATATTCTTTGGGTGAAAAATTTTCACGAATACCATCGACATCCACCGTCATTGCGGAAAAGTTTACAACCAATCCTTCGTATTCAAACTTTTCCTGACCCATCGTTATATTCGAGCGCTTGACTATTGCATTGATACGCATCATCAATTCTTTTGGCGAAAAAGGTTTTATGACATAATCATCCGTTCCCACTTCAAAGCCGTGAATGCGGTCATATTCTTCACCACGAGCCGACAACATCAAAATCGGCACATTGGAAAATTTACGAATCTCGCGCGCCGTCGAAAATCCGTCAAGCTCCGGCATCATAATATCCAGCACTATCAAATCAAATTCTTCACTTTGACAAAACTCCACCGCCTCCATACCGTCTTTCGCTTCGGTAATGCGATGACCTTCAAATTCCGCATATTTTCGAATCAACTTTCGGATATTTTCCTCATCATCAACGACCAACAAATTGTATCCCATCGAAATCCTCCAATCTCATACATCTTTTTACATCATACCCAAAATCATGGGATAATCCCCGATTTTTTCAATCTCCTTTTCCGAGTACAAAGCGTTAAAAAAGTCTGACCGAGCATTGCCCGGTCAGTTCCTTTGTACTTATTTAATCTATTTTAGGAGAGTTTGTTATTATCTATATGAACCGATTCCTATTTTGAATCGGAGAATCCTCCCGGGGGCTCCGGCGGTCGCTGTCCATTTTGCATGCCACCCGGCGGCTCCGGCGGTCTTTGACCGTTTTGCATGCCACCGAAAGCATTGGACGATGCACTGCCGTCTTCATTGATGCTCGTAATCCCGTCGCTCAAGCTGACGGATGTCACTTCCTTGCCGTTCAACATCAATTGATATTCTTCGCCCGACTTCATATTTTCATTGCTGAAAATTACATTCTGAAAACTCTTTTCAGCATTTAACTCCGCTATCGTTTCCCCATTGCTATTGATAAGCGAAATGACCGAGCCCGCAGGCAACATTGATTTGAAATTCACACTGAGAACGGCTTTTGTCGTTTCGGACGGCGTTTGCACCATGCCTGCATTGGCTGTGACAAACAAATCCCCACCGTAGAACTTGAATTCCTCATCATAATCCAAAGCCCCGTTTCCTTCGGTTACCGGCCCGTTGATATACAATGCTCCATCCGTCATAACAATCGAACCGTTCGCATCAAGACCGTCTCCTTCCGAGTTAATTTGAATTTTGCCGCCATAAATCGCTAATTGATTGCCGCTGTCTTTCCCCGCCGCATTGACCGCATCGTCCGAAGAAGTAATATTTATATCTCCGCCTGCAAGGATTAAATCCATCGACTCCAATCCTTCCACCGATTTTAGAATATCGATGTCTCCATCCGTAATCAAAAGTTGTTGCTCCCCTTTAATTCCGTCATCGCCGGCGGAGATTTCAATTTTACCGCCCGAGATGATGACATATCCCTGCTCCTGCTCATTTTCATTGTTTGCCTTTATGCCGTCTCCCTGCGCTTCGATTTTCAGAATCGCATTGTTTATTTGAACCGAATTTTCTCCGACAATGCCGTCGTCCGCTGTAATTTCAATTTGCCCGCTGAGCAAAAACAAATTATCCAATCCGGCTATACCGTCTTTGTTCGAATTTATCGTCAAACTTCCTTCTCCATTGACGAACAAATCACTCTTGCTGAATACGGCAGCCGTTATTTCATCTCCGTCCGCATTAACAATCTCATTGTTTATATTGCTTCCGATAGAATTCTCCGTGCCTTTCTCCAACGAAACGGTAACTCGATTCGCTCGATACACTTCGATCGCCGCCGCTTCATCGGATTGTATGTTCACTTGATTCATCACCAATCGGACATCTTCCTTGTCGGCATCTATCAAGATGGAGCCTTCCCATTCTCCACTTAACACATAAATTCCACCGGCTGTAATTTTCAACACATTGCCGTCCACAAGCAATCCCTCGATATTCTGCAATGCGTTTTTATCGTTCAAATCAACGGAAGTGTACGAAGCATCCGCCCATGCAATATATTCATCCTGCTCGGTATATTTAATTTTTTGATTCAAAATGCTTTCCACATTATCAAGGGCATTTTGTTTCACATCGACCTGCTCCGCTAAAGCGATTTCATTTTTTGTCGCTTCGGATTTTGACGCCTGCGCCGAACTTGCACATCCCGAAACCAGAATGATTCCGCTAAGCAAACTCGCCAAAATCGCTTTCTTGTTTTTTAATTTTTGAGCTTTCATAACAAATCCTTTCCTTATAATACCATTTTACAATTCAAAACTCTTTTCACTTTTCAAACGAAATGCCGATTTCAAAACTATTCATAATTCTTCCCGCCAACTTCGTTTTGGAATTCCTAATGGATTTTCCATAATCTGATTCTATCTTTTATTTTTGAATTCGATTTGCAATTTCCGTGAACTTTAGGTGAACTTTTCATCGGGCTTAAACTTTCCCATGTCCCGATCCAAAATTTTAACGATAAATTTTATATTCGCATTTGATATTTCTTCTTATCGGATAGTGTAAAAAGACGATATAGATGTGTAAAAGTTAGGAGGTAGTTGTGAAAGGAACAGTAGTAGGGACTTGGGTCAAAACTTTGTCATCTTTGTATCCTCAATTTGTCCATGACAATATGAGAAGCGCAGGACTCGACCCCGATATGCCGATTTCACCATTTGACAATATCGAGGACGAAAAAGTCCACCAATTCATAAACAAGATGGCTGCCGACGCCCAATTGACCACCAAAGAACTTTGGCGCATTATCGGAAAGGATAATGTGCAGGCATTTTATAAAATGTATGCGCTCTTCTTCAACAAGAGCAATTTATACAACTTTTTGAACTCGATGAACGATGTGCATCAGATTGTGCGCAAAAAAATCCCGGGCTCCAATCCGCCTTCGCTCGACATCGAAATCATATCCAAAAACAGTATTCATTTTATCTATTCTTCCAAACGAAATATGTTCGATTATCTGCTCGGGCTGATTGAAGGAGCGAAGGAGCATTTCAACGAGAATGTTCAAGTGGAAGAAGTTCACCGAAAAGACGGGCAGTTGATTCTCAAACTCACCTTCCCTTATGAAGTGCGTCAGATTCGAAAATATCGACTCAATCAATTACTGTCTTTCGGATTTATCAAGGATTTCGGTATCAAAGTGGCAATACTGAGCACGATATTTGCGAGCTTGTTGCTTCCTTTGTTTGCCAAAACAAGCTTTGCCGTCGAACATCCGGCCGTTTTTTATCCGGCGGGCAGCATCCTGTTGAGTTATGCGAGCTATTTCTTGCTCAGCCGACCGCTTCGTAGATTGAAGAACGAGCTTCAAACCATCGCGGACAGAGAATTCATTATTTATGACGAAATCCGAAGCGGGAATGACTTTATGGAATCCTTCAGCGAAGTCTCGAGCCGACTGAAAACTTTGGTTGCAAAAGATTTTATCGAATTCAGCTCCATGACGGAAGAAATGCAAAATTTCGGTGTGGATTTGAGCAATATCGCACGCAACATGGACATCAACAGTCAGGGAATTTCCGATGTAGTAAAACAATTGGAGACCGCATCCCATGCGCAGGCGGTGGAAGCGGAAAAAGTTGTCGTCGTCTTGCATGAGAATCTGGAAGGGCTCAGCAATCTGGCGGCGGAAGAAAATCAAAATAAAATCGAGCTTGAATCCGCGTTATCCGATATTCATATTTCCTTTATGGGATTGAATGAGACGATGAATGCGATGCAAGGCATATTGCAAAATTTTGAGGAACTCAAAAATGCAAGCGGTCAGATTACAACGCGTGGATATGAAATCGAATCGGTGGCGAAATTCGTCTCGGACATTTCATTCCAAACCAATATTCTTTCACTCAATGCGTCGATTGAAGCGGCAAGAGCCGGTGTTGCCGGCAAAGGCTTCTCCGTTGTAGCGGAAGAAGTACGAATGCTTGCGGAACAATCCGCCGGCGCAGCGGAAGATATTAAGAAAAATATTTTCGGTTTTCTTAAGGAAATTGAGATTATTGCCGATAAAATCAACGGACAGTTCTACATTGTCAATTCACAAAACGAATCGATACAACAATCCGTAATGCAGGCGCAGGAAGCGAATGCACGATTGGAAAAAATCGCGGAAAAAATGGTATTTTCCATCGAAGAACTCGGTCGACAAAATGAGAAAATCAATCAGCTTTTTGATTTCATTCAAGCACAGGCGGCATTGTCGGAGCAAAATTCGGCAGCGACCCAAATTGTCGGTACCAATGTGAACGGATTTATACAGGAATTGCACAAATTGACCCACGGCATCCAGCAATTCGGTGCCTTGACCAAAGAATTCAGAGAATATATTCTTGCATACCGTATTTAATCAGTATGAGAACGATTAATATAAACCCCTTAAAAAAAGCCGCGACGGAGTACAAATGTACTCCGTTTCGGTTTTCGGGAAAAATAAAATATCCCGCAACTATCGAATTTCTAAACATATCTATTAGCTATTTCGCTAAGTTTGCCACTTTTTACAACCACCGGGAAAAATCCTTGATATGTTAAGCGATTATGGTTGTATAGAGAATAGTTTATCTACCTGTCCCCATCATTTAACAGGGGTACAAAAACATCAAAAAACAATATTCACTTTACATTACATTAAAAATACTTACATAGTCTTAATAGCTATATCAACTTTTCAGGCTCGGTTACATCGATATATCTGTATTTAATGTTAAATGTATAGTGTTCTATGGTTTATTGAATGGCAAGAAGTTTTGTTATGAATGGATGTAATGACAAGAACACAATACTGTCTAACATTTTTCATCATATAAGTAAACTTAATTTGTTAAATTCTCCAAATTACCGCTTTTATTTTGCCTAAATACATCGGATCTTAAAAAAGGAATGGATATGAGTAACAGTATGATTGTTTGAACAGCCAACCCTTTATATCCAAAAGCAATGACAAACAGTCCCCATGCAGACATCGCAGTATGCAAACCATGAATCAAGACCATACACCATATACTGCGTGATTTTTCATAAAAATATGCGAACCAGATTGCATAAAATATTTCCGTTATAATTCTTACCGTACATACAAATAGAAAATAGGATTTTGATGTATATCCGAAAGATTTGATAATCTCCGGCATCGCCATAAAATACTCATTATTAAAGTGCCATATTGCCCAAATGAATCCAAGTAAAACGACTCCACCTATTTTCCCAAATTTCTTTTGTAATCTTGGTTGCAAAAAAAATCTCCAACCATACTCTTCCCCAAATAATGTACAAAAACCCAAAATCGGCATCAATATATATAAAAAATATATAAATCCGGGTCTTGAAACGGAACTGTCTTCCGTCAATAATGTTAATAATCGTTCAACGCCGATATATTCACCCTGATAATAGACGGTCTTAAAAAGATCGGTATAAGAATAAAGCAAATAAGCAACCAAAAATGTAACCGTAGATACAATCAATATTAAAATCATATAGAGGAACAACCATTTTAATGTTCTTTTGAAATTTCCTCCTCGAAATCCCCATTTTTCAGCAACTTTTTTATCCTCGCTCCATAATAGTTTCAAAAAGACGATTACTGAAATATTAATGAATATCTCTGAATAGGTACCGGGTATGATTCCCAAGCAAACCAAACTGATTATAATGCCACCACAGGTTATGTAGAAATTAAAACTTCTTTTTGGGTAGTTCTTATGTTTCAGCTTGATTGTAATCATAGCTGCCAGAGCCGGAGTCAGAGTCTGTGTCGGATTGATTTGAAAATAATGCCCCCTATATTTAAAATAAGCTGCCACACAAGTCAAAAGAAGTACCATCATCGCCAGTATCATAAGAAAAAGCGCTACATCATCCATCTCTTGAACGGTTCTCATAAAATTTTTATAAAACTTGCTACGCTGAGCAGGAATTTTTTCAGGATTTTCTGCAATCAAATTCGATGTATCTTCAGTAGCTTGGTCTTGAACAACATTATTTTGCCCATCAATCTCTTGATTCAAGTATAATTTCTTATCCATACCTACACCTTTCTATATTCTAATACCATCAAATATTTTCATGCACTCTATATCAATAATAGAAGCAGAATTAACACTTATTCTAATTGCTGCAATGCAAATATTAAGCGCACTTACTTTTTACTCCTCGTTATTTCACAATTTTATGATAACAAACAAACTATGCTTCGTCAATCGGATTTCCTATTTATTTTCAGTAAAATTACGATTATAAACAATTTATTAGATATCCATGTAGAAGCAGCTGCATTTTCACTTAAGTATAGGCGATATTTTGCAAAAGGAAATATAAAAACGATATGATGATTAGAAATAGAAGACAGATATTTTGCATTTAGTTTTTTGAGAAAATCCCGAGGACAAAGTGTAAAGAATTTCCAAATCATCCGATGCTTTTATAACATGTGATGAAAAAATGATACCGATTAAAACTTTTAATCTCCCTCTGTCAATTACGACAAAATTGCTTTTGTTCATCTGAAATTTTCTTATTTATTTTCCATGTTCAAAGGGTATAAAAGATTCGACAATACCAACTAAGTAAAATATGGCTGTCTCAAAACTTTTTGATGACTTTTAATCGATAAGGAGATTTATGAACAAACATTACAGAGCCGTTTTGATGGCGATCGCCGCTGCCGCTTGTTATGGCGTCAGCTCGCCTTTGGCAAAAATATTACTCGGCAAATTATCACCGACGATGATTGCCGGACTTTTATATTTCGGTGCGGGTGTCGGAATGAGCATTGTCCATTTCTTTACCAAAGAAGATTCCAAAGAAGCACCCGTCACATTTCAAGAGCTGCCCTTTGTGCTCGGCATGGTGATTCTCGATATCGCCGCGCCGATTTTACTCATGCTCGGTTTGACAAAAACAACCCCCGCCAATGCTTCGCTGCTCAACAATTTCGAAATCGTCGCCACTTCGTTGATTGCTTTGATGATTTTCAAAGAAGCGATTGGAAAAAGAATGTGGATTGCCATCGGCTTGATTACGATGGCGAGCGTGTTGCTGACTTTTGATATCGACAGTCTGTCTTTTTCACTCGGCTCGATTTTCGTATTGGCAGCCTGCATCTGCTGGGGATTTGAAAACAACTGCACGCGCATGCTGTCGCTCAAAAATCCGATTCAAATCGTAATCATCAAAGGACTCGGCTCCGGAATCGCCTCCTTGGCCATCGCATTCTTTTTGGGCGAATGGACTTTTGAGCCGATATATATTGCAGCGACCTTGCTGCTCGGATTTTTTGCTTATGGCATGAGCATCTACATTTATATTCTTGCCCAAAGAGAGCTCGGGGCGGCAAGAACCAGCGCTTTTTATGCTATCGCCCCCTTTATCGGTGTGCTGCTCTCCTTCATACTCTTCGGCAACCCGTTGACAATGCAATTCATAATCGCCGTTTTGATTATGATTGCCGGAACCTATTTCGCGACTTTCGAAGGGCATGGTCATCTTCACAAACATTTTGCGTTGGAGCATGAGCATCGTCACAGTCATCAAGACGGTCATCACAATCATCATCACGATTATGAAGTCGATGAGCACAGCCATCCGCATCATCATGAAGAAATGGAGCATGAGCACCCGCATACGCCGGACTTGCATCACAATCACGAGCATTAAAAAACCGATGGAGCAATGTAACGCCGCTGTTAGATTTTCACGCTAACTTTGGAGCCGTTACAAGCTTCATCGGTTTTCGATTTTTTACACTTTACATAATATGGTCGATGCGGGACACTTTCTTGCCGTTGTATCGAAATGCCAGCATCGTCACATCGTCTTTCTGCTCACCCTCTTTTTCGTAAATACCGATTTCGCGACGCACCGCGCGAACGAAACTGCGCATCGATTGATGCTTTTCAATATTACGATTCAGACAATCAATCAGCTTTTTCTCACCGAATTGCTCGCCCAACTTTTCCGCCTCGATAACACCATCGGTATAGAGGAAAATCACATCGCCCTCTTCCAACAGTATCGTCGTCTGTCGATAGGTCGTGTTTTCAAAAGCGGCAAGCAATTTATTCTGATTGAGCGTCAATGCACCGAAGCTGCCGTCCTGCCTTTTGATCATCGCCGGCGGATGTCCTGCCGAAACATAGGTCAGCTCGCCGGATTCCAAATTGATTTTGCCGAGCCAAGCCGTTACAAACATTCTGTCATTGCTGTTTTCAAGCAACTTGTTGTTTGCAATCTCAAAGATTTTTTGCGGCGAATTGCCATCCGTCGTACGATTTTTTATGATTTCTTTGGTGCTCGTCATAAACAGCGCCGCCGGAATTCCTTTCCCCGACACATCGCCGATGACCAGCATCATCTGATGCGGCTCGGTGTAGAAGAAGTCGTAAAAATCACCGCCGACTTCCTTCGCGGAATCCATCAATGCAAACATATCGATTTCATCATTATTCGGAAATTCCGTCGGCAACAGTGCCGCTTGAATTTGTTTTGCAACACGAAGTTCCGCCTTGAATTTCTCTTTTTCCATCACATTGGTTTCAATATCATTGATATAGTTTTTGATATCATGCGTCATCTGCGACAAGGAATGTGTCAGATTTTCAATCTCATCCTTCGTATTCGGTGACGGGATATTCGGCACCTCGCGATAATCCGAAGCCGCAAAATCCAATGCACTTTGAGATATTTTTTCAATCGGCGCAACAAAATTTCGGCGAATGTAGGAAACATAAATCACCGTAATAATGCCCGCGAGCAAAAGGTTCAAGAGAATCGACTCGACCACATAGCGATAAATTCCTTCCTTCATATCATCCATACCGATATGCGTTCGCACGACGCCCACAATATTTTGTTTGACATCAAAAACGGGAACATTGACACCAATCGCCTGATCCTTCTCCCGAACGACATAGTAATCGCCCGCCATATCTTTTTCACCCAGTTGCAAATTATTTTCCGTCGGATAGACGATTTCACCGCCTTTGACATAGATGAAGCGCACTTGACTCGCGTCCGTCGTCGCAAAATAGATATACCGCACATCCATCGTATCCCAAAGCGTCCGGAGACTATCGGTTAGAACCGGTGTCGGATTGTAATTCGCATCCTTGAGATAATCTTCAATATAATCCCCATTGATTTGAGATGCGATAATTTTACTGATGGTATATGCCCGCTCCTTGTATTGCTTTTCAAAATTTGCCCGAAATTCATAGTACCCGATCGTCGATGCGGACAACGAAAGCAAAATCGCAAACAAAATCAGCCCCAAAGTATATTTATATCGAATACTGTTTCGCAAACTTACTTTTTGTTTTGACATTTCCTCTCCTTATAAAAGGTTCTTTCTTCACTCATTCAGTCACTGCGCCGCGACTTTTATGTATATCGTCAGAAACATTCCATGAATGAACTCTTCCTTCCCTATTATAGCATAAAATTTCACTTCAAACATTTTTTTATGTGTTATTGTGCGCAAAAGTCTATAAATAAATAATATAATTGTATAAAAGAGCAAAGCTTAAGCTTTTTATAAGATTTTCGAGCTTTTCCCTTCAAAAATTTATACTAATACCTAATACACTACAGAAAAATTATTCTTTTTCCGTTCCTATGGAACGGCGGAACGGTGGGGTCACCGTTCCCTACAAAGTGAGAAACAAAGAACAGTTATTCAAAATACAAATTGCTGATAACTCTGTCTTTTAATAGGTTTTAGTATTAGGACTTGACTTGCTTTTTGTACGAATGATAAAAGAGCCCCCAATTTCTTGAGAGCTCTTTGTGAAGGAGCTTGTAGATTTACACTATTTCATTTCCAATAGTGTGATTTCTTTGGTTGTATGATCCCATTTTACATCAATACCAAGCCCAAGCTCCTTTAATGCCTTTTGTATATCTGTCATTGGTAAAAGAATTCGACCGTTTGTATTCAGTAATTCCGAGCTGAGCGCTTGGCTCTTTCCATTTACTTTCATCATTTTTTTACCAAGTGTCAATTCAACCACATTTTCTTGCGGTTTGCCATCCACTTCTTTTGTAAAAGTAAATTTTGCAGTTTTGGTATTATCATCAAATTTCACTTCAATTCCAAGTAGTTCCGCAATCATTCTCGCCGGCAACATGGTTCTGCCTTTATGAATGATTGGCATTGTATCCATAGTTTTGCTGACAACTTTTCCATCCTGAACCACTTTATATTCTTTATTTGAAATCTGCAATTTCGCAACAACATCTTTACCTAATTCCGTATTCGTAGCGGTTTGAGGTGTAGCAGGTTTTTTCTCTTCTTGTTTTTTAGGAGCAGGACTTGGAGTTCCACCTCCGCCTCCTCCACCGAAGCCGCCTCCGCCTCCGCCTCCGGATGAGTCTCCTCCGTTATTGGACGGTGCGTCCTTCCAAGTTGCAAGAACATCCGTATCTCCGGTAAAAGTATGTTGCGCACCCTCGGCGTATGTTTTATTTCCGATCATCCATTTATCAAACACTTTGTTTGCCGGTGGTGTAAAAGGATTCGCAGGAAGTGTAAACGGATCACCAGGTGTAACCGTTCTGATTTGGTCGCTTCCAGTTCCTCCATTTGCCTTGAATGTAATGTTGAAAGGAATTCTCTCAAACACTGCTTTAATCTTCACATCACTGTCCGGCATCATGAATTTACCTTCTGCCGTAATCTGCACATCGCCCTCGACTACTTGCCATTCTTTGAAACGATAGCCTTGATTCGGGTGTGATGTCAAAGTAATTTCCGTATCCTTTACCCCGCTATTCGGATTGGCAACTCCTGTTCCGTTATCGTCATTTTCCACAATGACGCTGTATGCGTTCGGAGCATTCTTCTCAAAGATTGCCTGAATTTCTACCGGCTGATTTCCCATTGTAAATTTATTATCTTGGATTGTTACATTACCTGAAGTAACTGCCCATTCTTTGAAATGGAATCCCTGATTCGGCGTTGCCGTCAATACTACTTCTTTTCCTTCGTACTGCTCGGTTGGATTTGCAGTTGCTTCTCCGTTTCCGGCGCTACTTACTGTAACCACATACTTCGGTTTCTCCGCAAGCGTAACGGTAATCGTAACATCCGCCTCAGGCATAGGGAAGGTGTCTCCATTGTTTATTGTCTCGTCAAGTATCCCACCGACAACCTTTATTTCAGAAAGTATTTTGTCTTCCGGAATATTGTTTACATTCACCGTAATCGTCTGACCAAGTTTCGCTTTGTTTCCTGCTTTGCCATCGACAAGAGTTTGAACCTCTGCTCCGCCATCATTAACAATTGTAATATTGTGGAGTTCCTTAACTGTAATCGGTGTTTCTGCAGTTTTTCCGCTCGGAGTATGTGTAACGACTATTTTATTATCACTCACCTTGAGCATATCTGTTGCGGATGGTTTTATTGTAATTCCCTTGCTTGCAAAATCAGATGGAGAAACGACTTCGTTACTACCATCTGATTTGTGAATAGTAACCTGCATACCATCAAGGTCTAAAATGTCACCTTCGTAGTAAGTTTCTTGAGTAGGTGGATCTACTTCGATACGCTCAATATCCGCTCCAACCGGAACAGAAGTATAGCGCACACCTTTCTCATCCCAGTTTCCACTTACCAATCTCATTTGACCTTCGAGTACTGGTTCGTATTTAAAAACTTGCGATTTAAGGTGTGATGAAACAATGTTAATATCGAGTGTTCCATTTTTTAATACAGCACCTTGTCTTCCCCCAATACCACCATCATTGAGAATTCCATAAATTTCATTTTCAGCAGCATTTGCTTTAATTCTAACTATTCCAGTAGTGTTCAAAATAAATTTTGGACATCTAATTACAGAACCATAATAATGTTTTAGGATATCGATATCAACATTTGAATCCCCTTCAACAGATAATTTTCCGATTGAAATCAAACTACCTAACATCCCTGCACTCTTATTAGATATCGTTGCTTTAAATAATGCATTTTTTAACATTAATTCTGAAAAGGAAATCGAAATATAATCGGAAGATGAAAACTGAACTTCTACCCCTTCAATTTTTGTGTTTTCAGCTCTCATTCCAATTTCGTTTAAAAAAATCTTTCCATTTCCAACAATATTTAGATTCCCTTCAATACGAATTCCACCTTCTCGCATTACATTTTTTTGTAGAATATTGTTGTCTCCCTCAATTCTCAGATTCAATAAGTTTCCATACGCATCAGTTGCTTGAAGCGTATCTCCTGTAAATCCATTCATTACAAGAGTTTTTGTACTTTTTTCCCAAGTTAATCCTTGAGGAAGACCCGGGTCGTCTTTCGTCAAATCATAACGCTTGTCATTGACATAGATTTTGGTGAAAGGTTTTTCAGTATCCGCATGAGCGGTTAGTGTACCCCCCCCCGATTGTTAACAGCATAACGAGTGCCATCATCGAGGAAAGCAATCGCCACACGATTTTTCTTTTTTGATGTTTCATAATACCTCCTTATTTTTGAAAAAGCTCCTTCTGTGCATTTGCACCTTACGGCAATTATATCACATATTTTTATTATTGTCGGATATTTTTTCTTAAATTCATTTTTTATAATGCTTTCTCCATACCCAATCCTATACAAAAATTATTCCTTCTTTTATATATGTCTTTGGAGAAAGAACTTTTTATCCGAAACAAAATCCAAAAACTTTCCCTTTTCGCTTGCATTATTCGAAAAAACATTGTATTATAAGAAGCGATGATTAAAGCGTAGTCTTGCGTCTATCATCACAAACTATTTGTCAGGCTCGCCTGACCCATTCGACCTAGCTGATTTTCAGCGACAAGCGGCCATACGGACAGCCCGGTCAAATGCCGAATAGCGATTGTGATATCGTGTTGATGAGTGAAATCCTCAATTTATAAGTGGGACATCCCATAAAATTGCATTAAGCAGTACTTGTGAAGATCAACATGAGCAGTAAGAGTATTATTACTGAATAGGCTCAAACCTACGATTCCAAAACCATGATTGGTTGCATCAAAATCCGCTCTTTTTGCGTGGTTTTTTGTATGCTACATAGGTTATTCACATACAATCTGCTGGTGCAGGTTGTATTTTTTTATGTCAAAGGAGAAGAAGAGTGCAAGAAAAAATTAAACTTTACGGCTTTAACAATCTAACCAAATCACTGAGCTTTAATATTTACGATATCAGTTATGCGAAAAGTAAAAGGGAGCAAAATGACTATGTCGCATATATTGATGAGCAATATAATGCCGAACGATTGACCAAAATTCTATGTGATGTCACCGAAATCATCGGTGCACATGTACTCAATATATCAAAACAGGATTATGACCCTCAGGGAGCGAGCGTTACGATACTGATTGCGGAGGAGCCGCTGGAAGAATGCGAACTCGACCCGTCGTGCAATGCCGGAAAAAGCGTTTTGGAAACCAGAGAAACCGTAGTCGGTCATTTGGACAAAAGCCATGTTACCGTGCATACCTATCCGGAATATCATCCGGATAAATCCATTTCGAGTTTCCGCGTGGATATCGATGTGGCGACCTGCGGAAAAATTTCACCGCTCAACGCATTGAACTATCTTATCAGCTGCTTTGATTCCGATATCATCACGATGGATTACAAAGTGCGCGGCTTTACGAGAGAAGAAGACGGACGCAAGGTGTTTATCGACCACAAAATCACATCTATTCAAGACTATATCGATAATGACACGCTCGAGCGCTACGATGCGCAGGATGTGAATGTGTATCAGTCCAATATTTTCCACACGAAAATGCTGATTAAAGAAGTGGATTTGGGAAATTATCTCTTCAACAAGGATCCGTTGGAATTTTCGCCGAAGCAAAGGCTGGAAATTACCAATAATCTGCGAAAGGAAATGATTGAAATTTACAGTGGAACGAATATTTACTAATCAGGAGCGGATGCCGATTGTCGAAGCCTTGCGCGCCTATAAAAACGAGCGCATCGTTTCATTTGATGTTCCCGGTCACAAACAGGGCAAAGGTCACAAGGCATTGACCGAAATTTTCGGTGCTCAGACGATCGCCATGGATTACAATTCCAGCAAACCGCTCGACAATCTCACGCATCCGACCGGGATTATTGCCGATGCCGAAAGACTTGCGGCGGATGCCTTCGGTGCAAAAGCCGCCTTCTTTATGATTGGCGGAACGACCTCATCCGTTCAGGCGATGATTATGAGCGCCACGAAACGCGGTGAAAAAATAATTATGCCGCGCAATGTGCACAAAAGTGCAATCAACGCACTCGTCATCAACGGTGCGATTCCCGTCTATGTCAATCCCGGCGTGGATAAGGAGCTCGGCATCAGTCTCGGAATGTCGATTGCCGATGTCAAAAATGCGATTCGACAACATCCCGACGCCAAAGCGATTTTTGTCAACAATCCGACTTACTATGGAATCTGCAGTCATTTGCAAGAGATTGTAAAACTTGCTCATGAGGCGGGCATGTTGGTGTTGGCGGATGAAGCGCATGGTGCACATTTTTATTTCAATGACAATCTGCCGATGTCGGCAATGCAAGCGGGTGCCGATATGGCAGCCGTCAGCATGCACAAGACGGGCGGCTCTCTTACACAAAGCTCTTTTTTGTTGATTGGAAAAGACATGGACGATGCCTATCCGCGACAAATCATCAACCTGAGCCAAACGACAAGCGGTTCTTATCTGTTGATGGCATCGCTGGACATCGCGCGCTCCAATCTTGCGCTGAACGGACAGAGCATTTTTGACAAGGTGCTGGCAATGACCAATTACGCGAGAGAAGAAATCAATGCCATCGGCGGTTATCGCGCTTTCGGCAAAGAGCTCATCAACAAGGATACGGTTTACGATTTTGATTCCACCAAACTCAGCGTCCACACGCGTTCACTCGGTTTGGCGGGAATCGAAGTATATGATATTTTGCGCGACGAATACGGAATTCAAATCGAGTTCGGCGATATCGGCAATGTGCTCGCCATCGTTTCGGTGGGCGATCGGGATTTGGAACTCGAGCGACTGATTGGCTCGCTATCCGAAATCAAAAGACTCAAAAGCGGAAATCCTATCAGCATTTTGGATCATGAATACATCGACCCCATCGTTCAGATGAGTCCTCAGGATGCATTTTATTCAAAATCTTATTCCGTGCCGCTAACCAAAAGCGGAGGCAAAATTTCCGCCGAATTCGTGATGGCATATCCTCCGGGGATTCCGATTTTGGCACCCGGCGAGCAGATTACCGATGAAATTTTGGAATATATTCAATTTGCCAAAGCGAAAGGTTGCAAAATGACGGGCACCAAAGATATGGCGATGGAAAATATTTTTGTGGTGGAAGAATAGAAGGATTTTCTTTCGGCGAATGAAAAAGCATGGAGGAATCCGCAAATTAGGAGGTTATTATGGAACTTTGGTACAGTGAAATGCATACGGAGGATGTAAAATTCTCCATCAGAATACAAAAACAGCTTTTAGCGGACAAAAGTGAATTTCAAACAATCGATGTGTTTGAATCCAATGAGTTCGGTCGCTTTTTTACGCTCGACGGTTTGGTGATGGTAACGGAAAAAGATGAATTTATCTATCACGATATGATTGTGCATGTGCCGATGGCGACCAATCCGAATATCAAAAAAGTTTTGGTAATCGGCGCCGGCGACGGTGGAACGGTTCGCGAGTTGACAAGATACAAAAATATTGAAAAAATCGATGTGGTGGAAATCGACAAATTGGTCGTCGATGTTTGCTTGGAATATTTCCCGCACACTTCCGTCGGCTTTAAGGACGAGCGCGTTCAAATTTTTTACGAAGACGGTCTGAAGTTCGTGCGCAACAAAGAAAATGAATACGATTTGATTATCGTGGACAGCACCGACCCGTTCGGACCGGGAGAAGGACTTTTTACAAAAGAATTCTACGGCAATTGCTACAAAGCGCTGACAGCGGACGGCATTTTAGTCAACCAGCACGAAAGTCCATACTATGCAAGTTATGCAAAGTCGATGCAAAGAGCGCATAAGCGAATTACGGAATTTTTCCCGATTGCCAAAGTGTATCAGGCACATATTCCGACCTATCCATCAGGACATTGGCTCTTCGGATTTGCAAGTAAAAAATATGACCCGATTACCGATTTGAACGCAGACGCATGGAACAGCCTCGGAATCAAAACGAAATATTACAACACCGCGCTTCATATCGGTTGTTTCGCGTTGCCGAACTATGTTATCGACATGCTTGAAGAAGCAAAAGAAAAATAATTTTGAATCTCACGAAAGGAATAATATGCAAAAAGTAAATCCGCCTTTTATGGCTTGCGAAAGTGAATTTGAAGATGCAAGCATCGTTTTGTTCGGTGCGCCTTTTGACGGAACGGTCAGCTATCGACCGGGAACTCGTTTCGCATCGGTGGAAATCCGAAAAGAAAGTTTCGGTGTCGAAAGCTATTCTCCATATTGTCAAAGAGAATTGGAAGACATCGCCGTTTGCGACAGCGGAGATTTGGAATTGCCTTTTGGCAATCCGAGACGCGCACTCGATATGATTCGCGAAAGAACCGCTGAAATTTTGGCAGCCGACAAAATTCCTTTTATGATTGGCGGCGAGCATCTGGTCACACTCGGAATGGCGGAAGCGACTTTTGAAAAATATCCGGATTTGTGCATTTTACACTTTGATGCGCATGCGGATTTGCGCGAAGATTATATGGGCGAAAGACTTTCTCATGCATCCGTTCTGCGTCGTTGTCATGATATATTGGGTGACGGACGAATTTTCCAGCTCGGCATTCGCTCGATGACAAAGGACGAAGACCTCTTTGCACAAAAGCATACGCATCAATGCAAATATCATCTCGGCGCGCTTGAAGAATACATTCAAGCCATCGGCAATCGACCGGTCTATATCACGATTGACCTCGATGTGCTCGACCCCGCTTATTTCCCGGGAACCGGAACGCCGGAGCCTTGCGGAATCTCAACGGTGGATTTGATTAAAGCCATTCATACTTTCAATCGACTCAATGTCGTCGCGATGGATGTCAACGAGCTCTCTCCGCATTACGACCACAGCGGCGTATCTACGGTTACTGCGGTGAAAATGATTCGCGAAATGCTGCTCACCGTTGCAAAATAAGTTTTAATACTAATCTCTATTAGAAAGAATAGTTGTCAACAATTTGTATTTTGAATAACCGTTCTTTGCTTCCCACCGTTCCGCCGTCCCAGCGGAACGGAAGAATTAGTGTCTGCTCACAAGGAATAAAAAGTAGAGATAAAGATTCATTTTACAACCACCCAGGAACTTTATGATATAATATAAGTGCAAGAAAAAA
>JAUNKE010000103.1 GCA_030532905.1 Peptostreptococcaceae bacterium
AAAACGAAGGACGCGAAATTCTGATTTATAATTCGTTCTATCTGTACTATGTGCCGAGTTTATCCAATTCGAGCGAAGAAAGTTTGCAATATATGCTGCGGGATTTGAAAGAGAATTGGCATTTGACAAAATGGGACGGCGAAAATAAAAGTCTTGCCAAATCGAATGGCATCATCGGGGCATCCGTTTCGGTTTGGGGAGAGGATTCAAAAGGAGTTTCACCGGAGCTGATTTTGAGACAGACAAAATCACTTTACGAGCAGATGGTGGAAAATATCAAGGAAGACAGGAGAGAAAAATAGGAATGGGATTTTTGGCATATTTGGCGATTTGTGTATTTTGGGGTTTGAGTTCGATTGCGACGAAGCTGGGACTTTCCGGCATCGAGCCGTTTACTTTCAGCTTTTTACGATTCTTCATTACAGGCATCATTTTGCTCATTTACAATTTGGCAAAACACAAATCGATTTTGCTCAGTCGAAAAGATTTTTGGGTGATTACCATCAGTTCGACTTCGATGTATTTTTTGAACAGCGTATTCATGATGTTTGCGACCAAACGATTGGATGCGGGCATCGTGCCGATTCTTTTTGCACTCGTGCCGGTCGTGATGGTTGTGTTGGAGACGATTTTACAACGAAAAATGCTGGTAGGATTGCCCGGAATGATCGGGATTCTCGGCGGTATCGTTGGAATTGTCATCGTGTCCATCGGTGATGCAACTGCCGGTTCAATCGACATGATGGGATTGATATTGATGGGATTTGGCGTGTTGTCTTGGGCGGGCGGCTCGATTTATCTCAAAAACAAAAAAATCGCGACCTCGGTTTCGGTTTTGTTGATGTACCAGACGCTTGTTCCGCTCGCATTTTATACGATGCTGATTATATTCAACGGCGGCCCTGAAATCTTCGACGGCAATCTGCTTTCAATCGGCGGTGCGCTTTATATGGCGATTGTCGATACGCTGATAGGCAGCGCTTGCTATATCTTTTTGCTCAAAATCTGGAATGTGTCCGTCGTTTCGACCTACGCTTATATCAATCCGGTCGTCGCGCTTATCGGCTCGTACTTTATTTTGGGAGAAAGCATTACAGTTCAAAAATTCGTCGGCATGATTGTCATTTTGTTTGCCGTCTTTTTGATACAAAAGGATTCCACCAATCGTGCCAAATTGGCAAAAGCGTGATACGGAAATTGTTTTAGTAATTGAGAAGATTTGGTAGAGAAAGGATTGTCTGATGAGAAAAGAAAATCATCTTTTTTTCGACTATGTGAAAAAGAACAAAGCGCTGAGTGTTTTTTGTCTTATTGTTACGATAGCAATATCCTTTGTTGCGCCGCTTAAATCCTTTATCATTCAATGGTTGATCGATGCGCCGACAAAAGAAGTTGCCTTAAAATTTCTTTTGTTGGGGGCATTGATTACGATATTGAGCTTTCTCTTGGAACTGGCGAGTCGAAATTTGGCAACTGAGATTCGCAGTAAGTCCATCGCTTTGATTCGCTCAAAATTGATGAATAAAATGTTGTCCGATTCGATGGAAAGTTATTTCAAACAAGGAAATTCGGATGGAATATCCGTTCTTACCAACGATATTCAAATAATCAATAATGATTTGTATGACGCGCTTTACAATATTATGCTTTTTGGCGGCATGTTGTTCTTTGCCATCTGCATGTTGATTTACATAAATCCTTCCATGTTGTTATATGTTCTGTTGGCGAGCATTCTTCCTTTTGTCGTTCCAAGACTGTTGGATAAAAAAGTACAGTCGTCGAGAGAGCGATATTCCAATCAGTTGTCAAAATATACATCAAGAATTGCAGATATGCTCAAGGGTTTTGAAACCATCCATCAATTCGGCGTGGTGGATGTATTTGCCGAAAATCATTCTGAATTTGCTGATGAAACGGCGATTGCGGAACGGGATTTTAATAAAAAAATGAATCTCAGCATATCCGGCTCCTCATTTTTGAGCAATATTTTGTTTTATATTCTGTTGCTCTTGGGGATGTTCCTGTTCTTTGACGGCAAAGTGACTATCGGCTACATGGTTGCGGCAACCAATCTTTCGAATTTTATCATTGCGCCTTGCAAAATGATTTCGCATCAATATTCAAGAATCAAATCGACAAAAGCGATTCGACAAAAATTACAAGAGATTGCAAATATCTCGGAAAGCGAGCAAGGAGAAGAAATCAGCGAAATTCAACAAGTTGTTTGGGAGAATGTATCTTTCAAATATGAGGGTATGGAGTCCGACTTATTAAAGAATATCGACATGTGCTGGGAGAAGAATGACAAAATTGCACTGCTGGGCAAAAGTGGAAGTGGAAAGACTTCGGTTGTAAAGCTGTTCTGTAAATATTTTGATTCTTATTCAGGAAATATTTTGTTGAGCAAAGTGGAACTTCGCCAAATTTCCAAGGCTTCCTTTTATAAAAGCGTAGGAGTAATTGCACAAAATCCGCATTTATTCAATGATACTTTGAGAAATAACATTTGTTTGTATGAAGATTTTTCGGAAAGAGAAATTCAAAACGCTTTATTAAAATCAGGAATTCGTGACTATGTGGATAATCTGCCTGAGGGATTGGACACGATGATTTTGGAAAACGGTAAGAATCTTTCGGGCGGTCAGGCGCAAAGAATCGCAATCGCCCGCGCAGTGATAAGAAATAAAAAGATACTCATCGTGGATGAGGGAACGACCGGACTGGATGTCGATACGGCGGAGCGGATTATGAGCGATTTGCTGAATATGGATGCAATGGTTATTATCATCACACATGATACCGACAGAAAATATCTTTCGAAACTGAGCAAAACTTATGATGTCATCGACGGAAAAGTTCATTTGCAGTAAGGTATTCGGTTTCAAAATCTTATTGGGCGTTCGGGATAAAATTCGATGTTTTAAGTTTTGACGACTGTTTCGAATTTGCGGATGCAATTCGCTTGAATAAGTTTTGGAATGGATATATTTGAACCCCAAAACCGATATAGTTTTTTATTCAGATATATCATGGCATAAAATGTAAGGTTTATATTTTGATTCGAAAATTTATTTTGGAATGTAAAGAAAGCATCGGATTCTATATGGTGAACTAAACTTGTGAAGTTATCATTCCAAGTTTGATTTCGGCATCGGAAATCCGGTGCTTTTTTACATAATGCTCAATAATTCGCTTGAATTTTTTATACCGGCTTAATAATGAATCGTAGAATAAAATTTTATCTAAATAAGATATTTATAAAAATAAAATTTTTCTGGGGTGGAGATGTAACAAAAATATAATCTTAAAATAAAAAACCTTGCAATAGAAAAGCTTTTAATAAATAAGAAAGAATGATGTTGGAAATGAATTTTTCAAAATATAAAAAGCGTTTCCGTTTTAAGAAAAAAGGCTTTGAATTTTAAGACGATTTGGTTTATAATGAAAATGGAATTTAATTCCATAATAGAGGTATCAATTTAGATATGATGTTTCTATCAGGGAGGCTTTTTTACATAGGCGAATCTAATTGAGAAACTTTTACGCTGAAGTAGAATGTCTAATTATCCAAAGGGGAGGGAAGTTTGTTTTAAGAAATGGAATATTGAAATTGACGACCTCAAAACAGGAGGGTAGTTTATGAATAAAAAGGTGTTATCCATATTTTTAGCACTACTTTTGATGATTCCGAACTTTGCGTTCGCTGAGAATGCGGAAGCTTCTTCGTTAAAAGAAGAATTGGGCGGAAAAATCGTTCAAGAGGGAAATGAGAAAAACGCCGTTGCAAGTACGAGAGCGTTACAAGCTTTGATGTATCAGGCAAACGGCAAGTTGCAGGATGACGATTCCGTTGAGGTGATCGTTTCATTCAGACCGGATGCTTTTCCTAACTTAGGACAAGAAATTCCGGCAAGTGAATTGTATCAAGGCGACAATGTTTCAAGACAGCAAAGCCTTGGCGAAGATATTGTTGAAGAAGGACTTCGTCGAATCGAAAATGAAGTGGGCGATATCTCAACAATATTTGAGTATCATGTACTTTTCTTCGGATTTTCTTCAGAAATAACTTTTGCGCAGGCGAAAGCGATTGCGCAATTGGATTATGTCGATTTTGTTGAGATAGCAACTCAAAGAACAAAACCGGTTCTTAAAAATCCGTTGACCGTCATGACAAAAGATCCGAATCAAATTCAACTTAGAAGTGCACTTCGAGATCCTTTTGATGTAAGGGAAATCGTAGGAAGTCCGGGTCTTTATGCGAACAATAAAGGAGAAGGAACGCTGATTGCCATCATCGACTCCGGTT
>JAUNKE010000104.1 GCA_030532905.1 Peptostreptococcaceae bacterium
CCTGTAGTGGACTTTCACCACCAAGTTATTGCCCATGCCGAGCACACTACAAAAACGGAGACTTTCGTCTCCGCTATTCTTTTGCTTTAAAATTGTAAATCGGTATAATCCGCTTGATGACATCAACCGTCTCCCCGATATGCTCGGTGATTGCTTCGATCGGCTTGTATGCCATCGGACATTCGTCCAAAGTATCCTTATTGACGGAAGTTGTGTAAATTCCTTCCATCTGTTTTTTGAATTCGCTCACGGTGAAGGATTCTCTCGCTCCTTTTCGCGATTTCAAACGCCCCGCTCCATGCGGTGCCGAAAAATTCCATTCCTTGTTGCCTTTTCCGATGCAAATCAACGAGCCGTCCCGCATATTGATCGGAATGAGCAATTTTTCTCCCGCTTGAGCCGAAACCGCTCCCTTTCGCAAGATGAGATTTTCGGTGTCGATGTAGTTGTGAATGGTTGTAAATCGATCCGACACTTTGAGTTTCATTCCGCGAATGATTTCGTCCATCATCGCGATACGATTCAATCGCGCAAATTCCTGCATGATTTTCATGTCGTGAAGATAGTTCTCCATATCTTCGCCCTCAAGGTAAGCCAAATCCCTCGGAATATCCGTTAGATTTTGAGCCTTCATTTTTTGAACCTCGGTTTCGATATCCTGTTCTCTTCCCGACTCCTTCAACTCCTTAATCTTCGCTCGAATATCCTCGGACGAATTTTTGTTCAAGCGTTGGTATGCGAGTTCTTGATAGTATTTCGCCACTTGAAGTCCGAGATTTCGTGAGCCGGAGTGAATCGTGATATACAATTCGCCGTCCTCATCTTTTCCTGCTTCGATAAAGTGATTTCCGCCGCCCAATGTGCCGAGCGAAAGTTCCGCTCTTCTCAGATTCAATCTCGCATCCTCTTTGCATCGAAGTTCGTCAAGATCGATTTCTTCCATCATCGGATGTTTGGTTTTTCTAATATTCATCCCTGACGGGATCTTCTCATATATCAATTTATCGAGCTGTTGCAATTCGATATGCTTATTTTTCAGATGGATGGTCTCCATCCCGCATCCGATATCGACCCCGACCAAGTTCGGTACGACCTTGTCGGTAATCGTCATCGTAAATCCGATTGTGCAACCGGCTCCCACATGGACATCCGGCATAACGCGAATGGTTGCTCCCTGTGTAAAGTCCTGGTCACAAAGTCTTTCTATCTGTTTGATTGCTTCTTCTTCAACCAAGTTGGCATAAACGATGCCTTCTGATTTCTTCCCTTTTACTGTAATCATAATTTCCTTTCTCGGCTGTTTTTCGGATTATGCTCCGATTGCAAAACAAGGGCATCTCTTGTTTCTCAGCCTAATGGTATTCTTTTTTCCTAATTTTTTCGAGCAATTGTTTCTTTTTGTTGGGAAATTTTCCTCTTGCTCGGGGATAGTACTTATCACATTTTTGGCAATAGCCTTTGTGGCTTGCCTTGCGTCCCTTTTTGCATTCGCCCATCGCGATGTAATGTAAGCAAACCGCTTCTCTCATTTTCGCCATAACTTCTCCTTTTGGGCAACAAAAAAGAGCCTCACAGCTCATCCTTTATCCCTCTATGAAGGAACCTTTTCGAAAGCCCTGATCGTTACCCTGTAATTCATTTTCATTTTGTTCATCACTACTCAGCATGAGTTCCTCCTTCCAAATCCACAAAAATTTATACCATTTTGAAGTATAGCATAAGCAATCAAGCAATACAATAAAAGTCATAAAACTGTAATGCATTTGTGACTTCTCTGTTATGTAAAACGCTTATAAAATTCCAATGATAAATCGTAGAACGGTTTTCGCGCAAAATTCTATCAGAAAAAACGGTTATCAACAATTTGTATTTTGTAATGGAATCTACCAAAATTTTTTATCGCTTCGCTCAACAATTTGGTTAGCTTCGTAACCCCGCCGTTCCATCGTTCTATCGAAATGGGAAAGGCACAATCTATGGTTTATTGTGTTTTATACCAATCTCTAATAAAAGGCAAAGAATACAGACACTTATATTTCTATAAAAATATGTTCATATTTATGTTGCGTTCTATAATTTACAGGATCTATTAGGCATTAGTTTTAGTTTGACGGCAAATTCATCATCGAAATTTTAGAAAAAGCTGCCGCAGAACAATTTTCCGCAGCAGCTCTTTTCTATCGAATTGTAAATGGTGTCAGCTCATCGAAGAATATCACGCCGTCAAAACTTTCCGCCGGCGACAGATTTTGAACAAATGCCTGCTCGACTTTTTCATAGCTTTTGGAAAATCTTTCGCCTACCGCACTGAACGGCTGATTGGCAGCAAGATAGCTTTTTGCCTGCTCATCGCCCGATGTTTTAGCGGCCGCAATATCCAAGTACAAAGTTCCTTTCTGCAGCGGCGCCAACAGAGTCGCCAATCGTCCCGGACTTGTATTTTCGACAAAGAACTCGGTGAGCTCGCTTGTTTTTTCATCTCTTGCCACAAAATGACTCTTTCCGAATTCCGTTGCGATGACGAAATAATTGTCGCCAAGCTCGCCGGCAAGGATTTCACCCATCACTTTTTCCGTACCGAAAACCGCGCTGGTCTTGCTCAAATGTCCGTTGTGTGCTGCTAAAAAGATTTTGTCATTGTTATAGAATTCCTGCTCATGTTGGAGTATCCACATCGTATTCTCCGCCATGTATCGGTCGCGCAAAGTTCCATATTGATTGCCCGAATTTCTGAGCGTCGTATTTTGCCAAATCACGAGCGCCGCATGCTTTGCGATGTCAAATTCTTTTGCCGATGTGTTTTCAATAATGCTTTCTTTTTCCTGCGCCAGCTTTTCATTGAGCTTTTCCAATTCCGTCAATGCCTTTTCAATTTTCAGCTTTGACAAGTCATACATCGTTTCATCGCTGAAATCCCAAAGAAGACTGCTGTAATCCGCTTCCAATGGAGAATTTGCCTTTTTCAAAATATCGAACAAAATCTCTTTGTTGTTGTCGTATCGCTGCATGTCCATTCCGTAGAAGCGTATCTGTTCCTCTTCTTTTTTGTTCTCGTTGTACTTTCTCATAAAATCGAGTACTTTTTCAAGCTCCCGACTCTCATAGATTCGAAATCCGATTTCCGAAACCGCATCCGTCGCATTGCCGTCAGCGCCCGCTATATATTCATTGACCCGATATCCGCCGCCGAAATCGCCTTCGATGACAAATACCGTCCTTCCCTGCTCGAGCATTTTTTCAAATACCGTCTGTTTGAGTTCAATCAGTTCTTTGTTGCCATGGGTCGCTTCACCGAGTGCGATAATTTGTTTCTCCTTCGGATATTCGATTTCATCCACCGACTTGATGTAGCTTTGAAGTACATCGACGCTTATTTCGGGCGCCTCACTTTTTGGGCTTGTGCATCCGCTGAGAAGCAGCATGCCGGACAGTACAATCGCCATCATTTTTCTATTCCTTCTCATATTTTCTCCTTCTTTCGTATTGTCAAAAATAAGTTATACGGACATCGCTCCAAGCGCTGCCAAGACGATAATCAATTCGTCCAAAAAAGTTATCATCTTTTGAATCGCTTCATGATGAGCGCTTTGGATTTTGATTTTTTCTCGTATCGCTGTTACTTCTTCTTTGTCAAAAAGTTTTTTCAATCGATTGGCTTTCTCAAGCAAGAATGCGAGAGTCAGTTGCTTTTCATCCGCGTTATCCAAATTTTTTGCCTGTATTTGAGATTTTATTTCTTCAACCGTCTCAGGCTTCGGCAGATAAATTTTCTTATTTCTCAAAATCCCGCTCGATTTGCTTTCGACATATTGCGCTTGTACCAAATCCTCGCAGACCGATTCCATCAGCTCGTCAAACAGTTTTTCCGACAATGAGAAGCAGTAGTCGGTCGCCAATTGGCTCGTCGTTCTGCGTTTGTTGCTCAGATAGCGATACAGCCCCGCCAAATGCGATTGCTCATCGCTCAATGCTTTCTCGACAAAGATTTTGGATTTTTTCTCATCCAATCGAACAATTCCCGCACCGAGCAATTCCGTCAATGCCGCACCGACCAGAAGCACTCGCTCATTTCCTAAGAAAGCCGGCTTTCCGTTTTCTCCCAATATGCAAATGAGATATTCCTGTGTCAACTTTAGATTTTTCATTGTCTCTCCTTTCCACTCAATTACTGAACTATCTCGCGGTAAACCTTGGAGGTTATCTTATATACGGCGAAATAGCTGAGTGCAAAAATTGCTGTAATGAGCATAATGTTGAATAAAAATC
>JAUNKE010000105.1:0-1232 GCA_030532905.1 Peptostreptococcaceae bacterium
GCTTCTTCATAAGTTTTTCCGATGCCGAGCACTTCGCCGGTCGATTTCATTTCAGGGCCGAGGCTGACTTCCACATTCGGCAATTTTTGAGTGGAGAAGACCGGAACTTTGACCGTAATTCGCTCGCTCTCTTTGTAGATACCGGTTCCGTATCCGATTTCGGAAAGTTTTTCGCCGAGCATGACTCTCGTTGCGATGGCAACAATCGGTACATTGCTGACTTTGGAAATATACGGAACGGTTCGTGAAGCGCGCGGATTGACTTCGATTACATAGAGTTCTTCATTATAGCTGATAAACTGGATGTTAATCATTCCGCGGATGCCGATTCCTCTTGCGAGCTTCGCGGTGTAGTCCAAAATATCCTGTTTGATTTTGTCGGAAACATTTTTGCTCGGGAACATCGTGATGGAATCGCCGGAGTGAACGCCCGCTCGCTCCAAGTGCTCCATAATTCCTGGGATCAAAATATCTTCTCCGTCGGATATCGCATCGACTTCCAGTTCTCGTCCCATCAGATATTTGTCGATGAGAATCGGATTTTTGCTGTCTTTGGCGAAGGCGTCGGAAAGATAGTGGGTGATTTCTTCTTCGGAGTAGGTGATTTCCATTCCTTGTCCGCCGAGTACGAAGGACGGTCTGACGAGAACGGGATAGCCTAATTTTTGTGCTTCGGCGATTCCTTCTTCAAGCGACCATACGGCTTTTCCTTTCGGTCTTTGGATATTCAATTTTTCAAGCAGCGCGTCGAATTGCTCTCGGTCTTCCGCCAAGTCGATTTGGTCGGAGGTCGTGCCGTAGGTGGCGATGTTTTTTTCTTTCAGGAATCGAGCGAGCTTGATTGCCGTCTGTCCGCCGAATTGTAAAATGACGCCGTCGGGTTTTTCTTTATTGATGATTTCGAGCACATCTTCTTCGGTCAACGGCTCAAAATATAATTTGTCGGATATGTTGAAATCGGTACTGACGGTTTCCGGATTGTTGTTGATAATAATGGTTTCGATGCCCATCTCCCGTAATGCCATCACGCAATGAACGGAGGCGTAGTCGAATTCGATTCCCTGCCCGATTCGAATCGGTCCGGAGCCGATGACGATGACTTTTTTGCGATTGGATACTTCCACTTCGTCATAGCTTTCGTATGTGGAATAGTAGTATGGCGAATAGGCGTCGAATTCTCCGGCGCAGGTATCGACCATTTTGTAAGCGGGCATCACTTGCCAAATATTACG
>JAUNKE010000105.1:1332-4261 GCA_030532905.1 Peptostreptococcaceae bacterium
TTGAGAAAAGCCGCTTCAAAATTGCTGCCGATTGCCATAATTTCTCCGGTCGCCATCATTTTTGTACCGAGTTTTCGGTCGGCATGATAGAATTTGTCGAACGGCCATTTCGGAATTTTGACGACCACATAGTCGATGGACGGCTCAAAGCAAGCGTAGGTTTTTTGGGTAATCGAATTTTTGATTTCATCCAATCCGAAGCCGAGCGCAATTTTTGCCGCGACTTTTGCAATCGGATAGCCGGTTGCTTTGGACGCGAGTGCGGAAGAACGCGACACGCGTGGATTGATTTCGATGACCGCATATTCAAAGGAGTTCGGATTGAGCGCGAATTGCACATTGCATCCGCCTTCAATACCGACCGCGTTGAGAATGTCGAAGGATGCGGTTCGGAGCATTTGAATTTCTTTATCCGACAGCGTTTGACAAGGTGCAACGACGATGGAATCGCCGGTGTGAATACCGACAGGGTCGATATTTTCCATATTACATACGGTGATGCAGTTGCCTTTGCTGTCTCGAATTACTTCAAATTCAATTTCTTTCCAGCCTTTCACACTTTTCTCGAGTAGCACTTGATGGATGGAGCTGAGCATCAAGCCGGATTCCAAAATCGTGCGAAGCTCCTGCTCGTTTTCGGCAATTCCGCCGCCGGAGCCGCCGAGCGTATAAGCCGGACGAACGATTACGGGATAGCCGACGCGAGATGCCCACAGCACACCGCTCTCGATATCGTTGATAATTTCGCTTTCAATTACGGGCTGGTTGATTTCGCGCATCATATCGCGGAAGAGCTCCCGATCTTCTCCTTTTTTAATCGATTCGATGGAAGTTCCGATTAGCTGAACATTGTATTTATCCAAAATTCCTTTTTCATAAAGCTCGATGGACATATTGAGCCCCGTTTGACCGCCCATGCCGGCGAGCAGTGAGTCGGGTCTTTCTTTGGCGATGATTTTTTCAATCACTTCGGCATGAATGGGCTCGATGTAGATTTTGTCCGCAATATTTTTGTCGGTCATAATGGTTGCAGGATTGGAATTGACGAGTACGACTTCAACGCCTTCTTCTTTGAGCGATTGGCAAGCCTGTGTTCCGGAATAATCGAATTCCGCCGCCTGACCGATGACGATGGGGCCGGAGCCGATGACGAGAACTTTTTTGATAGTTGGATTTTTAGGCATTGTGTACCTCCTGCGCATATTTTATAAATTCGTCGAAAATGTATCGGTTTTCGCTCGGTCCGCCTTCGGGATGAAATTGCACCGAGTAAATCGGCTTGCTTTTGTGTCGCATGCCTTCGATGGTGCTGTCATTCATGCTCTGATGGGTGATTTTAAAATCCGGCGGAAGCTCCGATGTGTAGTAGCTGTGGCTTTGTGCGGTGATGTGTACCTGATCCGTCAGCAAATTTTTGACCGGATGATTGCTGCCGCGATGACCGAATTCGAGCGCCGCAACTTTGCCGCCGAATGCCAAAGTCAACAACTGATGTCCCAAGCAAATCGCGACGGTCGGTTTTTGCTCCGCCAAAATTTTTATCTCTTCTATTATATAGTCAAGCTTTTCGGGATGACTCGGACCCGAGCTTAGAAATATCAAATCGGGATTGTCGGCGAGTATCTCCGCCGCCTTCGTGTTGTGCGGATATACTTTGACGGTGCAATCTCTTTCGGCAAATCGTTTGAGCATGCTGCTTTTGAGTCCGAAATCCAAAGCGGCGACTTTGATTTTGCCTTTGCCGTATTCGTATATTTTTTTGGTTGAAACCTGTTCAATGGAATCGTCAATATGGTATGAAGCCAGCTTTTCTTTAATTTCTTTGGCATCGATATTGTGATTTTCAAGAACGATGATGCCGTTCATCACGCCTTCTTTTCGAAGTACCTTGGTCAATGCTCTCGTGTCGATATCTTCCAGTCCCATAATCTTGTTGGATTTTAAGTAATCGTCAATCTCCAATTCGCATCGAAAATTATTCGGGTTATCGGATTTTTCTCGAACGATGAAGCCCTTGACCCAAGTCGATGGGGACTCGGAATCGTCCAAGTTGATGCCGTAGTTTCCGATGAGAGGATAAGTCATGACGACGATTTGACCATAGTAGGACGGGTCGGTCAGAATTTCCTGATATCCGCTCATGCTTGTGTTGAAGACCACTTCGCCGACGGTTTCGTGCAGATAGCCGAACGCCTTGCCCTCAAATTCCATCCCGTTTTGTAAAATTAGCTTTGCTTTCATTACCTTCTCCTTTGAACAAAAATAAAAGCAGGAGCATTATTTCCGTTAGAAAATGCCCTGCTTGTAAATTTCATAATAAATTTTTGCGCACCAAAAGATGCTTCTGTTTGAACAAAAGTCATGCGATTTCCTTTCTGACCTCTCGGGGTCAAATTAAAAGATTTCCGTTTCTAAAATATGATAAATCATATTGTGTCATTCGTCAATATCTTTTGGCTTAAATCTTCAATGAAGATGCGAATTTCAGCAACAAAATTTCACTTTTTTATTCGACGATGGAAATGTCGAATTGAGTGGCAATATCAAAGAGCGAAATATAAATTTTTCCATCGATTTGCAAAGCGGGATGAGCAAGTGAAATTTCCTGTCCGTCCAGCGTCGCGGCAGATGAACCCAGGGTGAGCTCCAAGCGATGCGCGGAGTTTGAAAGAATGATGCGCTCGTTGTTTTGTTTGACATCGACTTTGCTCATTTGTGCAAAATAATCCAGCGACACGATGAGCTGCGCAAAGTTCGGATTGCTTTCCATCGGTTCGTAGCGCTCGTTTTTAAGCATCAAAAAAGCCGACGGATTTGCCGAAACGGATAGATTGGCGAAAATCGGCAATTCATTTTTTTGAATCAGCACCGCATGCGAGCCGAGATGTCGATAGCGATTGAAAAACTTTCGGACATCCGCGCTTTGATT
>JAUNKE010000106.1 GCA_030532905.1 Peptostreptococcaceae bacterium
AGTTTTCAAGGTTCAAATCAAAAAACAAAATGCTTTATCGCCGTTTTATTTTTTGGTTCCCGTTATTAAAACAAACTCGATTTTTTCAAATCCGTCTTGAAGGGAACATCTATTAGTATATAATCTTTTTCTTCTTTTGTCAATGATTTTTTTGTAAAATTCCGAAAAAGATTTTTTGTCGCTTTATCGCTTACGATTTCGCAACAGCTTTATTAGTATATAATGCCGTTTTGATTTTGTCAAGAACTTTTTTGTCTCTTTTTTTGTTCTTAGCGACAGCTTTATTAGAATACTACACGCTCCAAAATAAGTCAAGCTTTTTTTGTGAAAAAGTTTTTGACTTCGTTCTTTTCATTCCCCGTTTTTAATCTTAAAAATTATTGCTACCTTATTATATAGTTTCCACATTATATATTTTCCACACGAAAAACTTTGCCATTTTGTATTCATCATATTACTTTCAATCATCTTTGCCTGCCGATGAATAATTTTTGTTCCGACGCCTTTCCGCAGTTTCTTCTCAAGAGCTTTATTTTTTATTCAACTCCCGTCGCTCACGATTCATATTTCCGATGTGATTTCTGTATGATATTTGTAATTTCAAGCTGAATTTTACTTTTCATATTGCTTTTTTTCGATTTTCTATGTAAAATGCTCTCAGGATCATTTTTATGTTTGACCAAAGGAAAGGCTATGCTCAAGAAAATTTATTCCAACTATATTGAGAATAACCCGCAGTTCTTTCTTTCAGAGGATGAGCTCGGGCTCGTTCGCAGCATTTATGAAGAATTGGCGCACTGTACGGATATCGATGAGATGAATCAGTACATTCAACACGGAAATACTTCCACACTTCTACATTCGGTGGCGGTTGCACATTTCAGCTATTTGTTTGCAAAGGTATTTCGAATCCGGATAAATGCCCGCTCGTTAATCGTCGGCGCTCTACTGCACGATTATTATCTCTACGATTGGCATGTTTATGACAAATCACATACTTTGCACGGATTCAGACATCCGTTTACTTCACTTCGAAATGCAAAAAAACATCTTAAGCTGAACTCGATTGAAGAGAATATCATCGTTCGTCACATGTTTCCGTTGGTGCCTATTCCGCCAACTTACCGAGAGAGTATCATCGTATGTACGGTTGACAAGCTTTGCTCACTTTATGAAACTTTCAGTCGTTCGCCATACAAAGATTTCTCCTGCGAAACATTGGTGCTCAATCGCCGACGACAATTACAAACGAATTTATAAATCGAGACGCATTTGCGTCTTTTTTTTCGAGAAATTTCCACTTATGTGCAATTTTCGACCATATATATAAAATGAATGGAAAAATTTTTTCATATCCTATATACTCAACTCAAGAAAGGGGGACAAAATGCAAATCGAAATCAAAATCGACAGCTCCTGCAAAGAGCCTAAAATTATTATTCTGACGGAAAGCATGAGCGACGAAGTCAATGAAATCATCCAACGAATTTCGGAAGAAAAACCGCATTTACTGACCGCTTTTCGCGAAGATGTTGTGGAAATTCTAGATCAAAATGATATTTTCCGCATCTATTCCGCAAACGGAAAAGTGTTCGCCGTAACCGATAATACCGAATATATTCTGCGATTCAGGTTGTATGAGCTGGAGGAAAGACTGAGCAAAAAATATTTTGTGCGAATTTCCAATTCCGAAATCATCAACTTGAAAAAAGTAAAGAATTTTGATTTGAGTTATTCGGGAACCATTTGCGTACGGATGCTAGATGATTCGACAGCATTCGTTTCAAGACGGTATGTATCCAAAATAAAACAAGTATTAGGAATGTGAGGTTATTATGAAAAAGCAAATTCTCTATCGTATAATTTTCGGTTTTCCAACCGGAGTCACCATCGGGATGATTATCTCCATATTGATTTCCCTTTCGACTGCAAAGGGGCAATATGTACCATGCCCGCCGGAGCTCATTACCATGATGAACGGAAATGAGATTATGGCAGTCAGTCTGCAATTTCTGTTGTGCGGATTGCTCGGAAGTTCTTTTTCCGCAACTTCGGTCATTTGGGAAAAGGATGAGTGGAGCATCGCCAAACAAAGCGGTCTCTATTTTCTCATCAACGCCTGCGTGATGATGCCCATTGCCTATATCAATCACTGGATGCCGCATTCCGTTATCGGCTTTGCCCAATACTTTTTGATTTTCACCGTGATTTTCTTATTGATTTGGGCACTGAATTATCTGATTTGGAAAAACAAAATTGCAAAAATCAATTCCAAACTTAAGTCATAATTTGAAGCTGCATTCAGCACCATCCCCTTAAAAAATCGGTTGATAGATAGGCTTACAAAAATTCATTGCAAACCTTCCTGTGAGCACGCGAAAGAATTTTATATCAAGTAAAATGCTTTTGAAATTCAATGTAGCTTCGAAGATTCCCAAACACCAAAGCTGAAAGTCATAATACAGAAGAAGCTACTCCTTGAAAATTTTCGGGATAGAATTTTATTAAACAAAGTCAAATTCACATGGCAAAAAATAGAATAAAAAGCCATAGGTCTTTTGCGAAATAAAAAATTTTATTCCGCAAAAGACCTATTCCGATAAACCAAGTTATGATTCTCCATTTGTAATGGTTAAACTTTAACTACAACGCTCTAATAAAACTATTATGCGAATAAAAGTATAATCCCAAAGGTATAGTATTGGTATGGGCAGATTTTAATATACAAAATCATTTAAAAATCTAAGACGCCAATACAAATAATCCACAACAAACCATGATAACCCCTAACAAAAAAGTCAGCATTGGCATCAGTAACTTTTTGAATATTGTAGCACAACCTTTCACCCTCATTAACTCTTTTGAACGGCTTAAGCCGTAAAATAAAGAATAGGTTACTATTACCAAACCAAAAAGTGCCAAAAGTACCCTAATCAATTCATGAGCAGAAAACGTAGATTCCCTTGCTATGATAGAAAATGAGCCTACAACAAGAGATATAAATGTAGAAAAAATAGCTAAAGTTTCAAGATTTTTTCTTTCTTGTGTCTCTATTTTTTTCAAACCTTCTTCTACTTTTTCTAGATTTTTTTTAACTTTAAACATTGTAAGATAATCATAAAAAGTAGCGAGCCTTTCAACATAATCATGATTAACCCTGAATTGCTTCTGCAAACGAATCCCTTCTTCGACGCATTCAATTGCTTTTTCATAATCACCTTTGCTCGAATGTACACGAGCTAATATAGTATGAGTTTTTGGATATCCCGTCAATAATTTCCGATTTTCCTCCTTCAGCCAATCTTCAGGTTTTGTAAGAAAATAAATTGCTCTTGTCAAATGTTTTTCACATTTCGAACATATATTATTCGGGTTATTCTCATAATACTTTGCCACTAAATCTCCATATAACATGACTACCCCGACATTATCACTTTTCATTTTATCTGTTAGTTTGTTTGCCTGGTCAAGTGTCTCCAGTTCAATATCAACATCATTCATACTCTCTAATTCAATATGCTCAAAAGAAACAAAGCCCTCCTGCATATTCTCATTCGAATCAGAATGGGATTTTCGTTCAAATGCTGTTTTATAATGTTCAATCAGCTCCGACAACTCTTTCAAATGCTCTGTCCTTCTTAAATAGGTGCATAAAGCATAGAAACAAACATAAGCTAAACAGTTCTTTTTAACTTTAATACTTAGATTTTCTGTTTCCCCTATTAAAATTCTAATGTTTAAAGCCTCCTCAATCTCACTATAAAGTGATTTGCAAATATTTAGTAGTCCATCGAGGTTATGGTCACTTATATTAAAAACTTTAGATCTTCTATTAGTTTTGCCGTCTGAATGCCACAAAATAAGAAAGGTAAACGCAAAGCGAAGAAATGGATTTCTATCATAGATTTCTTCGCGGTTCAGATTCTCGCAAATCGGTATTGAAAAAATATCTTTCATTCCATTTTTCTCAATAAGCTGCTTAAATTCAAGATATTTATTGACCCCTCTTATTCTTTCAGTAGAAGTAATGGTCGATAGCGAAAGTTGGTCACGAATCAGGCTCTCAAACTCTCTTGTTTTTTCGAATTCCGGGCATACTGGATTTTTGTCTATAAGATTTGCCAACAACAATAGTTTGTTTATAAATATTTCCAAGTTAAAGCATTCATACTCTCTTTCAAGGTATGCAATCTTTTTGTCCCATATCTTTTGTTCTTCTTTTGTTGATTTTGGTGGT
>JAUNKE010000024.1 GCA_030532905.1 Peptostreptococcaceae bacterium
GACTAACTTCTACTTTGACTCCCGCCAAGTGGAAATTACTTTTTCACTTTAGGTCGTCGAAACTTGTTTGAAAATTGCTTGACAATACATGGTAATTATAGTAAAGTATATGGGTAAAACCATATTTACACCAATCTATGTTATGGAATAGATCCTTCTAGATTTAGAGTATATAGGAGGCACATTATGAGAGTAAAAGTGACGTTAGCATGTCAAGAGTGTAAGCAGAGAAATTACGATACGATGAAAAACAAGAAGAACAATCCGGACAGAATTGAGATGGAAAAGTATTGTAAGTTCTGCAAGAAACACACTACGCATAAGGAAACTAAATAGTTATTATCGAAAGGTGTGATTTGAATGCAAGCATCAAATGAAAAGTTTTCTCTGGGAAAATTTCTCGGAGAAGTAAGAGCAGAGCTTAAGAAAGTTCACTGGCCAACAAAAAATGAGCTGTTGAACCATACGGTAACCGTATTGGCAACAGTAATTATTTTGTCTGTTTTTATTTTTGTTGTAGATAAAGTCGTAACGACAGGAATCAGCAAGATATTGGAGATTATAGGAAGCTAGGTGATAAACTTGAGTGATCAAGCGCTATGGTATGTAGTTCATACCTATTCCGGACATGAGAATAAAGTAAAAGCGACGATTGAAAAGGCAGTCAAGAATCGCGGAATGGAAGATGTCATTCAGATGGTTTCCGTTCCGATGGAAGAGATTGTCGAAGTTAAAGACGGCAAGAAAAAAGTGAAACAGCGCAAAATTTTTCCGGGCTACTGCTTGGTAAAAATGATTGTGACGGATGAATCTTGGTATGTTGTTCGAAACACCAAAGGGGTAACGGGATTTGTCGGACCGAATTCCAAACCGGTACCTTTGACACAGGAAGAAGTGGACAATATGGGTCTTGAACAAGAGATACGCCAAGTATTCAATTTCGATTTTGCAGTAGGTGACAAAGTGGAAATCATCGCCGGCGCATTTAATGAATTTGTTGGAACCGTAACCGAAATTTCAGCTGAAGAGGGAATGGCGAAGGTTCAAATTTTTATGTTCGGGGATCGAGAAACAATTCTTGATTTGGAATTGTCTCAAATTAGAAAAGTAAGTTAAAATCAGAAATGGGAGGTGTCATTTAATGGCTAAAAAAGTAATTGGGCAAATTAAGCTTCAAATACCAGCTGGAAAAGCTACTCCAGCACCACCGGTAGGACCAGCTCTGGGACAGCACGGAGTAAACATAATGGAGTTCACAAAGCAGTATAATGCAAAAACTGCGGATCAAGCGGGTTTGATTATACCAGTTGTTATTACTGTATATCAAGATAGATCGTTCTCTTTCATAACAAAGACTCCACCGGCAGCCGTACTAATCAAACGAGCTGCGAAGATTGAATCAGGATCCGGAGAGCCTAACAAGAAAAAGGTAGCAAAGATAACATCCGCTCAAGTAAAAGAGATTGCGGAATACAAAATGCCGGATCTCAATGCTGCATCGGTTGAAGCAGCGATGAGCATGATTGCCGGAACGGCAAGAAGTATGGGAATAGTAGTAGAAGACTAATTCTATTTTCTATATAGATTGGTGGGAGGAATGAACCGTTATTACCACAAAGGAGGATTATAATATGGCTAAACTACCTAAGAAGTATCAAGAAGCACTGAAAAAATATGACAAGTCAAACCTTTATGTTGCTTCTGAGGCATTAGGAATAGTAGTGGATATTGCATCGGCGAAGTTCGATGAAACCGTAGAAGCACACATTAAGTTGGGGGTTGACTCAAGACATGCCGATCAACAGGTAAGAGGTGCGATTGTATTGCCGCACGGAACAGGAAAAACAAAAAGAGTTCTTGTTTTTGCAAAAGGCGATAAAGCAAAAGAAGCTGAGGCTGCAGGAGCAGAATTTGTCGGCGCGGAAGACTTGGTAGCAAAAATCCAAGGCGAAAACTGGTTTGAATTTGATATCGTTGTAGCGACACCGGATATGATGGGTGTGGTTGGACGATTGGGAAAGGTACTTGGACCGAAAGGATTGATGCCGAACCCTAAATCCGGAACCGTAACATTCGATGTAGCAAAAGCGATTGAGGAAATCAAAGCCGGTAAAGTGGAATACCGTTTGGACAAAACCAATATCATCCATGTACCGGTTGGAAAAGTATCTTTCGGAAAAGAAAAATTACAGGAAAACTTCTTCGCGCTTATCGATGCGGTTATCAAAGCGAAGCCGGCTGCTGCAAAAGGTCAGTACATTCGTTCAGTGACATTTGCAAGCACAATGGGACCGGGAGTAAAAGTAAATCCGGTAAGAGTAAGCGAATAAGAGTTGACAGACAACGGAAGTTGTAGTAAACTATAAAAGTTGAAAAGTAAAGATGCTGTAGACAGCAGGTAACCGTAAATCCTGCCGAGGTAAGATAGAAATGAAAGCCTTGTTATGTCTATTTGCATAAAAGGCTTTTTTGATTACGAAAGAAGGAGGTCCTATGTCAAAAGCTATTGAATTAAAACAAGGCGTAGTAGCTGAAATTGTTGATAAGATGCAGAGAGCGCAGTCCGTAGTGGTTGTAAACTATAAAGGAATCACTGTGGAGCAGGCGACGGCACTTCGTAACAAATTCAGAGAAGCGGGCGTTGACTACAAGGTATATAAAAATACATTGGTTAGACGAGCTGCGAAAGAGCTGGGCAAATTCGAAAAATTTGATGACGAAAACCTGGTTGGAACCAATGCGATTGCTTTTGGATTTGAAGATGCGGTAGCACCGGCAAAAATTATTGCCGATTTTGCAAAAGCAAATCCGATTGTTGAATTTAAAATGGGATATGTTGAAGGAGAATACTACGATGCTGCAGGATTGACCGCACTATCGAAGATTCCTTCAAGAGAAGAACTTATTGCGAAACTTCTTGGAAGTCTTCGTGCACCGGTATCGAATTTTGTTTACTTGCTTGATGCAGTTGCGAAGAAAAAAGCAGAGGCGGAAGCATAAGATTTAGAAAAATATTTGGAGGTAAAACAAATGACAATAGAGCAAATTTTAGAAGCTATTGAGAACATGAAAGTATTGGAGCTGAACGAGCTCGTTAAAGCTGCTGAAGAAAAATTCGGCGTATCTGCTGCAGCACCTGTTGTGGTTGCAGGAGCAGGCGGCGGTGGCGGAGAAGCTGCTGAAGAAAAATCTGAATTTGATGTAGTTCTTACAGATGCAGGAGCATCCAAAGTAGGAGTTATCAAAGTTGTTAGAGGAATTACAGGACTTGGTCTTAAAGAAGCGAAAGACCTTGTTGACGGAGCTCCTAAGACAATCAAAGAAGCGGTATCTGCTGACGAAGCGAAGAAAATCGTTGAGGAACTTGAAGCGGCTGGAGCAAAAGCTGAGCTTAAGTAATTCGGCAAATCAAAGACTGAGGAAAACCTCGGTCTTTTTTGTTGCACAAAATTATTTTAATTTTGATGCGGATTTGAAGGTGCGGAAGCAATACCAAATTTTTGTAAAAGCAGTTTGCTTTTTAATGCGAATAGATTTTGTATTGTGAGCATTTACGGGAGTAAAGATGAAATTTTTTAATCGTGCTTTGTTTTTCATCCGAACTGCTTAGAATAGGATTTATCTTTGCAATTTTATCGTGATAGAGTCAATTGAAGCGCAAAACAAAAAAATTTTGGGGTAATTTTTGTATGTTTCGGTGAAACATATTACACAGAGAGTTTTTCGAAGTGTAGATTTTTGAATACATAAAGAATAAAAATTGAGGAAAAGCGACTCAAATAATCGAATTAAATTTCCGTTTAGGAAAAATAATTTTGAGAATTTCGCATTAAGAAAAGTTTTTGAGCGTCGATACAAAGATAGTAACACAAGGGATTTTATAATTGGAGGGAAAATGAAAGTTTTTAGTAACAAGGAGAGGAGCGGTTCGAAAGTAAGAACCATTCAAAGTGAAATTTTGATTGGAATTTTACCGTTGATATTAGTTTCGATGGTTTTGCTTTCGGGATTGGGATACTATGCTTCTTATAAAATTATTGAAGCAAATATCGGGAAAGAGCGTGAAAAAAGTCTTGTGGCTGCCGTAGAGATTATAAACAAATCGCTCGCGGAAAATCAAAAGGGTTGCGGAAGGTTTGGCGAAATCCGTTGAATCCAACAAAGAGGTGATGACGGGCAAAAACTTTGAAAAATTGTTACCGTCGCTTATTAAAATCAATGACGAGACCTTCGGTGGTGGAATCTGGTTTGAGCCTTATGCATACAAAGAAGGACAGAAATATTTTTCGCCATACAGTTTCAGAGCGAACGGTAGTATTACTTTTTCGGAAAACTATTCTTTGGGCGACGGCGTTTACTACACCGATCAGGAATGGTACACGAATGTAAAAGGAACGGACAAGACGGTTTGGAGTGCACCGTATTTCGACGACTTTGTCAAGATTTCAATGGTTACAGCATCGACGCCTTTCTTCAACGAGCAGGGCAAATTGATGGGGGTAACGACGGCGGACATCGATTTAACCCAGATGCAGAAGATGATTGTCGATTTGGAAACCAATAAAAAAGAGAAGGCTTTTCTAATCGACCAAAGCGGCGTCTATATCGCGGACAGCGATTCAAGCAAGCTGCTCAAAGTGAATATTAAAGATGAAGAGAACAAATCGCTTGCGGAGTTAGGACAAAAAATGCTTTCCGAAAAATCCGGTGAAGGTAAAGCGAAAATCAATGGCGAGAAATATCGTATTTGGTATGCCGAGGTGCCGGAGTCGGGATGGATTATTGCTCTTGGCAATGCAGAGTCGATGTTATATAAGAGCACCAATATTTTAGGAGGAGTTCTTGCCGTACTTTGTATGATTATTGTTGCGATTACGGGTGCGGTAATTATGTACATCGTTAGCAAACGCATCGTCGCGCCGATGAATTCACTTACGGAAGTGATGAGCAAGATTTCCATCGGAGATTTCTCGGTGGAAGTGGGCGATACGGTTGAAAATGAAATCGGAGAAATAGCAAAGAGCAGCGCTCGCAGCTTGCATGAATACACGAAATATATCAAAGAAGCATCGGATATTTTATCTCAGATTGCCGACGGAAATTTGGATTATGAATTGAAATTGAATTATGTGGGCGAGTTCGGTAAGTTGAAAGAAGCTTTGCAGAATATAAGAACTTCGCTGACGCAGACGCTTTCGATTATCGGGCAATCATCCGCTAAAGTGGATATGGGTGCGTCTCAAGTTTCCTGCGGAGCTCAGGCATTGGCAACTTCGGCGACCGAGCAGGCGGCGACTCTGGAAGAACTCAATGCGTCCGTTGTACAAATTTCCGACAAGGCACAGGATAATTTGAGCTATGTCAAAACCGCAAGTGAGTATTCGGAGCAGGCGGCAAGAGGAATTTCCAACGGAAATGACTATATGAATGCGTTGACAAACGAAATGGCGCGCATCACGCAATCGTCCAATGAAATCGCCAATATCACCAAGACGATTGAAGACATTGCTTTCCAAACAAATATTTTGGCACTCAATGCGGCGATTGAAGCGGCAAGAGCGGGTGTCGCCGGCAAGGGATTTGCGGTAGTTGCGGAAGAAGTGCGCAACTTGGCGTCCAAATCGGCGGAAGCGGCGCAGCATACCGCATCGCTGATTGAAAATTCGGCGCAAACCGTATCGGAAGGTACAAGAATTGCGCAAGAGGCTTCACAGATTTTGAAAGAAGTTCAGGAGCAATACCGTTTTGCAAGTGAAAGCATGAGCAAAATAGAGAGCGCCTCGGAGCAACAGACCGATGCCATCGAGCAAATCAAATCGGGACTTACGCAGATATCCGCAGTGGTGCAAGGCAACGCGGCGACGGCAGAAGAAAATTCGGCAACCAGCCAAGAAATGTCCGCGCAGGCGAGCATGCTGCGACAGGAAATTTCACGCTTCAAATTATTATCCAAATGAGTGGGTAAAATAAATGGTTTTTAAAGAATTTTTATCGAATCCTTTGACGAACTTTCAAAAAGGCTTTAGATTGAGAGAAGAACGAATAATGTATGAAGCGAAATCGATTACCCGACTGATAACAAGTTTTGCCGAAATCAGCAAAAAAGTATAGATTGACTATAAGTAGAACAAAATCAAGTCTAATCTTTGAATTTTGGAAGTTAGTTCACATGTTTTAGAATTTCTATAATATAGAAAGAATAGATACAAGTACAGAATGTTTTGTGGAAAAGGACTATCTTAAAATGTATCTCATAGCTGAGAATTCATTCACAAAAAAAAGATTATGAAATAATATTATCGGTCGACTTATAATCAGGAGGATGAAACAATGAGTATAAAAAATAAAATGCTTCTTTTTATAGGAGTACCCGTACTAGGGATTGTGATGCTGCTTTCTTCAATTGCCTATCAATATTCAAATGATCTTCTTTTGCAGGAAAGTACAAATTTGATGAGAGAAACAGCTGAAAAATATGCAACGAAGATGGAAACTTTACTAACAGAAAAGAAGGGATATATTGATATTATTTCGACGGATATTGAAAAAGAAATCCCGGATAAGGAAGCACTCAAAAAAACCTTAGAGTTTTTCACTAATACCAGAGCGGATGTTTCAGATTTTTTTATGGGTTATGAGGACAAAAGTTTTGTAGATGGTGCAGGATGGGTGGCTCCTGAGGATTTTGATCCCACATCACGAGGATGGTATGTTGATGCTGTACAATCAGGAGCGATTATTCTATCGAAGCCGTATCAGACAGGTTCTGATGGAAAAGTAGTTCTTACGGTTGCTAAAGATATTAAAGATAAAGAAAAGAGAATTGGAGTTTTAGGAATAGATATTTCTTTTGATTCAATCCACGAAATTGTGAGTAATATACAGATCAAACAGACGGGTAAAGCCTTCTTAGTGGACAAGAATGGAGATTTTATTATACATTCCAAATTTTCACTGGATGAAAACTTGTTTACGGTGGAAAATGGAAAGTATCAAATTTTAGACGGTAAACTTTTAACAGGAAAAGCTGAAATGCTAGAGGTTTCCATTGATAATGAAGAGAGATTCTATGTTTCATCTCCGATTGACGGAACCTCTTGGACACTCGTTATTTCAGTACCCAAAGCGGAAGTTATTGCACCTTCGGTAAATCTGGGGCAATTTATGCTGAAAGTAGGGTTGATTTCTGTTTCTGTTCTTATTGTTGTTATTTTCATAGTCGCGACATCCATTGCACGCCCAATTAAATTGCTTAGCAAACAGATTGAACTTATTGGGAACTATAATCTGCGTGGAGAGGATAATTCCCCGGCGGTGCGTTATTCAAAAAGCCGAGGAGAAGTTGGAATCATCGCAAGGTCTTTGATGCGGGTTCAAGTTACAATGAAAGAAATTATGGGCGATATCAGCGAAATGGCAAATCGTTTATCCGCCTCTTCGGAAGAGTTGACGGCAACGAGCCAACAGTCGGCGCATTCTGCAGAAAAGATGACGCATAATGTAAACAACATATTTGAAAGCGCAGAAGAACAAGCTGAAGAAACAAAACGAGGAACAACGGCAATGAATGTTATGGAGAGTTCTTTGTTTGAGAACGAAACGGCGATTCATAATTTGAATAAGACTGTAAGCAGTGTAATTGATGCAAGAGAAAACGGTGTTGTTGCGGTACAAGAATTAGTTCTTACAACCGAAAAGGTTCAGGAATCTTCAGAAACGGTAATGGGGGTAATTATTAATACAAATGAAAGTGCAATCAGGATTGAGGCTGTAAGCGGTATGATTAAATCTATTGCAAATCAAACCAATCTACTTGCGCTAAACGCAGCGATTGAGGCGGCTAGAGCGGGAGAAAAGGGCAAAGGATTTGCAGTTGTTGCTGAAGAGATTCGTGAACTTGCGGAACAATCAACAAAGTTTACTGAGGAAATCAGTGATATAGTGGTCGATCTTAACGATAAGACATCAAAGGCTGTACAAATCATGGGTGAAGTAACCGATACAATTGGAATTCAATCTTCTTGCGTGAAAGATACAGACAAGCAATTCGGCATAATTTCCGAAGAAATCGAGAATATCCATAATGCGCTTGAAAAACTGAATTTGTCCGGTTCTGAACTGGAAATTACAAAAAATAATCTGCTTAGCATCATTGAGAAAGTCGATATCCTGTCTCACCGGAATAAAGAATCGGCAAGACAGTCAGTAGAATCTGCAGAACAGCAAGCAGCTTCGGCGGAGGAGATTGCGGGCTCCAGTTCCCATCTGTCAGATATGGCACAAAAAATGAGTGAAATTACCGGGAAATTTATGTTATAAAATCTCCACATAGTAAAATATTTTTAATATAGACTCGAGAACTTAAGGACTCGAGTTTTTTACTTAAGTCAAAAACTTGTGTTTCTATAAAATCAAGTACATATATGGTAGTATATGCCAATTATTTTTTATCGGAAAACTTAGTTTGAATATTAGGAGACTGAACTTTGTGCCGATATTTTTGTTAAGAAGAAATGAATTTTGGAGGGTAATATGAAAGGAATCAATCAGTCTGCAAAATCAATGGCAAAGGTTAAAACGATTCAAAGCGAAATTTTGTGGCGTACACTGCCGTTTATCGTCGTGGCGCTTTTAGTCGTATCGGGTACAGGATATTTTACAGCAAAAAAGATTATTGAAAAAACTGTTGGTGAAGAAAGAACGCAGAGTCTTAAAACGGCGGTGGAAATCATCGAAAAATCATTATGGACCAATGAAGAAGTGGCACAGGCGATGGCGCTAACGGTAGGTTCAAACAATGATGTGATGAAGGAAGAAAATATAAAATCATATTTGCCGGAGATTATCCGAAGTAACAAAGAGACTTTTGGTGGTGGAATCTGGTTTGAGCCTTTCGCATACAACAAAGAGAGAGAATTTTTCTCGCCGTATTCCGCTCGTGAAAACGGAAGTGTCAGCTATGTGGAAAATTATACGATTGACGGAACGCAGTATAATTACAGACAAGAGCCTTGGTACACCAGCGCCGTCGGCACAAAGGGAGAAACGGTTTGGAGTGCGCCGTATTATGATGACTTCACCGGAATTACGATGGTGACTTCCTCGGCGGCAATTTATGATAAAGCGGGTAAATTTATCGGCGTATCGACTGCCGACATCGACCTCGGTGAATTACAGAAGATGGTTGTCGGTATGGAAAAAACCGATGAAGAAAAAGCTTTTATGATTGACCAAAACGGAGCCTACATTGCGCATGCCGATTCGGAAAAACTGTTAAAAGTAAATATCAAAAATGATGAAAACAAAACCTTGGCGGCTTTGGGCGAAAAAATGCTCGCGGAAAAAACCGGCAAGGGCGATTTGAAGATTGATGGAAAAAAATACCGTGCTTGGTTTACCGAAGTACCGGAGACCGGATGGATTGTTGCGATTGCAACATCTGAAAAACAATTATACAGCAGCACGACGATGCTGGCGGGTATCCTGTCCGTATTTTCAATTGTTGTAATTGCAGTTGTCAGCGCCATGATTATATTTGCCGTACGCAAAAAAGTGGTGCAGCCTATCAGTGCTTTGACGACCATTATGAACAAAATGACGCAGGGAGATTTTGCTATTGAAGCGAATCAGAATCCGAAAAATGAAATCGAGCTGGTCATCAATAAAAGCGTGGAAGGCTTGCATGAATATACCAAATATATTGCGGAAGCATCCGATGTATTGTCAAAAATTGCTGACGGAAATTTGGATTACAAATTGAAACTCAATTATGTGGGCGAGTTTGGAAAATTGAAAACGGCGCTTGAAAACATCGGTTCTTCACTTACAAATACTTTAATGCGAATCGGGCAGTCCGCGGCGCAAGTGGATACCGGAGCGTCACAGGTTTCCAGCGGTGCGCATGCATTGGCGACTTCAGCGACCGAGCAGGCGGCGACCGTTGAGGAGCTCAACGCATCCGTTATTCATGTTGCCGAGCAAGCGGAAGCGAATCTCGAGCATGTAAGAACGGCAAACGGATATTCGGAGGAAGCGGCTATTGGCATCGGCACCGGCAATGAGCATATGAAAGTGCTGACGCAGGAGATGAATCGAATTTCGGAATCCTCCCATCAGATTGCGAATATCACCAAGACGATTGAGGATATCGCGTTCCAGACCAATATTTTGGCACTCAATGCGGCGATTGAAGCGGCAAGAGCGGGCGTTGCCGGCAAGGGATTTGCCGTAGTTGCTGAAGAAGTGCGCAACTTGGCGGCAAAGTCGGCGGAAGCGGCGCAGCATACGGCGGAGCTGATTGCTTACTCGACTCAAACGGTTGAAGAAGGAACAAAGATTGCCGAGCAAGCGGCAAATACTTTGCGTGAAGTTCAGGCAAAATACGAATTGGCAAGCGGCAGCATGAGTAAAATCGAAGAAGCGTCCGCGCAACAAACCGAAGCGATTGAGCAGATTCGATTGGGACTCAGCCAAATTTCGTCCGTTGTGCAAGGCAATGCGGCGACGGCGGAAGAAAACTCGGCAACGAGTGAAGAAATGTCTGCCCAAGCATCGATGCTTCGAGAAGAAATCGGTCGATTCAAATTGGCGAATCGAGATATTTCCTATAATGTTAAAGACATCGAGCCGAATTATGCACCGCAAATGCCAAGTGTTGAGGTGAACAATTCACTTACAGGCGGCAATTCGGCGGACAAATACTGATTTTGAAATCATATTTATAAATTCAGCAAAATCCAAATCCTAATCATAAATCAACGAAAAAAGAAGGCGGAGCATCGAAAGATGGAGCACCCCTTCTTTTTTGCGTTCAAATTGAAATAGGAATCAGAAAAACTCAAACATGCCAAAATTAAAATCCCTAAGGATGAAACAAGAATTTGTATGAATGCGATTTGAAAATTTGTAGTGATGAAAAGTTGGAATTTGTTGTAATGAGAAATCAAAATATGTTATAATGGGCAATAAGAGAATTTTTGGAGTGGAGTAATGGAAAAAAAATATTTACCTCGTCTGGTGGATGAGAAAGTTGAAAAATATATAAAAAATTTCGGTGCAATATGCATTGAGGGACCGAAGTGGTGCGGAAAAACTTGGACTTCGATGCATCACAGCAAGAGCAGGTTCTTTTTAGGAGATCCTGTTGGAAATTTTCAAAACAGAAATCTTGCAAAGCTTTCTCCATCGATGATTTTGGAAGGAGAAACTCCCAGATTGATTGATGAGTGGCAAGAGGTTCCGGAGTTGTGGGATGCCGTGCGGTTTGAGGTGGATCAAAGAGCGGAGAAGGGACAATTTATTTTAACCGGTTCTTCGACACCGGAACAAAAGGGAACTCTTCACAGCGGAGCGGGAAGAATAGCAACTTTGCGAATGAGGCCGATGACACTTTTTGAATCGCAAGATTCTTCGGGGGAGATATCGCTTCAAGATATTTGCGGACAAAAATTTACTTCAAAGATGTTTGCGCAACCGACATTGGATGAACTCGTATATTATATCATTCGGGGAGGTTGGCCGGCAGCGCTGACTTTGCCGAAAGAAGACGCCGCCTTGCTTCCGAAAGAATATTTACAGGCGGTCATCAACCATGATATCTATCGCTTGGAGGGAATCAATCGGGATACAAAAAAAATGCATATGCTTTTGCGCTCGTTGGCGAGAAATGAAAGCACGACCGCTTCTCTACGAACGCTCAAAAAAGATATTGAAGAATCGGATGATGTTGAAATTGAAATCCAAACGATATCGAATTATCTCAGCGTTTTTGAAAGATTGTTCTTGATTGAAAATCAGCCTGCCTTTTCATCCAACATTCGCTCATCCGTTCGAATAAAGCAGGCGGAAAAAAGGCATTTTGTTGACCCTTCGCTTGCCTGCGCACTACTGAATGCGGATAGACATACATTGATAAATGATTTGAATACCTTAGGCTTTTTGTTTGAGTCGCTTTGTATTCGGGATTTGAGAATCTACGCGGAAACATTCGGCGCAAAGCTCTTTCATTATCAGGATTACAAAGGAAAGGAAATGGATTGCGTTTTGGAGTTGGAAGATGGAAATTGGGTTGCCGTCGAAATCAAGTTGGGTGCAAATCAAATTGACGAAGCGGCAAAGAATTTGCTGGCAATACAAAAAGAAATGCAAAAAGACAATGCGAAAGCGCCGGCAGTATTATGTGTGGTTTGCGGACTGAGCAATGCCGCTTACCTGCGAGAAGACGGCGTCTATGTCGTGCCGATTACCGCATTGCGAAATTAAATCAAAAGAGAGCGAATGTGAATAGCTTATCTTTGTCGGAATAACTTTCGATGAATTGGGTATCTGAACGATGATGAAGTATCGGATAACATAGAGTCGGTTTTTGGATTTTGAGAAAATGATTTTGGTGTTGCAAATTAAAAACCAAGGCGAATGTATCGAACCCGAATTAGATTGAATCCAATGCTCGAGTATCGAAACGGTTCATGCCTTGGTTTTTCCGGTATTGTATTTGGTGTTCAAATGAAATTTTTGCCGGAATATAATTCATTCAGCTTTACAGATGTGAAAAATAATCTTTTACGACGGCGAGGTCTTTCTTGTCGCACAGCACCGTAATGTCGTCCCCGCCATGCAAGGTCGTTTCGCCATTTGGAATGAATTCGGTCGAACCGCGTTTGACGGATACGATGAGCACCTTTTGCGGCAAAAGAATGTCGCGCAATTTGGTATTCGTCACCGTCGAATGCATATTGATGTGAAAATCGACGACGGTTTTTTCTTCAACACAGCCTTCCTCTTCCACCGGATGCGAAAGCAAGCGCTCGAGCAGCGATTCGTAAATCGGCTCGGATTGCAAAATTTCCGCGGTCATATAGGCGGTGATTGCCACGAGGCAAAATGCCAGCATGTGCGAAAAGGAGCCGACCATTTCCGTCACGAGCATGATGGAAAGAATCGGGGAGCGCACGACGGCGGTCAGGATGGCAGCCATTCCGAGCATGATGAAATTCGCATAATAGACGGATTCGAGCATCTGCATCTTCGCAAAAAATGTCAGATAGATGGCACCGCTGAGCGAGCCGAGCACCAAGACGGGCAGAAAGATACCGCCCTGTATCGAGCTGCCGTAGCTGATGCTTGTAAAAAATAATTTTGCCACGAGCAAAAGAATGAGCACTTGCAATGTCATCGGCTCATGAATCAGTTTTTCAACCAGATGATGTCCGCCGCCGAGCACATCATACAGCGTAAAGCCGAGCAGAATCGAAACGGCAAAGGCAAGCATCGGTTTCGCTATTGTCGGCAACGGTAGTTTTTTATAAAAATCCTGTCCTTTCAAAATCAGATAGTTGAACAACACACCGATTACTCCGGCAAAGACGCCGATGCCGATTACATGAAGATAATTTTGAAGCGGCAAACTTTTTTCCAATTCGATAAAATGAAAGGCGACATCCAGACCGAAGGCTTTTTTTGAAATATAATCCGCAACGATGGCGGCGATGAGTGACGGAATCAAAATCAGCGGAGAAAAGTTTTTGTGCATTTCTTCCAAAGTGAAGATGGCTCCGGAAATCGGGGCATTGAAAGCCGCGGCAAGACCCGCGCTGGCACCGGCGGAAATCATGAAGCGCTCCTCATTGGCATCGCGCTTCAACAATTTTGCCAACACTTTTCCGGCAGCGCCGCCGATTTGTATCGACGGACCCTCTCGACCGAGCGAGAGTCCCGCTAAATTGGCGATGCCTCCGCCGATAAATTTTGCACCGATGACTTTGGGCGCATTCATATTGACGGCTCCGAGCATTTCTCCCTGAATTTGCGGAATCCCGCTGCCGCTGCTGAGCGGCTCCCATTTAATCAGCAGTCCGGCAATCAGTGCGAGCACTGTAAACAGCCCGATGATTATCGCCAATCCCTGCCAAGATGTATTTTCAAATAGAGTATGTCGAAGCTCGGACAGATAAGACAGCATGACGCGGTACAAAATGGAAAAAGTACCGGCGACCAATCCGACCAAAAATCCGTCCCAGACCACTCTTTTTTTCAAATTCATATAATTTTTCAACGCAGTTTGCGTTTTGTTTTGCAACAAAATCACTCCTCTCAAATCGCTTTTGTTCTCTTTGATAATTTTAATAAAAAAATCGGCGATTGTAAATGCTTGAAGCAAAATTCGACGGAATTTGCGCTCAATCGGATTTTCAGATGCCGATGCGTGACATCGCGCTCAACAAGTGGTATGATAAAGTTAAGGAAGTTGGAAAGGAGGCCATGATGGCAGGGAAAAAATTAAGAAGCATACGAAATTACTTGTATCGCGAAGGTCGAGCGCTGGATGTGGCGCGATGGAGCTATCATTTTGAGGACGGCTCGGCGGATGATGTGCTCAAAGCGCTTGCGGTTTACCGGAATTATGACGGCGGCTTTGCGCATGGCTTGGCGCCGGAAAACCAAAGTAAAGATTCCAACCCGCTTGCCGTTTGGGCAGCCATTTCTTTTTTGAGGGAGATTGATTTTGCGGAAGGCTCGATGCAAATACTGCGAAAGATTTTCAAATATTTGGAGCAAAGTATGGAAGACGGAATTTGGCAGGCGAAAATTTCAGCCGAAAGCGGCGCGCCATCTTCTGCAAAAAATCAAAACGCTTTCGGTTATTATCCGACGGCGCAATTTCTCGGCGTGATATTGCGATTTGAAGAAGAGGAAAAGCAGCTCTATCAACGAGCGATTCAAAATCTTTCCGAGATGCTGCAAAAAATTTATTCCGCCGATTATCAAATGAAATCCTGCGAGCTGATCGATTTTCTGAATCTGTATCGGGATTTGCAAGCGGCGGGAAAAACTCATTTGCTCCCCGATGATTTTGAAAGCTTTCTCAAGACAAGGCTCGATGCGACGATAGAGCGGAACAAAGAAAACTACCGCGAAGACAAAAATTATACGCCGCCGATATATTTTATTATCGGCAAGAAGGATTTTGCTTATTTTGGCAATGAGGAAATTTGCAGTTTCTATGCGCGATATGTGGAAGATATTGTGACCGAGCATGGCTACTGGGATATTCAAAATGTCTCGAAAGAATCGCCGATAGGGAATCGCGCCATTCGAGATTTGCGCAGCCGCTTGATTGTGGACAATATGCTTTTTATTGAGCGCATCGTCAAACCGTTCGGCGTTATTTCATAAAGGAATCGGAAAAAATTCGTCAGTTGCTTTCAGCTCAATATTTTTGAATTGAAAAATATTTGTTTATTTGCATTTCATTTTGGAAAACAGAGAGCACCCAAGCGGGTGCTTTTTAGATGTCATGCGGGAAAACTTGTGATATAATTTAGCTAAGAATATAAAGGGTGGTGTTTATGAGCGAAAATAAGAATTACTACAAGAAAAAATTATATCTGATATTGCTCGCGATCGCGCTGATATTTGCTTTTCACGGTCTATACAGCTATTACGAAGCATCGATTGAAAGACCTTGGCAGTTGATATCGGCAGTTCTGTACGGAACGATTAAGATGTTTTTATTCGTCGCACCGTTGCCGGCGGACGGAGACACGAGCATTACCTATGAAATAGCCAAATGGCTTGCCCCGATTCTGACATCCGCATTGGTGCTTACAAAGGTTACGAATGCATTGTTTCATTTCAGAAATTCGGTGAAGAATCGATTGAGCAACAATCATTTGATTATTTTTGAGCGAACGGAAATGACGGATGCGCTTATCCACAATTTGCAAAAGCAGGGAAAATATCAACTCTCGCTTATTTGCAAAAATCCGATACCGGAAGAATGGAAGTCGCAATATGAGAAAAACGGCATTGCCGTCCATATTTTTGATTTTCATCATGCATCGCCGAAAGAAATTCGAGAAATTTTTTACCGATTGAGATTTGATTTTGCCAAGGCGCTGATTTTCGGTGCGCTGTCGGATTTGGAAAACTATTCTTTGTTCGTTCGGCTGATTAAGGAGATGAAGCCGGAGCGAGCAATCAATTGCTATATCCATTGTGACTCATCGTCCATACCGAGCTATCTCGAGGAAGTGTTGACGATGGAAAAAATGCGCGAGCCGAAGCTGGCGGAGCTGGATGTCACGACTTTTAATCAGGATGAGCTCAGCATTCGAATGTTGTTTCAGCAAATCGGCGGAAAAAACGGTTTGCTGAATAAAAATTTGGAGTCTCTGCGCGATTTTGCGCTTCAAAAGAAAGAGCACAGCGTGGAAAATTTGGAATCCGCATTAGGCGAGGTTCATTTTTTGGTAATCGGAGCAAATGCTTTGGCGGAAAAACTGTTGATTCATACCGCCAATGATGCGACGCTGTCGATTCGTGAAAAAATCAAGGTGATGATTGCCGATTATCATCCGGAAGAAAAGATGGAGAGTTTTTTTACAGCCAATGAAGAAATTTTCTCCGCCTTGGATGTGAAAATGGAATCGCTGCGACTGAAAAATCGCTCGTTGGTACAGCTTTTTGCATCCATGAAAAAACCGAGCGCGATTTTTATTCTGCCGGAGGATGCCATTCTCAATCTGGAGATATTAAATATCGCCAACCGCTTTTTCAAAAATGTGCCGAAGGTGATACGCAATATATCGGGCGTCAATATTGAGCCGATGTTGCCGGCTAATTATGATGAACTGAAAATTTTCGGCGATATTCGCGAAATTATGAATGATGAGGTGCTTATCAATTTTACTTTGGACGAAAGAGCAAAACAATTCAACAAAAGTTACAACAAAGCATCCGAGTTGGCGGGCATGGGCGGCGGAAGCTCTTGGGATGAGCTTTCTCAAACCAAAAAGTCATCTTCACGCGCATCGGCGGCTCATTCGAGAGTGAAGGAGGAGATTTTGAGAATCCTTTATCCCGACCGATCGGAAGATGAAATCCGAGCGCAGCTTCGCATTTGGTTTGAAGAATTTCATGAAATGCAGGACAGGCGGCATCAGGATGAAAATAAATTTCAAAAAGAATTTGCGCTGTATTTGGCAAAATATCCGATACTCGACTTTTTGTCGCGCTTGGAGCATCAGCGGTGGTGTCACAGCTACTATGCCATGAATTTCAGATACGGCGAAACGAAGGACGAGGTCAATCGCACGCATCCTTGTCTGATTGAAGATTGGCAGCAGATCATGGGGGAAGCTTTTTCAATTTGCCATCCGGAATATGACCTGTTGGCGACATTGGCATTGTTTCCGAAGGAGGAATCTTAATGCAGGAGATAAAACAGCGAATCACAACCGATGAGATGGAGCAGGCGGCATCGGAATATAAAGAGAAAATTTATAAATTTGAAGCATTCATCAGCTATCGTCATGTCGAGCCCGACCAAAGCATCGCGCAGGCGGTACACAAAATGATAGAGACCTTTAAAGCGCCGAAGGAATTTGAAATCAACGGACAAAAACCGGTTTTTCGAGTTTTTCGCGACCGGGAAGAATTGGCGGCAAAGGATTTGAGTGCGTCGATTGAAGATGCTTTGCAAAACAGCAAGTATCTTATCGTTATCTGCTCCCGACGAACGCCGCTCTCCGAATGGTGCATCAAAGAGATAGAGACCTTTAGAAAAATACATGGCGATGAGCGAATCATTCCCGTCTTGGTGGAGGGCGAGCCGGCGGAATCTTTTCCATATCCGCTCAAGCAGCTCCAAAGAGGAAATCAGGACGCGACGGAATTGCAGGATATTTTAGCGGCGGATTTGCGTCCCAATGCGATTTTGCAAAATGAAGTCAAAAGCTATGAATCCATCGAGGGAACCGATCCCGCCAAAGTGAAGGCATTGACCAAAGAAGCGCTGAATATTTTGAAGCTCGAAAAATATCGCATCATGGCGACGATTTTGGGTTGCTCTTTGGGCGATTTGAAGCAGAGGGACAAGGAGCGAAAAAACAAATTGATGCTCAGCATTGCGTCGCTGGTCGGTGCAGTATTTTTACTCTTCGGTTTGTCAATGGCGAATGCTTATAACAAAGCGGAGAATGCGAGACGGGCTGCGGTTCAATCCAATGCGGCGATTTTGATGAAACAGTCGCGCGATTTTCTCAGCGACGGAGACAGCATCAAGGCGATTCTCGTTGCGCAGGAAGCGATGAAATCCATCGATGAAGATATGGAGAATTACAATGCGCTGAAAGCGGAGGAGATGGCGATTTACAACAACTCGATTTACAACAACGGATTTCGAATGCTTACGAGTATTCCGACCAAGAACAAATTGACCTTCTCCGCCATCAATAAAGAAGGGAATTTGTTGGCTTTCGGTCTGGGCAACAATCAAACCGCCATTGCGGATGCTCACAACGGAGCGATTCTTAAAACTTTTGACGGTCACAGTGAGCAGGTGAAATTGATTGATTTTTCGCCGGATGGGAAAATGCTCGCATCCTCGTCGTTTGACCAGAGTACAATTATATATGATGTAGAGACGGGTGAGCAGATTCATCGGATGGAATTTTCCGGATATCCGATGACGAGTCGATTTTCAAAAGACGGCAGTCGGTATTTCCAAATCAACTTGGATTCCAAAGGATTTTCCTTGCAGGCTTATAGCACGAAGGATTGGAGTCAAATCGGCGGTTTTGAGTTGGATGGAGATATTAAGGATATCGACATTGCGCCCGACGGCAAAGAGATTATTATAACCGCGAGCGATTTCAGCAAGCCGGAGGAGCAGCTTACCAGACGACGAGTGGAAGACGGAAAGATTATCGATTCTTTTGCGCAGAGCAAGGAGCAAATCAAAAGTTATACCGGGAATCAATATGAGACGAGCAATCCGTTTCATTGGGCGGAGTATTCCAAAGACGGTAAGAGCATCATTGCGGCAAACTCCGGTGAAATCATAAAATATAATATCGCTGATAAGCGAGTCATTTTCAGACAAAAATTCTTTGTGGTTCCTCAAGAAGAAAATATTGAGGAGACGAAGGATGGCAAGCACATCATTTTTCAATCGGCATCCATGGTCTATTTTCTAAACGGGAAAACCGGAGCTATTGAGAAAGAGGTTTATTTTGAAAATATGACTTTGAAAAAATTCACTTATCACGAAGAGAGCAACACTCTGGTTGCGGTGGACGAGAGCTCGATTGCGATTTGGCGCAACGGCATCCTTCTTGAAAAAAATCTGACTTTCGGTCGCACCGTACCGGCATCCGTCGAATTTTTGCCCGACGGGAGCAAACTGATATTGAATATCCGAGAGAATCAGACGATTAAAATTGTTGACATCGACAAAGCGGAGATGATTGAAGCGCAGCTTGTTGCGGTTTCAAACAAGATGGGAAAGGCGCTTTACCACAATGATGAAGGATTTTTCATATCCGATGGCGTTGGAAAACCGCTTCAACCGATAACGCTACGAAATGTCCGATATGTATTTTATATTCCGGAGGTGCGGGGATATCGCATATCCGATGACGGAAAATATGTTGCACGCTTAATCAATCGACGCTCGGAGGATAATTTGACCTCGGAGCAGATTCTGAACATTTATAATTTGGAAACACAAAAAGAAATTGAGTTTGTGATGAGCACGAGTCAAACAGGCTATACTTTTACAGCCGACAACAAGAAGATTGTCATCACCGACAATATTGAAGGCACGAGAATGCTTGACATCGAAAGTCAAAAGGAATTGTTCCGCTATCCGCATATAAAAAATGATTCCTACAAGATCATAATGAGCGATGATGAAAAGACACTCATCATCAATCGAATTTCCGGAACCAGCGAGGTATATGATGTGAGCAATGGGGAGCTGATTGACAAAATTCCGGGTGAGGCGCTGTATATGGAAGGCGGCGGAGAGAGTTTGAAAATCCGAGGAGTCTATAACAATTCGGGTTATCATTGGGAATTCGGAAAAGAGCTGCAGTTGTTTGATTTGGACGAATACTGCGCCGAGACACCGGTCAGCCTCAGCGATTTGAATCTCTATCATCCGAAAAGCAATTTGCTGTTGATGGTTCGAAACAATGATACGCGTCGAGTGGGCTATGTGGTTGATTTTTCGTCGGGCAGATTACTGACTACGCTTAATCCGTCGGTAACCCCTTATCGAACCAATGCCGCCTTTGATGCGGAAGGGAAAGTTATCGGAATCGACCAGCTCTACTATTCGGATTTGTATAATAAAGAGGAAAAATCCGCAAAGAATTATCGCTCGATGGTGATTTATCGAATGCTCGGTGAGGAGGAAACCCTACAAAAAATCGACAAAATTCGTTCAGGTAGAGAATTGACGGAGGAAGAAAAGATTCAAATCGGTTTGAGCACCAAGAAATAAATTTTTGAAAATAGATAAAAAAGCCAATCTTTTTGTTTCAACTCGAGATTGGTTTTTTAAATTATAAAATAAATTTTGTGTCAACGAATACTTAGCGGGTATATAAGTATTGAAGGAATGTTTTTTGGAAAAGGAGGTTTTTATGAACAACAGACAAGCTTTAGAAAATATAAAGGTACTCGATCTTTCCAGAGTGCTGGCGGGTCCTTATGCAACGATGCTTCTGGCGGATATGGGAGCGGAAGTCATCAAAATAGAATCGCCGAAAACGGGCGACGATTCCAGAGCATTTGGTCCCTATCTTGAAGGAGAAAGTGCATATTTTATGAGCATCAACCGAAACAAGAAAAGCATTACATTGAATTTGAAAAGTGAAGAAGGCAAAAAGATTTTTTGGGATCTTGTAAAAAAATGCGATGTTCTTGTCGAAAATTTCCGTCCGGGAACGATGGAAAAACTTGGATTCGGATATGAAGAAATAAAAAAAGTAAATCCCGGAATGATTTATGCGGCGGCATCCGGCTTCGGACATTCCGGTCCATACAGTAAAAGACCGGCTTATGATGCGGTTGTTCAGGCGATGGGCGGTATCATGAGTATTACCGGACCGAAAGAAGGACCGATGAGTCGAGTCGGTGCATCGATTGGCGATATCGGAGCGGGACTTTTTACGGCAATCGGAATTTTAGCTGCGCTCAACTATCGAAATCTTACGGGCATCGGACAGAAAGTTGATGTGGCAATGCTCGATTGTCAGGTGGCAATGCTTGAAAATGCGATTTCACGCTATCTTATCTCGGGTGTTTTACCGAAACCGGCGGGCAATCGACACACATCCATTACACCTTTTGAGCCTTTCACAACTTCCGACGGCGAAATTATGATTGCGGCGGGAAATGATGTATTGTATCGTAAATTGATGGAATTCATCGGTGGTGAAGAATATATTTCCGATCCGCGTTTCATCGACAATCCGAAGCGAACCGAAAATATAGAAATGCTCAAACCGATTATCGATGAATTGACGGCAAAGAAAACAACAAAAGAATGGCAGGATATTTTGGATGCGGCGGGCGTTCCGAACGGCCCTATCAATACGGTGGATAAAGTGATTGAAGATTCGCAGGTCAATGCACGAAATATGATTGTAGAGATAGAGCATCCGGTGGCGGGAAAAACAAAAATTCCGGGAGTGGCAATTAAAATGAGCGAAACGCAGGGGCAAGTTCATTCCCCGGCGCCGATTTTGGGGCAGCATACCGACGAGATACTCAAAGACTTCTTGGGATATAGTGAGAATGAAATCCAAAAATTGCATTCGACTGAAAATCTGTTCTAGTCTATGATTTTTCAGACGACATTCTTCGGTTCGTATGTTTTCAAAAACATCTTTGCTTTGCGAATAAAAACTGTTTGAAATAAAGAACTTTATAAAATCGGCTGTTGAAAAATGGTCGCAAAAAAATGGCGAACTCGTAAGGGTAAGCCATTTTTTGTGAGCATAAAATAAATTTTACAGCGCAGTTGGATAATATTTACACATATCGCCGGAATTACAAAGAGCTGTTGCGGAATGAAAAATCTCATCTTGCAACAGCTCTTTGTAATTTATATCTTAAATAAGCTTTTGATACTAATACCTAATACGCCACAGAAAAAATATTCTTTTTCCGTTCCGATGGAACGGCGGAACGGTGGGGTTACGAACCTAACCAAATTTTTGAGCGCAGTGATAAAAATTTTTGGTAGGTTTCATGCATGGGTTGACGAGATATACAACGACCGAAGTGAGATTGTATATCCGTAACCTACTGCCACCGTTCCCTACAAGGCAGGAAGCCAAAAACGGTTATTCAAAATACAAATTATTGATAACTCTGTTTTTAATGGGTATTAGTATGAATTATTCTACTGCTCGGCGATATCCGGCTGCCTGTGCTTCTTCTTCAGTTTGAAACCACACAATGTTATGAGCGGATACTTTGTAGTAATGTTTGCCGCCCGGAAGATGATAGATATGACTACGCATATTGCCTTTTATCCAGACGCCTTCTTTTTCCGAATTGGTTACAACATGCTTATTATCCTCGGGATATTGCTTGGCATTTTGTTTTTTGTCCGAGACGACACCGGAATTATCATTCTGCGGAGTGCCCGGATTTACCGGAATCGGTGGTGCATACAGATCGATATCGCCTACAAAAACGGTCTTGCTCACATTGTCGTATTGAACCGGAATGTTCAGATTCGCAGTGATGAAAGAAAGCGGTACATAGGTCTTTCCCTTAATTACCTGAGCGGGTGCATCGAGTGGAATGTTCTCGTTGTTTTTTTGCGCATTTTTTGCACCGATCTTGATTTTGAGCTCCACATCGTCCTTTTGAATAATTACCGTCTTGCTCGCTTGATCCCATCCGACATTAGCGGCAGTCGCAGTCGCAATGGATGCAACCGGCACAAAGGTTCTGCTCTTGATGATTTTCGGCTCCGCGTCTTTCATCAACGCTCCGTTGACTACGAGATTCAAAGCGGATGAGGTGATTGTGGTTGTCGCAATGAGCAACAGGGATAAAACAGCTACTTTTGATTTCATTTTTCTCCTCCTAAGTATTAAAATTGAATTCCCCTAAATTCTATTATTATATCGACTTCTTAAAATAAAATCACAAGCCAAACTAATTGGCGATGGAAATGATTTTATCGAGCAGTCGATTATGATAATCCTGTTTTTCAAATTCCTCAATCGTTGTTCGTAATGTTTGAACATCGTCGGTGATGATGGCATCCACATTTTTTTGAATCAATCGTCGCATCGACTTCGGACGATTGATGGTCCAGACGACCGATTGCTTTTCAGCTTGATGAATACTCTTGAGTGCATTGTCGGTTGCGGCGCTCTCTTCTATTATAATATAGTCTGCGGAAAAATTCCCCGCCTTCCCGAGAGCAAAATAATAGACGAATCCGGTTTTAAGCTCCGGATAGTTTTTCTGAATGTATTCGAGCAATGTCGAATTGGAGCTCACCAATACAATTTCTTTATCCGTTTCTTTGTGCGTAAGCATCAAAGCAATATCGTCCGCCATTTGTTTGTCTGCGGTTTCTCCTTTGAGTTCGATAAACAGCCCGATTTTATTTTGACACAAATCAAGCGTTTCCGCAAGAGTGCAAATTCGCTCATTCGGGTAATTCGGGAATTTTTTTCCGATGTCGAGTGCTTTGATTTCGTCCAAAGTCATTTCAAAAGAAGCTTTGGAAACGCCCGCCAATCGCTCAAAATCCGAATCGTGATGAATGATGTAAGCGCCGTCTTTCGTGCGCTGCACATCCAATTCAATATAATCGGCTCTGTTTTTGATGGCGGATTCAAAAGCGGACAGACTGTTTTCGGGAATGGAATGTCCACCGCCGCCTCGATGTGCGATGACTAGAGCGGAATTTTCTTTCACAAAAATTTCTTCATAGAAAAAGCCGAGCGGAATCGAAATTATAACAATCGCGCTTAATACACCGATGCAAATAGATTTTTTGCGACAAAATACTTTGTCCATCGGTGAGAGTTTGCTTTTTTCCGGAATCTCCGGACAGGAATGTAATTGATGGCAGAACGGCTCCGTCTTGCTCACGAAATGATAGAACAGATTTGTCAAAAAGTGAAGCTCAAACGGAATCAGAAGCAGAGCCGTCAAACTGAGCAGAATATTTTTGACAAAAAGCAGAACGAGTAGAAGCCATCGCGTCGAGTCGCCGGTCAGATTCCATACGAAGAACGAAAGTCCCTTATTCCAGAGCCAAGAAAATACAAACAGAAGCGACAGATTGATGATGACGACCATCGCCAAATGACAAAAGAATTCTTTGTAATTTTTCTTAAAGAGTAAGGAGCTGTTCTTCAACGCTTGTGAGGGTCTGTTCTGCTCAATCATCATAAATTGAAAAAGAAAAATCCAGCGGATACTGATGCACAGCAAAACAAAGAGCAACAGATAGTATAGAACTTTATAGCTGAAATGCTCTTCCACAAAAATATTGACGAAACTCGGGATACGAATCCCGCCTAAAAAGCTGAGCGTCACGCCGATTTTTGACAGCGGAACGAGAAATATCAGATATAAAAGCAGGATAAAACTTCCGATTTCAAACATTTTAGGTAACAATTTGAAATTGGATTTCATCAAATCTTTGTAGCTGCTTTCCGGTTTGTTATGTAGAATTTGTGCGCTGAGCAGCACCAAACCGCCCAATTCAATCAGAACGCTGAGCACCAAAACAAAGGCTCCGATTGCCAAAAACAAAATGCCATGCGGACTGAATAGGAATTGTCCCATCTCATTGTTGCTGACGGCGGGGCGTCCGCTCGAATAAACCAATGCCTGAATGAGTGTAGCGAATAGAGGCAGAATAAGTACGGATATGAGCAATTTTGTGGTGATTTGATATTTTAGAAAACGACTCGCTCCATGTGAAAAAGATTGTATAAAGGATTTGTATTCCTCGAAAAATTGTCCGATTTTCATATAAACTCCCTGTATCAAAAATCTCTTTAACACTATTTAACCAAAATTATCTTGATTTGACAATCTTTTGCACTCAATTTCATCAAAAAATGTAAAATATTTGTATAAAAAATCCGGTGCAATACAAAATGCTTGACAATTGTGACGAATGTCAGTAATATCGGAATAAGTATAATTTTTTAGGAGTAAAGGAGGTTTCAATGTTATTCAATGCAGTCGTTATTTCTGTAATAGTAATGTGTGTGCTTTGTTTATTCAAATTCAACATCCTGCTGTCGATTATCGTGTCGGCGATTGTCGGCGGCGTCGTTGCCGGAATGCCGATTTACTCTCCCGGAGCCGAAAATAATATCATTTCGGTATTCATTTCCGGAATGGGCGGCAACTCGTCGATGGCATTGAGCTACATCCTGCTCGGTGCATTTGCGGTCGCGCTGGCGGATTCGGGATTGGGAACGATTTTATCTCGAAAAATATCTCAAGTGCTGTCGGGGAAAAAATTCTTTTTGATATTTGCCATTGCATTCATCGCTTGTTTTTCCCAAAATATCGTTCCGGTACACATCGCTTTTATTCCGATTCTCATTCCGCCGTTGCTTTCACTGATGAATCGGTTGATGATTGACCGTCGCGCGGTTGCCTGTGCGCTGACTTTCGGATTGAAAGCGCCGTACATTGTCATTCCTCTCGGCTTCGGACTTCAATTTCACCAAACGATTCAAACCAATGTCGCCAATTCGGGCTTGGATGTCAGCCTGAAACAAATCGTTTCGGTAATGTGGATTGCCGGATTGTCGATGTTGATCGGATTGGTATTTTGTGTTTTTGTGCTCTATGGGAAAAATCGACAATACAAAGATTTAGCAATTAAGGGAACGCATGAAGAACAAGCCGAGCCGAAGATGACGAGAGCGGCATGGGGCGCTTTGCTCGCCTGCTTGATAACCGCGATTGTTTCGGCATATACCGAGTCGCTCGCATACGGAGCGCTGTCGGGGATTTTTACAATGATTTTGACAGGCTGTATCCGTTGGAAAAATATGGACGAAGTGATAAACGGCGGGATTGCGATGATGGGTTATATCGCATTTATCATGTTGGCAGCTTCCGGATACGGAAAAGTGTTGAAGGAAAGCGGGGCGGTCGATGAGCTCGTCAAGAATGCGGCGGTGTATATGCAGGCATCCAAAGCGATGGCGGCGACCATTATGCTGTTGGTCGGACTGCTCATCACGATGGGAATCGGTACCTCTTTCGGCACGATACCGATTATTGCCGCAATTTATGTTCCTCTCTGTACGACGCTCGGATTTTCTCCGGAAAGTACGATTTTGCTTATCGGTGTGGCGGCGGCGCTTGGTGATGCCGGCTCGCCTGCATCGGATTCGACGCTCGGACCGACTTCGGGACTTGATGCCGACGGACAACATGAACATATTTGGGATACCTGCGTACCGACCTTCATCGCCTTCGACATACCGCTTATCATCGGCGGCGTTATCGGCGCAGTCCTGCTCGGATAAAAAAATACCGACTCGATGTTTATTGGGTCGGTATTTTAAAATTGAGAAAGGTAAATGATATGTACAATCAGTAGTTTCGAATGTAAAATTGTCAGTATAAATTCTAAAAAACTTGACAAATAAAGTGGATATAAATAAGATATAGATAAGGAGGGAGAATATGAATAATACAAAAAAAATCCTATTAGATATCGAATCATATCCTGCTTTAGAAATTATTGATGCACAGAAAATATATAAAAACAAATTTCAAGATATATCCGAATCTGCTTTTCACAAGGCGATGTCAAGAATGACGAAAGAAGGACTATTACATCGGATGGGAAAGGGGATATATTGTAGAGCTTCTTATGGGAAGTTCGGGAAACGAATTGCGGGAGAAAAAGATATTATTTCTTATTATATAGGTAAGAATCGAAACCAAGGTGTTATTTTTGGTTATAGAATGTATAATCGATACGGTATCACTACGCAAGTATCGAAAACGGTTGAAATATATTCTAAAAATACATTGAAAGACAAAAGAAAGTTAAATAATGTAACTATACACAAATTGGATTTGAGATTTGATATTCAAACTATACGAATCATTGAATTGATGGATGTGATTCAAAATTGCCGTGAAATTGAGGAATTGAATAGAGAGAACTTCTTGTTGTTTGTAAAAAACAGTATTGAATTTTATGATGAGAAAGTCCTCAAAAAACTGATGAACAAAATAAAATATAAGAAAAGCACCTTAGCTTCACTTAAAAATATTTTAGATTATTATCAGATTGAAAATACTGTAGGGCAATATTTGAGTAAAACATCGAGATACAGCTCGATTTGTATGGAGGAATTGTATGAGAAAGCATCCTGATAAAAAAGAATTTGATGAACTCGTCGCGTTGACAAGTCAATGGTTGCGAATTCCGGAACAAGCGGTAGAGAAAGATTATTATATCGTGATGGCACTTCATCAGTTGTCTGAAAGCTCTTTTTCCAATCGGGTCGTGTTTAAGGGAGGGACATCTCTCAGTAAATGTTTTCCAAATTCGATTGAGCGTTTTTCAGAGGATATCGACTTAACCTATGATCCTCAGGAAGATTTGAGTGATAAACATGTAGAAAGAGATTTAAAAAGCATTGAAAAAATCCTGTCTTCCGGCTTTAAAGTTGAGAAGATAATACAAGAAAGAAATCCTAAAAACAAAAGTAGCTATGTTTGGTTATCAGATGAAAACAAGGATGATGAAAAGATAAAATTGGAGATTGGAGCGAGTGTTCGTCCTCATCCATTCAGCAAAAAGGTTATTAAATCATATATTCAGGAGTATTTAGAGTATATACAAATGCACGAAGAAATTGAAAAATTGCAGTTGCAAAGTTTCGAGATAAATGTGTTGCATATTGAGAGGACCTTTATAGATAAAATTCTTTCTGTCAAGCGGCATGCTCTGTGTGGGACTTTAGCAAGTAAAGTGAGACATATTTATGATGTTGTTAAATTATATTCAATGGATGAAATTCATGATTTTATGCTTCAAAAAGATGCGTTGAAATCGATTATACAGCTTACGAAACAAACAGATAGAGAGTATTTGTCAAAGAGAGATTTAGGGAAGGAATATAATCCGTCGGATAAATATGAATTTGATAAGTGGAGAGAAAAGTTCGACAAACGGGTTCAGAAAAACTATGAGAGTTTGCATGAAACTTTGTTATATACGGATAAGAAACAAGATTTTGCTAAGGCGATTAGAGTGTTTGAGGAAATCAATATGGTTTTTGATGAGATTGGTGAGTAAAAAAGTTAAAAGAATAGGATATAAAACAACCCCCAAACGAATGGGGGTTGCGATTTTTTATTTGAAATGTTTTGCGGAGCCTGCGGAACCGAATACATTTTTAATTTTGTGTGCGACAATTTCTTTGATAGCATCTCTGCCCGGTCCAAGATATTTTCTCGGGTCAAATTCAGAAGGCTGCTCTGCGAACACTTTACGAATCGCTGCCGTCATCGCCATTCTCAAATCGGTATCCACATTGATTTTACATACACCCAATTTGGATGCTCTATTCAGCATATCTTCCGGCACTCCTTTTGCGCCCGGAATCTGTCCGCCGTACTGATTACACAAATCAAGATATTTCGGAATTACCGAAGATGCGCCGTGAAGCACCAATGGGAACTCCGGAAGAAGATTGGAGATTTTTTCAAGTCGAGCGAAATCCAATTTCGGATCGCCGCTGAATTTGTATGCACCATGGCTTGTTCCGATTGCAATCGCCAACGAATCCACGCCGGTTCTTTTCACAAAATCAACTGCTTGGTCAGGGTCTGTATAAGTCGCATCTTCTTTGCTGACATTGACATCATCTTCCACGCCGGCCAATTTTCCGAGTTCCGCCTCAACGGTTACATTTCGAGGTTTAGCATATTCCACAACACGCTGTGCAAGTGCCACATTCTCCTCATAAGGAAGTGCGGAGCCGTCAATCATTACGGAAGTAAATCCGTCATCAATACATTGCTTGCAAAGCTCAAAGCTGTCACCATGATCCAAATGAAGTACGATTGGCAAATCGGTTTCTTCTACTGCAGCCTCAACCAATTTTCTCAAATAAATCGGATTGGCATATTTTCTTGCGCCTGCGGATACCTGCAAAATTACTGCGGATTCCTGCTCCACTGCGGCACCGATAATTCCTTGAATTATTTCCATATTATTTACATTAAAAGCACCAATCGCGTATTTTCCGTCGTACGCATTCTTAAACATTTGGCGACTGTTCATTAAAGCCATAATATACCTCCTAGTCAAATTATATTCCATTTATATTATATATCAAATTTTGAAAAATGGTAGTCTTTATCGTAGAAAAATTTGATTTTGTGTAGAATAATTGTAAGAATTTATGTGCTTTCGCTAAAATAGAAATTTTTTATGAAAAAATTAAGCCGTGAAATCATAAAAATCTTGTCGTATAAAAAAATTTAGTGTAGTATGGTTGTTGTGAAAAATAATTTTGGGGGAAGTTCAAGGTTTGAAAGGAGAATATTGATGGACATTTTGATAAAGCTGAGAGATTCCGTTGCAATCAGCGCGGACAATCTATGGGCTTTGTGGACGATTATGGCGGGTTGGGCCGCGATTACGATTTATTTGGAGCAAAAATACGATTGGGCATCCAAGCTCAGCGGTGCAATTATCGCATTGCTCGGCGCGATGATTTTATCCAATCTCGGCATTATTCCGACCGATGCGCCGGCCTATGATTCCGTCTGGACTTATGTGGTGCCGCTCGCGATACCGATGCTGTTGTTCAAGAGTGATTTGCGCAAGATTTGGAGAGAGAGCGGTCGCTTGCTCATCATCTTTTTAATCAGCTCGTTGGGGACGGTGCTCGGCGCCTTTGTCGGATTTTATTTGCTCAGCGACTTGGTTCCGGATTTAAGCAAAGTGGCGGCGATGATGGCGGGCTCCTACATCGGCGGAAGCGTAAACTTTGCGGCGATGTCCGGTGCCTTCAATGTGGATAGCGAATTGGTTTCCGCCGCGGTGGTTGCGGACAACTTGTTGATGGCATTATATTTCTTTGTACTGATTGCGATTCCGACGATGAAGTTTTTCAGAAAAACTTACAAACATCCTTTTATGGACGAAGTGGAAAAAAAAGGGAAGGTGGAAGGAAAAACCGTTGCCGCATCGTACTGGGACAGAAAAGAAATTTCGCTCAAAGATATCGCATTTACCTTTGCGATTTCGATTGCCATCGTAACACTTTCGCAAATGTTGGCAACGCAGACCGAAGCTATTGGAAAAAATATGAACGGCAATATCGGGAAAATCATTACGCTGCTCGGTAACAAATATCTGTTCATTACGACGCTTACGATGCTTCTTGCAACGATATTCCCGAAATTGTTCGGCGAAATTCGCGGCTCACAGGAAATCGGAACCTTCCTTATATATATCTTCTTTGTGGTAATCGGTGTGCCGGCATCCATCGTCGTCATCATTACCAAGTCGCCGCTCTTACTCTTGTTCTGCGCCATCATGGTGTTGCTGAACATGCTGGTGACCTTTATCGGCGGAAAAATATTCCGATTCAATTTGGAAGAAATCATTTTGGCATCCAATGCCAACATCGGCGGGCCGACTACGGCGGTGGCGATGGCGATTTCAAAAGGTTGGACGGAGCTCATCGGTCCGATTATGATGGTCGGAACGCTCGGCTATGTCGTGGGGAACTACTTCGGTTTGTTCGTCGGAAATTATTTGGGATAGATTTTTTTGCAATAATATGGATAAAAAAGACCCTGTCGCCGAAAGGCTGCAAGGTCTTTTAACTTTATATTACATATTGAAAGATGCGAGTATCTCTTGAAGCTTCGGCACGATGTCCTCCAATACCGTCGTGGTCATCGGATTTTTAAGCTTGCCGATTTCAATCAAGTCAAAGAATGATGCGGAACCGCCCGCTTTGCACAGATGAATATATTCGTCCATCGCTTTTTTCGGGTCTTCCAGAGACTTAATCAGATATTGGAATGCGCAAACCTGAGCCAAAGTGTAATCGATATAATAGAATGGTGTGTTGAACACATGGTTTTGCATAAACCAGAAAGTACCGCTTGCCAAATATTCATCTTCATAGTCCAAATACGGTCGATACATCATTTCAAGCTCGTGGAATTTCGCTCGACGCTCCGCCGGAGTCGCGTTCGGATTCTCATAAACGAAATGCTGGAAATGGTCGATCGTCACGCCGTACGGGATAAAGTTGATGGAATCGGTCAATGCCGCAAATTTGAATTTGTCCGCTTCATCACCGAAGAAATAATGCATATACGGCCAAGTCAAAAATTCCATACTCATCGAGTGAATCTCACAAGCTTCAAAGGTCGGCCAAATATATTCCGGAAGCAACATTCCCTGAGACATATAGTTTTGGAATGCATGACCCGCTTCATGCGTAACGACATCGATATCGCCGCGCGTTCCGTTGAAATTGGAGAAGATGAACGGCATTTTGTACTTGTCGAAGCTCGTGCAATATCCGCCGGATTGCTTGCCCGGTTTCGCCGTCAAATCCATCAGCTCATTGTTCACCATAAAATTGAAGAATTCGCTCGTTTCAGGACTGAGCTCATCATACATCTTTTTCGCCTGCTCAACGATAAATTTTTCTTCGCCGTTCGGATTCGGATTGCCGTCCTTAAAAATACATGGAACATCATAGAATTTGAAATCCGAGATGCCGAGTCGTTTCGTCTGCTGTTTTCTCAGCTCGACGGAAAGCGGCGTAATCGTCTTGAGCACTTTCTCGCGGTATTTCGCCACATCGTTGTGGTCATAATCCGTACGCATCAACAATTTGTATTGCAGCTCCACATAGTTCTTATAGCCGAGTGCAAGTGCCATTTCGTGACGAAGCTTCACCAATTCGTCATAGATTGTGTCAAACTCATCCTGATGCGCTTCGTAGAATCGGTTGCGTGCCAGATAAGCTTCTTTTCTGAACTCACGATCCGTATTTTGAAGCAATGGCGAAAGCTGTGTGAGCGTGTAGTCTTTTCCGCGGAAATTTACCTTTCCGGTTGCGATGATTTTGTTATATTTTGTTGTCAGCTCATTTTCTTTTTGCATAAAAGGAATGGCTTTTTCATTCAGTGCAAGATGGCATTCCATTAAATTGAAATAATGCTTGCCGAATTCCTTTTCCAATTCATTGCGGAATTTGGAATGGTAAATCGCTTTTTGCACTTCGACATCCAAGTTCTGAAAAATCGGTGTATGCTCATCCATAAAATCATTCTCCGCAGAATAAAATTCATCGGTCGTGTCAATGGAATAGCGAACGCTGCAAATATTGACCGTACTGTCATTATCTTTCTTCAAAAGGGCATATTCCTTAATCAATGCGATCTGCTCGTCCGCTGTCGAAGCGTTTTCGATTTTCTCCTTCATGCTCTTATAACTTGCAGTGACCTGATCGATATCCGGTCGCTGATAAGGCAGTTCTTGAAATTTCATAAAAATTTTCTCTCCTTTTTGAGCTGTCGTCACGACAACTCGACATTCAACCTCAAAGTTGTAATCTAAGTATAGCAAAAGCGAAACAAAAAGTATATCGAAATTTGTAGTTTCTTAAAACAACTTTTTTTCGTCGATCGATGTCTTGCAATCGGTATTCTGTAATTGT
>JAUNKE010000025.1 GCA_030532905.1 Peptostreptococcaceae bacterium
GGCTTGCTCTTATGAGTTTGCCATTTTTTTTAGGGGCTATTTTGCAACAGCCCCCTTCACAGCCAAAATATAATTCTCGGAATCTCATTTTCAAATTCTTAGAGAAATATGGTTCTGCCAAAAATAATTGTAAAAATTTCTTCCAACATTTTACAGTTTCCGTAAATAGTCGTCGATGTCAAAGGGAACTAATTTCGAATCTTTTTTCAAGTACAGCGGATGATGGGGATGTCCTTTTTTCGATAAATTGCCCGTTCGACACCATCGGGCGTCGTATTCATTTGCCAATTTCACCATCTCAAGCAAACAATCTTTGAGATAGCTTCGCTTTTCAATCAGAGTGCCCCAAGCCGCCCATATCATCGCTCTCTCCTCGGATTGCTCGAGCAAGTACCGAAACGCCTTCATATTTTCAATATGCAATCGGGAATCCAGTTCCTTGTGCATATCGCTCGGGTCGGTCGCTCGTTGTGCATAGACATTGAACATGATATAGGAATCAAAATCATTGCCGAATGCGATTCGTTCGACCGATTTCAAGGTATTGTCCAAATTATTCGGAGAAGCGGTTGACGGATTGATTCCGATTGTAATCAAAGACCTGTTTCCCACGGTTCCGAGAATATATCGGCATGACGAATAAAAGGACGGAATATAAATCCATCGTTTCGAATCAAAATCCGAATTTTGCACACAGGCCTTTGGATTTTGAAAAGGAATGACGGATTCGTCGATTAGTTTTTCTGAAATATGCACATATACCTCCGATTTTTTGTTATAGCATTGCGAATTTGAATTTTGTTTCTTGAATTCTCTTTTTGATTTTCAATTTCGCCCATCCGTTAAGCGACCGGAATGGGTTCTTCTTTGCTCTCCTGCAAAATTGTGTGGTTGATATGCCGAATCTCATTGACCAGGAACACGATGGCAACGACCGCAGCCGCCGCATCGGCAATCGGTCCCGAATATACGACACCTTCGATTCCGAATTGTGTCGGTAAAAACAAAATGAGCGGTATCAAAAAAATCACCTGTCTCGTCAAGGACATCAACAATCCCTTACCCGCTTTGCCAATCGATGTGAAGAAAGTCGCCACAATCGGCTGAATGCTGTTGATAAAGGTCATGAACAAAAAGATTCTGAGCGCGCGCGTAGCAAAATAAAAATATTCTTCGCTTCCTTTTCCGAAAATGCTCAATATCTGTCTTGGGAAAAATTGAAAACACAAAAATCCCGTCGTCGAAATAATCGTCGCATAGAGAATTGCCAAGCGAATCGCCTGCTTGACTCTGTCGTAATTTTTTGCACCGTAATTAAAACCGATGATTGGCTGGCTTCCCTGCGCAATTCCGATGGATGTTGCAAAAATCAGCATATTGATTTTGGTGATGATACCGATACTTGCCAACGGAATTTCCGCGCCGTATGGTGAAAGCGCGCCGTAATGTCTCAGCGTATTGTTCATCACGATTTGCACAAAGGTCAAGGCAACCTGATTGAAAAAAGCGGCGCCGCCGAGCTTACAAATATTTTTGAAATACGAAAAATCCGGTACGAAACATTCCTTATGCAGCACAACGGATTTATAGTTGCGCAGATAGGACACGACCAATACAAAGGATATAAATTGTCCGATGACCGTTGCCCAAGCCGCACCGGCGATTCCCCATATCGAGATGAATATCGGATCCAATACCATATTGGTGATGGCGCCGGTCAACATTATCAGCATGGATTGCTTCGGCGAGCCGTCCGCACGAATCAGATTGCAACCGGCGGTGATGAAGATTGCAAACAACAATCCGAATACCGTAATGCCTAAATAGGTTTTGGCATAAGGCATCACCTGCTCGGTCGTTCCGAAAAGCAGAAGCAAAGGCTCTAAAAAAGTGAGTACGATGGCAACCAGCGTCACGCCGAAAATCGCCATATACACGATGGCATTGCCGACATATTTCGCCGCCGTTTTTTTGTCTCCGCGTCCCATCGCCAAGTTGAAATTGGACGCGCTGCCTATTCCTATAAGCAGAGATATTGCAATCGTAACCGTTACGACGGGAAAGGCGACATTTGTTGCCGCATTGCCGAGTACCCCGACTCCCTGACCGATAAAAATTTGGTCAACGACATTGTAAAGCGCCGTAACCAACATCGCAATAACGCTCGGAATTGCGAATCGCTTAAGTAATCTGCTTATATCCTGAGTTGCCAGCGGATTTTCATCTCGGCTTTTCAAATCCTTTTCAGCGGCTTTGGATAAATTTTTTTCTGAATTCATTTCATTCCTTTTTAATAAATTATTTTCTTCCATAACACTCTCCTAATTTCATTATTATACCACCAATAAAAATCCCCAGCAATTTTTTTATCAATCTAACTTTTGTAAAATTCGTATCGGAATGATTTTACTCTATGTCGGCAAATTCTTTGTAGAAAAAAGAAAAGCCGGCGATTGAGATTTCTCAATGCCGGATTTTTTAGCTTTTAGTATTTTTTTCGGTAAGAGCTTTTGCTCATCAATTTGATGGAGTTGAGCGCTTCGCCCGTTCCTCTTGCGACACAGGAAATTGCATCCTCCGCAACGAATGCGTCGATGCCGGTTCTTTTCTGAATCAGCTTGTCCAATCCCCAAAGCAATGAGCCGCCGCCCGTCATCAGAATTCCTTTGTCCGAAATATCGGCTGACAGCTCCGGTGGTGTTTTTTCAAGCACCGAGTGCACCGCATCCGCAATCTGCACAACGGAATCTTTGAGCGCGCTGAGCATATCGGTGGATGTTATCTCTCTCGTTTCCGGCAAACCGGATACCAGATTTCGTCCACGAATCGCCATGATGACTTCTTCTTCTCTCGGATAAGCGGAACCGATATTTTTCTTGATTTCTTCCGCCGTTCTTTCTCCGATCAGCATCGAATGATTTTTTCTCATATATCGAATGATGGCATCGTCAAATGTATCACCCGCCACCTTGATGGATGCGCTTTCAACAATTCCGCCGAGCGAAATGACCGCGATGTCGGTTGTTCCTCCGCCGATATCTACCACCATGGAGCCGTTCGGTCTGGAAATATCAATTCCCGCTCCGATTGCCGCCGCAATCGGCTCTTCGATGATATACACTTCTCTTGCTCCGGCTTCCATCGTTGCATCGACAACCGCTCTCTTCTCAACTTCGGTAACGCCGGATGGAACGCAAACCATGATTTTCGGCTTGAACATTTTGAACATGCTCACGCCGCCGGTGATTTTTTCGATAAAGTATTTGAGCATTTTTTCAGTCACTTCGTAATCTGAAATAACACCTTCCCGAAGCGGTCTTATCGCGACGATGCTTCCCGGTGTACGACCAAGCATCAATCTCGCTTCTTCTCCAACTTCAAGCACATTACCATTGGTTACATCAATCGCAACAACAGCCGGCTCATTGAGCACGATTCCCTTGTTTTTCACATAAATAAGAACCGATGCAGTTCCTAAATCAATTCCAATATCTGGTGTCATAGTTCCTCCTACTTAATCTTCCACGCGATATACATTCGCTCCCAACATCGAGAGCTTGCCTACCAAGTCAACATATCCTCTTTCGATATGATAAATATTTTTTACGATGGTTTCTCCTTCTGATACCAGTCCTGCGATAACCAATGCGGCACCGGCGCGCAAATCGGTCGCCATGACTTCGGAACCCGTCAGCTGTTCTCTTCCTTCCACAATGGCTGATTTTCCATTGATTTCTATATTCGCTCCCATTCGGATAAGCTCGGGTACATTCATAAATCGATTTTCAAAAACCGTTTCCGTAATCGTCGATTTTCCATCCGCCATGCAAAGCATCGACATAAACGGCGATTGCATATCGGTTGGGAATCCCGGATGCGGCAAAGTTTTAATATTGGTCGGCAAAATTACTTCCGGCCCAATCACTCGTACGGTGTTTTCCATTTCTTCTACAATGCAGCCCACTTCGCGCAGCTTCGCAATAACCGGCTTGATGTGGTCAACGATGACATTCTCAACCGTCACATCGCCCTTGGTCATCGCCGCCGCCACCATGTAGGTTCCGGCTTCGATTCTATCCGGAATAACCGTATGCTCCACCGAAGTAAGCTCGGTGACGCCTGTAATTTTTATTGTATTGGTTCCCGCTCCCCGCACTTTTGCTCCCATCTTGTTGAGGAAGTTTGCAAGGTCGACGATTTCCGGTTCTTCCGCGACATTTTCAATAACCGTCGTGCCTTCCGCAAAGACCGCGGCCATCATAATATTTTCGGTCGCGCCGACGGATGGGAAGTCCAAATAGATTTTGCTTCCTTCCAATTTGTCCGTTGTCGCTTCGACATAGCCATGCTCGGTTTCAACCTGAACTCCGAGCTGACGAAAACCTTTGATATGCAAATCAATCGGTCTTGTTCCGATTGCACATCCGCCCGGCAAAGAAATTTTCGCTTTATGAAATCTGCCGAGCAACGAGCCCATCACGAGAAAAGATGCTCGCATCTTGTTGACTAAATGATATGGTGCTTCGGTTTCTTTAATTTCGGTCGTATCGACGGTCAATGTTTCACCGTCGTACTGCACCTTCGCGCCGAGATAACGAAGTAAATCACTCATGACATTGACATCCCGAAGATTCGGAACGCTTCGGATAACGCTCACGCCATCCACCAATAGAGTTGCGGCGATAATTGGAAGCACCGCATTTTTTGCACCATTTATTTTAACATTGCCCTTGAGGGCGCCACTTTCTTTTACTACAATATATGCCAAAATTTATTCCTCTCCCCAAAAACTATTTCTCAAAAATTTATTATATCACAAAACTTAATTTTACAAAACCTTTTGCTCTGATTTCCTCGAAACAATTTTTTTGTGCATCCAGCGATTGATAAGGATTGAAATCAATTTGTAAATCGGAACGGAAACGAGCATTCCGACCATGCCGAAAAAGCCTCCGCCGATTGCAATCGCGAGCACAACACCGAATGGCGAAACACCGACCTTGTCGCTGAGCACCTTCGGCCCGATAATATTTCCATCGACCTGCTGCAATACAAAAATGAACAGAACGACCCACAATGCTTTTTTCGGGTCAAGAAGCAAGGTCAGCACCACCGCCGGCAAAGCGCCGATGACCGGACCAATATAGGGAATCATATTAAAAATTCCTACGATCAAGCTCATCAACATCGCATAAGGTGCACCGATGACGCTCAGTCCGACATAGCAAAGCACCGCGACAATCGCCGAGTCGATTACTTTACCGACAAAATAATCTTTGAAAATCTGGTCGCTCAGCTCCATAAATTTCATAATGCCCGACGATTTGCTTTCACCGAAAAGAACCAGAATAAATCGCTCAGCGGAGCGCTGAAAACTTTCGACATCAAATAAAATATACATTGAAATGATGATGCCGAACAGCAATTTGAACAGCCAGGATGTAACGCCGATCAAACCGGTGATGACCGAGTTGAGCGCGGTATTCAAAAAGCTCAGAGACCATTTTGAAAAGTTTGAACTCATCGACTCGATATAGCCTTTGACCTGCACATTCTCAATCAGCTTTAACTCATTGGTCAGCTTGTTGATGAGAAGCTGGATTTTGGCAATATAAATCGGACTTGCCTGAACGATATCCGTCACATTCTCCACGATGACCGGCACGACCATCAATCCGAAAAGCCCCATCACACCGAAAAACACCAAATAGGTCAGCGCAAATGCCCATTTTCTTTTGAGCTTCAATTTATTTTCCAAAAACCGCATCAGTCCCAACAGAAAATAGGTGATGATAAATGCCCAAATGAATGGAGTCATAATCACCTTCAATTTATTAAATGCGCCCAGAAACACTTCATAGTTCTCAACCAATTTGTGCGCGATAATCAACACCACGCCCGCAATAATCAAACCCGAATATTTTTTCAAACTCTCTATCATACCCGCTCCTCGTCTTACACATTCTCCAGCTCATCCATTTTGAGCATCGCTTCGACCATAATCGCACATTCGATTCGTTTTTTCTGCATTTCACAACCGTCTTTGTACGGCTTTTTTATATCATTGTTAAAATTGTAAGCGTTGGCATGGCAGCCGCCCGAGCAATAAAACTTCGCCCAACAGCTTTGACAATCTTCCTTCGTCGTCACATCCGTCGCCAAAAAATCATCGACGATTTGTTTCGGAAACTCAATTTTTTCATCGAACAGATTGCCCAATTTGAATTCGTCCTTCCCGACGAACTGATGACATGGGAAAATATCCCCATCCGGTGTAATCGCCAAATATTCGATGCCCGCACCGCAGCCGGAAATTCTTTTTATCGCGCATGGCCCTCCGCTCAAATCAATCATATAGTGGAAGAATTTGAATCGAGGATCCTGCTTTCGTATATCCAAATACTCCAGGGCAAATTTTTCATATTCCGCATTGACCTTCTCAATATCCTCCGAGCGCAGCGCATATTCATTTTGCTCATGATCGACGACCGGCTCCATCGAAGTGAGCTCAAAGCCCAAATCGCGATAGTGAAGAACATCCTTGCCGAAGTCGATATTATTTCGCGTAAAAGTCCCGCGAATATAATAATATTTGTCTCCGCGTCCCTGCACGAGCTTTTGGAACTTCGGAACGATGATGTCATAGCTTCCCCGTCCGCTTATGGTCGGTCGCATCGCATCGTTGACCTCTTTGCGTCCGTCCAAACTCAGCACGACATTGTGCATGTGCTTGTTGATGTATTCGATTTTTTCATCGTCGAGCAAAATGCCGTTGGTCGTGATGGTGAAACGAAAAATCTTGTTGTGCTTCTTCGCTTCTTCATTCCCGTATTCAACCAACTGTTTGACGACGCCGAAATTCATCAGCGGTTCGCCGCCGAAAAAGTCGATTTCGAGATTTCGACGATTTTTGGAATTGGCAATCAGATAATCAATCGCTTTTTTTCCGACTTCAAAACTCATCAGACCTTTTGGCCCGTTGAATTCGCCCTGACCCGCAAAACAATATTTACAGCTCAAATTGCAATCATGCGCCATGTGCAGACACATCGCTTTGACAATCGGATTGCGCCCTTTGAAAGTTTGAGACGCCGGAAAAATATCGTCGCTGAAAAGCAGCTCCATCTTTTCCAACTCCTGCAATTCTTCATAGGCGGTGCGAATATCTTCTTCGCTGTGTTGCGGCAGTTGATGAATAATCTCATCCAATGCCTTCTCTTTATAAAAATCCAGCACATCATAGGCGACATCATCGACTACATGCACCGAGCCGGAATTGACATCCAGCAAAAAATTATTGTTATTCTGTCTAAATTTATGAATCAACCTCATACATTCTCCTTCGTTCTCATTATATCCAATTTCGGAATTTTTTTCCATTCTTTTCAATGGACTTCATTCCACGCTTTGCAAATATCCACCCATTCCACCGCCTTGCCGTAAAAATACAACTCATCCGGAGTCAGTTCAATCGCCGAGCGCTCGCTGCCGCATGCCGGAAAAACCGTCTTGAATCGCTTGAGTGAAATATCGGTATAGACTCGTACATTTTGAGGATTGGCAAAAGGACAGACGCCACCGATTTCGTGACCTGTCAAATGCTCGATTTCTTCAAGCTTTACCATTTTCGCCTTCTGTCTGAAAAATCGTTTATATTTTTTGCTGTCAATTTTGGCATCGCCTGCCGTCACAATTAAAATGCAGCCGTCCTCAAGCATAAAGGACAGCGTCTTGGCGATTCGCTGCGGCAATACGCCCAAACGCTCCGCAGCAAGCTCGACTGTCGCACTCGAATCATCGAATTCGAGCACCTTGTTTTCCATATTGAATTGAGCAAAATATTTTTTTACATTCTCTAAAGACATCGCAGCACCTCATCCGTCTTCGGATTAAAAATGATTTTCATCATTTTCATTCTAATGATAGCAAGCAATCGCAAAGTATGTTACAATTGGCTAGTAACTTCAATTATTATACCATTCATTGATTTGTTCGTCTACAAACAGAAATCCGAAAGAAAGAGGCACATTATGTCCAAAAATATAGATTTGACAATGGGAAGTATTTCGCAGAAAATATTTCGATTCACGATGCCGATTTTGGCAACTTCCTTCATCCACATGACTTACAGCTTCATCGATATGATTTGTATCGGAAGACTCGGCAGCCCGTCGGTCGCCGCAGTGGGAACCGCAGGATTTTTTCTATGGTTCGCCAATGCGTCCTCCGCGATGGCAAGAATCGGAACACAGGTTCATGTTTCGCAGTCCTACGGCAAAAAAGATTTTTCCGCCGTTCAATCCTATTCCGAAGCGGCATTTTGGGTAAACTTCCTATTCGGACTGCTCATCGCCGCGATTTTGAGCTTGGGCAATCAGCCGATTATAGCATTCTTTAATCTCGGAAGCGAATTCGTCATTCGGCAAGCGCGCGAATATTTGATAATCGTCGCGCTGTCGATGCCTTTTATGTATGTCAATCCGGTCTTATCCGCGATGCTCAACTCGATTGGCAACTCGCGTTCGCCTTTTATCGCAAACTCGGTGGGATTGATTTTCAATATCGTATTCGACATATTGCTCATCTTCGGGGTCGGACCTTTTCCGGCATTGGGCGTTCACGGCGCCGCCATCGCTACGGCATCCGCGCAGGTGGTCGTCTTTCTGATGCTCTTGGCGAACAATCTCAAGCTGGATGATTCGCTGCGAATCAGCATTCGAAAATTACCTCAGCTTTCTTTTATGAAAACCATTTGTAAAACCGGATTTCCTTCCGCATTGCAAATGACACTCTACTGCTGCTATTCGATTGTGCTTGCCCGAATCATCGCTCAGTTCGGTGAAGTGTCGATCGCGGTACAGAAAGTCGGCGGTCAGGTCGAGTCGATATCTTGGATGACGGCAGACGGACTGGCGATTGCCGTTACCGCATTCATCGGTCAAAATTTCGGCATCGGCAATTTCAAACGAATCAAAAAAGGCATTATCGTCATTGCATCCTACGCCTTTTTATTCGGAGCGATGGCAACCGTCTTGCTCATATTCTTCGGCGAGAATATCTTTTCCATCTTTTTGGAAGACCGTCCGTCCATCGAAGGCGGTATCAGCTATCTGCGCATACTGGGCTTTTCACAAATCTTTATGTGCTTTGAAATTCTTTTCGTCGGTGTATTCAACGGGCATGGCGAAACTCGAATTCCCGCTCTGATGAGCATTTTGATGACGGGCTCGCGAATTCCGATTGCACTGTTGCTTTCACAAACTCCGCTGGGCGTGGACGGTGTTTGGTGGGCAATTTCCGGAACGAGTATTGTAAAAGGAATCAGCATTCCGCTGGTATTTGTTCTCTATCGAAAGCACAAGATGAAAAGTTTGATGAACAATGCGAATATCTCCGCATAAAAACCAAGGATTTGAGTTCGACTCTTCGGAGTATATAGTAGTATATATAAGGAAGAAAAATTTTGACTTTCAGATAAAAAACCGACCGAGAAAATCGGATACTTCGTTTGGATATCCTTTTTGCCGGTCGGTTTTCCATTTCAAAATTAAAAAATTATAAATCTAGTTAATCTGAATGGATGGATTTTTCGTATGCAACATCGCAGACAATTTGCCCATTCGTTCTTCTAAGTTGTTAGCTTTCTTGAATTTGAACTTCAAAATTTCTTTTGAGCCGTCGTTTTTAGTCATTTTGAAAGAAAAATGTTTACCACTGACCGCTCCATAACTAATCGTGTTCAAGATATATTCGATTCTCTTTAGCTCACGTATATCAACCGCATCAAAACCATAAGAGAATACAATCAGATGATTCTTGTATATCGCCAGCTTTAACAGGTCATCATAGTATTCGGATTGTGTCGCCAGCAAGTCCGGATTCTTCTCAAGCTCGGGATATAGAGAATATAATTTGTCGTATGATTTTTTCGTTTTACCGATTCGAGTAATTGCCAATACCAACATAAATGCCGGAAGTATCAAGAACGCCAATACCAACATCAACATTGTCTGACGCGATTTTTGGTTTTCGTAAGAAGAAATGTATGCATTTCTTTCAAGACTTCCCACAATCTGCGGATCCAATTCAGATAAATTCAAAGCTTCATCAACATCATCATTTACTTGTTTGACCACAATCTGTATCGGTTGCTCTTTCAATGACTCGGGATTTTCAATCATCCTTGCAACATCCTTATTGTTTTTTTCCGCTTCAAAGAGTACAACCCTTCCATTCGTTTCAACAAGGAAAAATTCAGACTTGCCATCTGCGGATTCGCCCATAGAAGCGACCAAGCCTTCAATATTCACTACCGAAACAGGAGCATTCGTTTCCCCATAAACGCGTCCATCCTTCAAATAAAAATCTTTACTTCCTGAAAGAACCAGCATTCCCGCAACTAAAATCGGCAACACTGAAAATACGGCCGCCAGAAGAAACATCGGCCAGACTCCTTTTAATAAATTTTTCTTCATAAACCCTCCTTATTAAGATTTAATTTTTTTGCTTTCTAATTATATCACATTATGTAACTAATGACATTAAAAATCTCAAAAAAATACAGCAATTTTTCATCAATTTACGCAAACAGTACGAGCAAAGTTGAGCGCAAACCTATAAACTGCTGTGTTTTTTATCAGATAACAAATATATGGTCTTCCAAAACGAGTACATCATGTCCGGCAATCATCATCTCATCGCTCTTGGCATCGACAATCATATAGCTCGCGATGCGCGGGTCGTCGGAATCCAGATGCACAATCAAATATTCATCATCGACGATGTCCGCCACCTCTTCATATACGCGGCCGACAAATCGTTTTTTGTAATCATAGACGAGTTCGCCGGTGTCAAAATCCTCAATTTTGGAATGAAATCTCGAATCGTTGATGATGTAGGCTCTTTTGGAATTGGTTTTGATTTCCGAATCGTCATGAACATCACGAACAAAGGATTTTTCAAGACTTTCTTTATGAATTTTATAGACTTCGTAGCTGCCGATTTTTCGAAGCGACATGAAATCGCCTTTTTTCTTAAGCACGAAATCGTAGAACAATTTTTTGTAATAGACAAAATCATTCGTTTCGCCGATAAGACGAATCGCGCCTTCCATAAATTGCTCGTCCAACACTTCCATAGTGATTTCATCCGCACCGGCTTTGATTTGTGTTATGAAATTTTCCAAAGTCGTCGTCTTTATCGTGTTCTTAAAGATATGATTCGGGTCGATGGAGTCGTGCAATTCGTATGCGAGCTCCACCTCTTCCGATGTAATCAAATCGTATTGCTCCTGCTCGTCCAAATAATATTCTTCCAAAAATATGCGTGCATTTTCTCCACTGCCCGACACGATGATGCTCCCCGCGTTGATTTTGAAGGTTTCATCGTTGACGCTGTAATATTTCTTTTCTTTGACATCCAACAAATACACATCGTCGTAGAAATCGACATCGATAAACTCGACATTGTAGCTCAAACGGAACAAAAGATATCCCGGCGCCAACAAATCCATGCTTTTATACACGAAGCTGTCCTTTGCAAATCTAAAACCTAAAATATTTCTTTGTACGCCGGAAAGCAAATCGATTTCGTAAAACTCGATGAATTCCTCCTCGTCCAATTCGGTTATCGTTGCAAAATACATAGCGTCGGGGTCAACGCGCGATGTCCCGTTCCAAAAAATTTGGGGCGTGTCAAAATCGTACAATTCCTTGTACGAAACATGCTGACCTTGGTCGACTCTATTCATTTCATGACTGTTGATATCATATCCCCAGATTCCTTCGCTCCATGTATCATCCAATCCCGTCAACAGCTTTTCGAAAAAAATATATTTGCTGTTCATATTGATGGGTTTGAACAAGACGCGCGGCACTTCCTGAGATATGTTTAGACTTGTGAGATTAAATACCTGCATACTTCCTCTTTATTTTATGTTTCTACTCCCCGGTTTGATATAAGGAATATTTTGCTTGCACAATGGGCAGTCCTCCGAGTCATAAGCGTCGATTTCCAACTGAATCGCGCTGATGATATCGATATTGACATTCCCTTTGGTTCTATCGATAATCGAAGCGAGTGCAACCACTTCACCGCCCATGCTCTCGAGAAGCTCTTTGACTTCAAAAGAAGATTTGGCGGTCGTAATCACATCTTCGCAGATGGCGATGCGCTGACCTTCTTTCACTTCAAAACCGCGGCGCAATTCCATCTTGCCGTCCACTCTCTCAGTAAAAATCGCTTCGACACCGAGCTGTCTGCCGAGCTCATACGCCACGATGATGCCGCCCATCGCCGGTCCGACAAGCAGGTCGATATCCAGTTCTCTGAGCTTATCCGCGACCGGTTTTAGAATCTTCGCCGCCTTGTCGGGATAGCGAAGCACTTTTGCACATTGCACATATCGATTGGAATGTTTGCCCGATGTCAGCAAAAAATGTCCTTCGAGCAAAGCATCGCTCTCTTTCAAAATTTCTATCATATAATTCCCCTTATCTCCGCCGGAGTAATATTTTCTTTTGAAAAATATTCTTCCAGTCCTTTTATTATATCATAACATGCCATCGGATTCATAAAATTTCCTGTTCCGACTTGAACTAAAGTTGCGCCCGCCATCACAAATTTGATGACATCAATCGCTGAAGTGACTCCGCCCATCGCCATGACGGGTACTTTTACATTTTTACAAACATCTCTCGTCATGCGAAGTGCAATCGGCATAATCGCCGGGCCGGAAAGTCCCGCGTAAATATTGTCAAAAAGTGCTTTTTTGTTCACTACATCGATTTCAAGCGCCGTAAAAGTATTTACGAGCGACAGACCGTCCGCGCCTTCACTCTCAATCGCCTTTGCCACTTCCACCAAATTGTGTGCATTGGGCGAGAGCTTGACCACGAGCGGCAAAGTCGTCACCTTGCGAATCTCTTTGGTGATAAAAGCGGCATCGCAGGCATGAATTCCGAAAGCCATCCCGCCCTGCTTGACATTGGGGCAGGAAATATTGAGCTCGATAATGTCCACGCCTTCATTTTGTTTGGCATGCTCGTCGATGAGGCGCACCGCTTCGACATAGCTGTCCAAATCCGAGCCGCCGACATTGGCGATGACCACATTGTTTTTGCTTTTCATAAAGGGCAGCTCATTTTCCAAGAACGCTCGCACGCCGGGATTTTCAAGTCCGATGGAATTCATAATTCCCGACGGCGTTTCGGTGATACGAATACCCGAATTCCCCTGACGCGGCTCCAAGGTCAGCCCTTTGGATGAAATGCCGCCGAGTATCGACACATCGTAGAATTTGTCAAATTCCCTTCCGAAACCGAAAGTGCCCGATGCGCCGACGACGATATTTTTGAATTCTTTTCCAAATACTACTTCGCGCATTCAAACACCTCCCGTCCTAAAAACACCGGCCCGTCCTGACATACTTTTTTCATCTTGCCGTCCACTTTGCAGCTGCATGAAAGACAGGCGCCGACGCCACAGCCCATGTGTTTTTCCATCGACACATAGGTATTGGCATGTTTTTTACTCACCGCCTCCATCATGATTTCCGGCCCGCAGGTGAAAATCACATCGTAGTTGTCGAAAGGTACGGCGTCGGTGATGATGCCGCCGACCTTTAATTTCATATTCACTTCGGAAAACAGATTTTGAATTGCCGAAATTTCTTCATCATTGTATAAATCATCGCGCACACCGATATAGACTTCGGCATTCGGATTGCGTTTGGCGACGAGCAGAAGCGGTGCCATGCCGATTCCTCCGCCGACCAATGCGAGTTTCCCGTTCGCTTTCGGAAATCCGTTCCCATACGCGCCATGCAGCAAAATTTCATCTCCCGCACGAAGCCTTGAAAAAATCGCCGTTCCTTTTCCTCTGACGGAATACAGAAAGCTCACCGATTCTTCATTCGCGTCGAAAATACTCAGCGGACGATACAGCGTCATATCCGCATCGAGCGCTTTGAGCATAAAAATCTGTCCTTCCCTGACATCATAACTGCCGGCAACCTTCATCACAAACAGGTCGAATGTGATTTGACGATTCTCTATAATCTTTGCTCTTTTTATTTGAAACATTGTCTTAATTCTCCCGCCAAAGTAACTGCCCGCTCTCTCAACACCTTACGAAAATCTCCCGAAATATTTGCCGTATATCCGCGCGAAACATTGATAACGCCGTTTTTGTTTTCACGCACGAGCGCCGAAATATCCTCAATCTTCGCGCCCTGCGCCCCATAACCCGGAATCAGCAGGAACAGGTCGGATGTGATTTCCTTCAGCAATTTGATATCGTCGGCATTGTTCACACCGACCACCGCGCCGAATCCGCCGAAGCCTTCGTAATTTTCGAGCGCCTTGTTCCAGCCGCCGATTTTTTCGATGACGCGCTCATACAAAAATTTCTCGCCCACTTTCAAATCTTGAAAATCCCGTGAGCCTGTATTGGATGTTTTTCCTAAAATAAATGCGCCCTTGTTTTCTTTCACATAGTCGGCATACGGACTGATGGCATCTTCGCCCATATAAGCGTTGAGCGTCACGATATCCGCTTCAAAATCTCCGGCAAAATGTCCTTTCGCATACATCTCCGCCGTCGAGCCGATGTCGCCGCGCTTGATGTCCGCGATGGCGATATGTCCGGACTTACGAATCATCTGCAAAATATTTTTGTAAGCGAGCAGGCCCTCGATGCCGTAACATTCGTAGCAAGCAATCTGCACCTTGTAGCAAGCCGCGTAATCCTTGGACGACTCGATGATTTCTCGAGCATATTGTGTAAATTGCTCACCAATCGGCAAATCCGAAAGCTCTTTGGGTATATGACTCTCGCGCAAATCGATGCCCACACAGAGCGGGCTCATCTGCATCGCGCGATGTCTCAATTCATTCATTATCATATTTACTCCATTTCGTTTGACAAAGAATCCGCTCTTTGCCTACTTCAACATCTTCAACTAGAAATTTTTGTACGGCACGCCGCCCACAAAAGTATATTCCACCTTGCCTCGCGCCATCCAATCGTCAAATGGCGTATTTTTGCTTCTGGTGACAAATCGGCTGCTGTCAATCGGATAGATTTCATCGTTGAAGATGACCAAATCCGCTCTTGCCCCTTCTCGAATTCGATTGTCAACGCGAAGCATCTCCGACGGATTGTTGCTCATCAAAGTGATTTGCGTTTGAAGCGAAATATTTTCGTCCGCAAAAATTTTACGCACCATCCCGAATGCCGTTTCGATATTTGCAATCCCCGGCGCACCCTTTTGTTTGTCCTCCGCCGTATGCGGTGCATGGTCGGTTGCGATTGCATCCACCTTGCCGTCCTTTATCGCCTGCAGAATCGCCGCATTGTCTTCTTCATTTCCAATCGGCGGATTGACCCGATAGTCAAGATTCTTGCTGAAGATATGATGCGGTGAAAATTCAAAGCTGACATTGAGTCCGTCTTCCTTCGCTTTGACTATCGCTTCAATCGATTCTTTTTTACTGATATGACAAAAATGAAGTCTGCCGCCGGTTTTGCGCGCCAACTCGATATTTCGAATCACCATCTCACTCTCCGGCTCGTCGTGGTCAAGTATCATAAAGTCCAGCTCCTTGGATTTCAAAAGCGCCTGCTCCATCACATCTTCCCTATCGACATTGCGACCGTCGTCGGAAAATACGAAGGTCTTTTTTCGCAAGTTTTCAAAATCCACGACCTGCTGTCCGCGTAAATCCACCGATACCGCGGAAGTTTGTACGACCTCAAGCGGCAAATTTTGCATACCGCGCTCCACCATTTCGATGCGCTCGATACTGTCCACAATCGGCACCGTATTCGCCATCGCAACGACCTTGGTATATCCGCCGCGAATGCAGGCATCGGATGCCTCTTCAAAAGTTTGCTTGTGCTCCTGACCCGGATTGCGCAGATGAAAATGCAAATCCACAAAGCTCGGCGACAGATATTTTCCTTCTCCATCGATAATTTCGACTTCCGAGCCCTGCAATCTCGCATCGATTTTTTCTTTTCCAATCAACTCGATTTTTTCGCCCGCAATCAGCACATCGTCCACGATGTCCGTATATTTATCAATAATATGGATATTTTTAATTCGTATCATCTCTTATCCTTTCACTTGCTCATTCTCTTGAACGAGTTTCAAAATCAATGCCATGCGAATAAACATGCCGTATCTCGCCTGCTGAAAATATTTCGCTCGGGAATCCGCATCCACTTCTTCCGTAATCTCATTCACTCGCGGCAACGGATGCATGACAATCATATCCTGTTTTGCCAAATCCAATTTAGCCTTGTCCAAAATAAAAGAATCTTTGAGTCGCAGGTATTCCGCTTCGCTGTCAAAACGCTCTTTTTGAATTCGCGTCATATACAGCACATCCGCTTGTCCAATCGCCTGCTCGAAATGCTCCGTTTCTTCAAAAGTTATGCCTTCGTTCTGCAGCATCTCTTTGATATAGTCGGGCATCGCCAGCTCCTTCGGCGAAACAAATACGAAATGATTGTTCTTATATCGCTTCATCGCCTTGGTCAACGAATGAACGGTGCGGCCGTATTTCAAATCGCCCACCATCACGATTCGAAGATTGTCCAATCGTCCGAGCTCCGATGAAATCGTCAGTAAATCCGTCAATGTCTGAGTCGGATGCTGATTGCCGCCGTCGCCCGCATTGATGAGCGGAACGCTCGCCACACTCGCCGCCTCCATCGGTGCGCCGACCTGATAATGACGCATCGCGATGATATCCGAATAGCCCGATACGATGCGAGCCGTATCCTTCACCGTTTCGCCTTTGGAAACCGAAGTGTTGCCCTCATCGGAAAAACCGATTACACTTCCGCCGAGTCGAAGCATCGCCGCTTCAAAACTCAATCTCGTTCTCGTGCTCGGCTCATAAAAAAGCGTTGCCAAGATACGACCCTTCAAAGCATCTGCATACTTGCTTCGATTCGCCATCATATCTTTAGCAACGCTAATAAGTGAAGAAATTTCCTCCACGCTAAAATCACTTATCTCTGTTAAGTGTCTCATATTGCCTCCTTGTCAGTCTCTCAGTACCAAATTAAAAGAGTTATCTTAATCTAGTTTATGATACAGCAAAACAATTTGATTGTCAATGAAAGGGAATGATTTTTTCAGAATGAATTTTCGAAATTAGACGCTATATAAATTTTGTTTTTTTCAATTTCAAATTGCGATTCCATTTGCGCGTCAACTTATCTTGAAATTTGATAAATCTTGCGTAAAACGCTTGCAGTATATAATTTTATAAGATATACTGTAATTGTGTTTTAATCACTAATTCAATATGTCCTTCAAGGTTCAGCATGCTGATGAAAAGGGAAATAGGTGAAATTCCTATGCGGTCCCGCCGCTGTAAATGAGGAGTCCGTTTTATATGCCACTGTCATGGGAAGGCGAAGCGGATGTTGATTCTAAGCCAGAAGACCTGCCTTGTCGTTATACTTGATTTCTACGAGCGATGGAAAGCAATTTTTTTGTGTTGTCTTTTTGCGCTCTCTATCAAGTATAGAGAGTTTTTTATTTCAAAGAACGATGACATACTTATTTCAAGGAGGGTTTATGAAGAAAAAAAGCTTTAAACTGTTCACGATTTTTTTAGCCTTGGTGCTCGTTTTGGGAGCTTGCAGCCCAAGCAAGCCGGCTGAATCTGGAGGAGAAGCTCCGGCGGAAAAAACTTCTGCAAAGCATGTTGAGCATCTAATCATCGGAACGACCGGTGAAAACAATGTGTTTAATATGCAAACACAAAAAGATGCTTTCGGTAAAATGAACTACAACGGTTTTACACAGGGAAATTTCGTCTACATTGATGAAAACAAACAGTTGAAACCATATTTCTTCAAATCATTTGAAGTGTCCGAAGACGGAAAACAACTCGTATTTACATTCCCGAAAACTGCGGTTTGGCATGACGGCAAACCGGTGACGGACGAAGATATTCTTTTTACATTCGACTATATGAAAAATGTTAAAAAGGTAGGTTCTCTAAACAATTTGGAGAAATGGGAAATCACCGGCGACGGAGAATGTACCCTTACTTTCAGCGAGCCGGATGCGTATTATTGGCTCAACACCAGCGCACTGAATACAGCTTGCGTCTATCCGAAACATATTTGGGAAGGCGTTGAAAACTACGAAGAGTATGCGGAAGAAAATGCATCCGTCGGTTGCGGACCTTACAAATTAGTTTCCGTTGACAAGGATGCACAAAGTGCAGTCTATGAAGCGGTTCCTGAAAACAACTTCTTGGGGGATATTACGGTTGATAAAGTAACGGTTCAATGCTATTCGGGCGAAGATACATTGATGTTGGCGATGATGAACGGCGAAATCGATGCGATGTACGCCTATGCCAATCCGATTGACGCCACCATTATGGAGACCGTTTTCGATGTTGAGGGAATCGATCCGGGTGAAAGCGATTATGCAGGCCATTTCCAAATCACATACGGAATGGAAAGAAAGCCGGCGGAGGATATCAATTTCAGAAAAGCGGTTCGTTTGGCTTTGGACTATGACAAACTTTCAACCGTAATCAACGGCGGATACGGTACCGCACCGGGCGCAGGTATTATCGCTCCTTCATGCAACGGATTTGACAGCTCGATTCCGAAACTCGCAACGGATTTGGAAGCGGCGAAAAAGATTTTGGACGATGCGGGCTATGTGGATAAAGACGGCGACGGATTCCGTGAATATCCGGACGGCAGCCCGATGGATGTCATGGTCACTCCGCAATTCTCAAAAAAACCGGAGCTCTTGAATCGTATCGCCGACACCGTTATGGCGTCGCTCAAAGAAATCGGAATCAAAAATCATATCGACGAGGACAGCATGCGTAATGCGGAAGTATGGGAGAAAAATATCATGGACGGAAAATATGATATTTTCATCGGCTATACGACTTCCGGAATGGCGAATTACACGAGTGCGTTCCGCTACTTCTTGGCAGATCCGAGATTTGAAGGCGAGCAGACTTGGATTTGGGGAACTTATCATAATGACGAATTCAAGGACACTTTCTTCAAAATGCAACAGGCTACAAACAATGAAGTCTATGTTGAAAATGTGAAGAAGCTTCAAAAAATGGCGGAGGAAGTCGCCTTTGCTCAATCGCTTTGCTGGGAAAAATCTTTCTTCCCATATCGTACCGACAAATACGAGGGTTGGAAAAATATCGCTTCTTGGGGAGTGATTCATCCGGAAACTTGGTTTAACCTAAAGCCGATAGCTTAAAACTATGAATATTGTACTAAAGAAATTAATGTATGCGATAATCACCATATTCATCATTATTTCGATTTGTTTTTTATTGATTCATCTGATGCCGGGAGAGCCTATTATCAACTTGGTCGGTCAAGAAGAGTATTACCATCTTCTTGAGCACGACCCGGCTCAACTGGAGCAGATGAAAATCAAATACGGATTGAATGATAATATGTTGGTTCAATACATGAGATATTTGAAAAGTATTGCTAAATTCGACTTCGGATTAGCTTATTCGAATCGGCAGCCCGTCGTTCAAAATGTGATGAAAGCGATGAAAAACACCTTGATACTCTCAATTCCCACTTGGATTTTGGGAGGACTTCTCGGTTGTCTGCTCGGCACATTGGCGGGTTGGAAGCCGAACAAATTGTTTGACAGAATTGCAACGCCTTTGTTCTTATTTATCAATACGATTCCGTCAAACTGTATCGGACTGATATTGTTGATTATCTTTGCATACCGATTAAAAATATTCCCGATAAACGGGATGGTGTCGCCCGGTCTGAGCGGCGGCGCAAAATTTTTCAGCTACTTGCGACATATGACCCTGCCGTTAATCATCTTGGTATTGGGTCGAACTTCGGGCAACTTTATGCTGATGAAAAGTTCCGTTTCGCAGGTGCGCAAAGAAGATTATCTGCTGACAGCGGTTTCAAAAGGTATGAAAGACCGCGCCGTCTTATTCGTCCATGCGATGAAAAATGCGCTGGTTCCCTACTCCACTTCCGTCGTGATGCAACTCGGCTGGATTTTGTCCGGCTCGGTTATCGTCGAAGTAATCTTCGGTTGGAAAGGGATGGGACAGTTGATGTTTGAAGCGGTCAACCGACGCGACTTTCCGACGGCACAATTTTGCTTTCTACTCAGCGCGGTCGCCGTCGTGTTCGCCAACTGGCTCAGCGATGTGGTAAATATTTGGATAGACCCGAGAATCGAGGAGCATGGCTATGAATAAAATAAAATTTTCGCGCGCTACCAAAATCGGAATCTTCATCGTCTCCATTGCGACATTGGTTGCTGTTTTCGCACCCTACATCGCACCGCATGACCCGCATATTATGGGTGCCGAATATCTCAAACCGAGCAGAGAGCATTTGCTCGGCACAAACGATGTCGGTCAGGACATTCTGAGCGAAATCATCTACGGAACGAGAGTATCGCTGCTCGTCGGATTTTTTGCAGCACTCATCACGACCATCGTCGGCACCGTCTTGGGATTGTGCGCCGGATATTTCGGCAAAACGGTTGACCGATTGATTACCGCATTGACGAATATCGCAATGTCGATTCCCGGATTGCCGCTGACCATACTGCTCGTGGCTTTTATGAAACCGAGCAAATGGAATCTGATTATTGCGCTCAGCATTACGGCTTGGACGGGAACTGCACGAATTTTGCGTGCAAAAACAAAGGAAATTATCACGCAACCCTATATTAAAATCGAAAAAACTCTGGGCGTCTCCAGCATCGTGATTATGTTCAAACATATATTGCCGAATCTTCGCGACATCATCTTGGTGCGCGGGGCGATGTCGATTGCCGGCGCGATGGTCACCGAAGCCGGTCTGAGTTTTCTCGGACTGGGAACCTACGGTGAAAAATCATGGGGAAGCATCTTGCGTTATGCTTTTTTCAGAAACAGTATTTTGCGTGGTCAAGTCTGGTGGTATCTGCCACCCATCATTTGCATTTCTATCACCGTACTCGGTTTTATGATGATAGGATATTATACGGTACAGGATGAAAAATAATTTGATAAAAATAGAAAATCTCAGCGTAAATTTCGGAACGGACGGTCCGCAAGCGCTCAAAAACTTTTCACTTTGCGTTCATCCGATGGACAAAATCGCCATCATCGGTGAAACCGGCTCCGGAAAAAGCGTCATGCTCCAAGCCATTCTCGGATTGTTGCCGCACAGTGCCAATATCAGCGGCGAAATTTTTTACGACAAAGAAAATCTTTTGCATATTGAGCGCAATCGCTGGAACGAAATTCGCGGTAACGAAATTTCTTATGTTCCGCAAGGGAGCGGCAACAGTATGAATCCTCTTTTAAGTGTCGGATATCAAGTCGGCGAGCCGCTGCTGATACACAAGAAGGAAAACAAAAAAAATATTCTTCATAAAGCCGTCGAGCTCCTGAAACTGTTCAACATCGGCGATGAAGAAAGCAGAGCCAAGCATTATCCGCACACTTTCAGCGGCGGAATGAAACAGCGCGCTCTGATTGCGATGGGGATTTCCGCGGGCGCACAAATCATTTTGGCGGACGAGCCGACCAAAGGTTTGGACAGCAAACGCATTGAAATGGTCAAAAACTGTTTTACACTGTTGGAGGACAAAACTTATATCTGCGTCACACATGATTTGAATTTTGCAAAAGATATCAGCAATATATTGTGCATCATGTATTCTTCCGAACTCATCGAAGTCGGAAACACGCAGGAGGTTTTTGAAAATCCGTATCATCCCTACACACAGGACATCATCAACGCGATGCCTGAAAAAGGATTGAAACATCACGGCGACAGTATGTTCAAAGAATTGGTGACGGCCGGTTGCGGTTATATCGGCAAGTGTCAGTATGCGAGCGAGCAATGCAAAAATACGCCGCCGATGGTCGAACTCGAAAACAACAGAAAGGTAAGGTGCTGGAAATATGCTGCAAGTAAATAATATTACCATGACCTACCGAAAAACCCGGAAAGAAAATTTCACGGCGGTCAAAAATGTCGATTTTGAAATTCATGCAGGGGAAACCTTAGGTTTAATCGGCGACAGCGGAAGCGGAAAATCGACGATTGGGCAAATCATTTGCGGTCTGCTCAAACAAACCGAGGGCACGATTTCCTTTCATAATGAAAAACTTCAATATCCGATGCAAAAAAACTTTCGGCGCTCGATTCAAATCCTCTTTCAACATCCGGAAGTCTCTTTCAATCCGAGATTGAAAATATATGACAGCATCAAAGAGCCCTATATGCTCTATCAAAAGAATTGGAAGAAGGAAGATATCGTATCGGATATCAATCGCTTCGGACTTCGCGCCGAGCATCTCGAGCGATATCCCAACGAATTGAGCGGCGGCGAGCTGCAACGCTTGGCATTGACACGAGTGCTTGCAACAAAGCCCGAGCTTATCGTACTTGACGAGCCGACAAGCATGCTCGATGTTGTCAGTCAGGCGCAAATCATTTCAATGCTCAAAGCTTATCAAAAAGAGCACAATACCGCCTATCTTTTTATATCGCATCATATTTCACTTGCCGAACAATTTTGCACTCGAATGCTTCAAATTGAAAACGGAATCGTAAGACCTTTCGGAAGCGAAAACTAAAACAACTGAAAACGGACTTGTTTCCAAAGCGCCGCATAAGTCGGGCAGGAAGCCAAGTCCGTTTATATCTTTTTCCGATTAAAACCTTATCCGTTTTTCAAACTTCTTTATAATAAAATGTGAAAGCTGCTTACAAATCGACATTATCCCGCCAAATCATTTTCGCTCAAATTCGGATCCATAATCTTAAATACGCCTTCATCAATCTTGATGTCCTCTCCGTCTTTGACAAACAGATACAAATCTCCTTTTTGGGAATCCTGATCGTAATCTTTGAGATAGAGGACATCGCCGGATTGTGTCAACAATATATTTTCACTGAGCTTTTCCCCGACCTCGTGCAACTTCCCTTCGCTATACAAGAACACATCTTGGATTCTCGTGTCATAGTCCACATTTTTAACGACCAAAAAGTCAATCTTGCCGTTCCGATGATTATAATGATATGCAAAACCGTCCTCAATCAACTTCTCCTGATTTCGATAAAGCACCGATTCTTTCTCGCTGAGATATTTGGAATAAGTGACGCTACCGTCTTCCAATATGTTGTGACTGTATGCGCTGATTCCTTCGGCATAAAGTTTCGGCTCACCGATTTCTTTTCCGTTGATATCGATGGAATACAAATTTTGCACTCTTCCATCATCTCTCGTTTCATCGGTGAAGAACACTTTATCCGTTTTTTTCGTGAAAACAAAGGATGGCGAAAGCTCTTCCATCTCAAGTCCGTCTTTGAGTACAATCGGATTGCTGACGGTATCTCCGATTGCTATATAATGTTTGGTCGCTTTTGCATGAATGAAATCGATTAAGCCTTCCAACTCATAATAATCAATAACGATATCCGACAATTTTATTTTATTTTCGCCCGGCTCGCTGAAACTTCCGAATGCAAATGCCGTTTTATCCTGCTCGAACAGCGGATAATATGCGTATCGAACACTCCATTTCATAATATTTTTGCTGATGAGCTTGCTCTCTTTTCCGTCAAAATAATGAAGTGTATAATTCGGCACCGTAATTTTTTCTTTATTTTCCACCTTGTGACGAAGCTCATCACGAATCGTCCGCATCGAAAAAGCTCTTTCCAGCTTCATCAAACGCTCATATTCCTCATAAGCCTTTTCATATTCCGCGTCACTCTTGAAATGTTCGCGATTCGGGAACTCCGGCGCTTTTACATATTCCAGTTTTTTGTCGCTTTCGACCATATCATCTTCGATATAGTCGGATGCGTTGAATTCCATCGTCTCTTCGGTCGTATAGTAAATTTCACCGGAAGGAAAAACTTTCAGAATCTGCTCGAATCCTTCCAGCACCAATTCTTTTTCTTTGCCGATTTCCTTCTTGAACAATCTATCTCCGACGATGTAGTAGAATGTTGAGAGGTCGTCGGTATTGTATGCGACGAAAATATAATCATCCGCCAGTTTTTCTCTCTCCTTGCCGACTTCCTTGAAATATGCGCGCTGATTCTCCATCTGATAAATGATTCGTTTTCCGTCATCCGACGCCATAAACTCAAATACATTTTTGGAAATATTTTCCGTTTTTTTGTCCGCCATCGTCAAATGAGACAATCGATCCGAATCCTGCTCGATGAAATAAATGTCGTTGAAATCTTTTCCGCCTTTGTAGGAATAAAGATTCTCTCCGATTTCCACCGGCTCGCTCAAACCCTTTTCTCCGATTTCACGATAGTACAGCGTGTATTCCAAAAAATCCTTTTTAACAAAATCGTCCGGATAAATGATTTTCTTGCCGTCCGCCGAAACCTTCGTCAGTACACTGTCCAGCGGATGATACTCGTATTCTTCGGAAGTCAAACCCAATACCGCATTGGAAGTAATCTCCTTCGGCTCGATTTTATCCAATTCGGTAAAATGCATTTCCCCGTCTTTTACATAGATTGCAAAGCGTGGCTCTTTTTTTGCCTCCTGCGATTTTTCGCATCCGACGGCAAAAATCATCAGCGAGCAAAGCATCGCTGCCGATATTTTTTTGAAATGAGAAAAAAGTCCGCGTCGATTTTCAAAATTCCTCAATTGCGCCTCCTTACAAGTCATTTTATTTCGCATAAAATTCTCCCTTCCGTTACGATTTGATTTTCCTGCCATTGAGATTGCAACTTCGTTTTTATTATTGTACCATCTTTTTGTAAAATTCCAAATGGTTCCTTCGGGCCATTTTGTAAAAGCTTTTGCGGATAAAAAAATGGCAAATTCCGATTCAAATTTACCATTGCGCTCCTCTATTAAAAACCGTCCATCAGAATTCCATACACGCGAACAAAAATGGTAATCACTGCGAATACCACCGCCGTATAGTTCAAAAAAATATCAAAATCAAAATTTCGTTCTTCCTGCTTATACTTCATAATATCGCGCATGCTCAAAATCACCGCAACGATACAGAGAATGACAATGAGATAATTGTTGCGCCACAAATTCCTTAGCAAACCGGACATAGTACCCCCACCTTTTCTTTATTGTAAATCTTGTTTCTTCTATTGTCAATCAATTTTTTGAAAAAATTGGATACTTATCAAATACAATAAAAAAGGAGGAAAGTCCTCCTAATTTCCGATATCTGTTTTCGGTTATGCACAACAAGTTCAAAACCGATCGCTTTCGATTATTTTCCGGTATGCATCACATTGTCAATTTGAGTTTCAATCGTAAACACATTGCCTTTATATTCCACTTGATTGTTGCCGATAAATTTGATACTTTCCTGTAATTCGTCCGCCGTAATTTCTTTGGTAATCGGATTATATTTCGGATTTTTATAATTTGCGACCGGTGCATCGTATTTCATCCCTTGTGGAAAAATATCCGCTCCGCCCTTTTGCTTCGCTTCTTGACGCATCGCTTCGACATCCCTCACTTCAACAATGGAAATCTCATCCATGCCGAATGTAATCAAATCGCCGAACATTTTCGTGTCCAAAAAAGCATCTTCCGTTTTTTCGAATCGTTTGTGGAAATACATGCTTTTCGAAAACTTCCCCTGATAAGTATTTTTGTAGCCGATAAAGCAGACCGCCAAAACCAAAATTGCCAACAATATAAATTTTGACCTTTTCATAAAATCCTCCTTAATTCGAAGTTAAATTTTCATACGATGATACGAATTCCTTTCTGAATTTGAAAATAGAAATTCATCGCTCAATACCTGATGCGGAAAAATCCACATTTGTTACTCCAAAGCAAAAAACATTTTCTATCTTTGATTGCATATCGTAATATATTACAATATCAATTTATCATAACAAACAATATCCGTCAATACATTTTCTTATCAAAATTCATTTTGTTGTTGACATCGTAATCGATTACAATTATTATATTCTTATAGAACAATGGATATCAGGAAAAAAGATATCGGGAGAATAATATGAAATCGAAATTACCGAAAATCAGTGACCGCGAAAAAGATGTGATGTCGATTTTGTGGCACAAAAACGAGCCGATGGTTGCGTCGGCGATTGCAAAAGAAAAAGAAGGGCTCAGCATTCACACGGTACAGAATGTTATTAAAAAGCTGCTTGAAAAAGAATATGTCGTCGTAAACGATATCGTCTATAGCGGGACGGTCTTTTCGCGTCAATATCGCTATGTCGTCACCGCCGAAGAATATGCCGCCGAGCAATTACGAAATGTAAGCAGTAATGCATACCAATTTTCCACGCTCAATTTCGTGGATCTTTATGCCGGCGATGATGAAGAGATTTGGAAAGAGCTCGAGCAGCTCATTCGAGAGAGAAAGAAAAAATAAAGCAAGGCACCCGTTTTGAATCGGATGCACAGTCGAGGTGAAGTATGGATTTTGCATTGATACTCAGCAACAGCTTTTTTTGCGGCATCGCCATTATTTTGTTGTTCCCCTTATTTCGACATCCCAAATTTTTAACCTGTTGGAAAGGGATTCCCTTTTTTACGATTTTGCTCGCTTGTTTGGCAAAACTCGTCATTCCCGTCGAATTTGAATTCACAAAAGTGTTGCCGTCCGAGAAAATCCTGACGACGATTCGAACTTTGGAATACACCGAAATCACAAATGGATTGACGGTGCAAACCGCGCTGTTCTTCACCACTTTTGTGTTGACGATATGTTTCATTCTCTGCTCCGTCTATGACTATCGCAAATTCAAAAAAGAACTGGACGCTATCCCGCCTGCGAAGGATGGCATGCTGGACGAAATTCTTTTGACCCTCTGCGAAGAAAAAAATATAGCCGAAATTCCGAAGCTCATCAAGACGAGCGAAAATATTCCTCCATTTATCATCGGTCTGCGACATCCTGTTATCGTATTGCCGGATGATTTGTCGTATGAGGAAATTCGATTTGTCCTACTGCACGAATTAGAGCATTTGCGAAATCAACATTTTATTCTCAAGCATCTGGTCGAAGTGCTCAGCATTATCTTTTGGTGGAATCCGGTGATGTGGTCATTGCGCGGCGAAATCTCTCGAGCCATCGAGGTGCAAGCGGATACATACGCTTTACAAAATTGCTCCGATGATGAGCGAATTGAATATGTTACCACTTTGCTCAATATTTCGCAGAGAACAAAAAGTCCGAAACGCCCGATTCTATCATCTTCGTTTTTCAGCGATAAATCGGACGGCATTCGCTATCGAATGGCATCCATTTTGCGATTTGACGAGGGCGGCGAAAACGGAATTCGAACTTTAATCGTTCCCCTTCTGCTCTCCGTTTTGTTTTTCGGACTGTCTTTTTGCTATACCTTTAATGCCTATTACACCAACAGTCCTGAAACTGCCGGAACTTTTGCCATCTCAAGAAACAATGCGTATTTTCTAAACATCGACAATCAATACCATTTATATGTCGATGGGAAAAAATTATCCACGATGGAAAAGATTCCGGATGACTTTTCATATCTTGCGGTCTATGATGCGCATCCGTCCGGAAAAAATGTTTTTTTTGAAACGATTGAGTCGCTTTTGAATCCATGACGGATTTTTGGAAAGGAAAACAACGAGCGGATATAATCATGAAATAGATTCCGAGTTTGGAGTTTTGAGGTTGAGATTCTGTGCTTGTAGTTCCGATTATGGTATGAGATCGATTCTGTGCTTGTAGTTTTATTTGTTGCTGTGCGATTGTTCATGTGCTTGGCTTGCGGTTTTGAAATTGATTGTGTGGTTGTAACTTCGTTTTGTTTGTAGCTGTGAGATTTATTGTGTAGTTGTAGTTTTGTTTATGGCTGTGCGATTGTTCATGTGCTTGTGGTTGTAGTTCCGGTTACGGTATGAGATTGATTCTGTGATTGTAGTTTTGTTTATGGCTGTGCAATTGTTCATGTACTTGGGTTGTGTGTGAGATTGATTGTGTGGTTGTAACTTCGTTTTGTTTGCAGTTGATACACAAAGAGAAGAAACGGCATCGAAAAACAAATCCTTCTGCAATCGAAAGCCTTTTACAATATAGAGTTTGGAGAATTGACTATGAAAAAGCTTCTTATTATATTGCTGCTCGCCGTCAGCATTCTTTACTTCGGTTTTGACAAAGGACAAAATAAAGCAATGATGGACGCATCCAGCTCCGGCGATGTTTACGAGTGGTATTACAAAGAAATCGACGGCACATTGTATAAAAGAAAATTCAACACGACTACAAAACAATGGGCAAATTATTGGATAAAGATACAGTAGGAGAATCCATGAAAGTTTTTCTGCAAAGAGATAGTCTATGAAAGGTTTTCTGTAAACAGAATTTTAGTCTATGAAGGTTTTCTGTAATAGGAGTTTATGGTCTTCTATGATAAAAGAGTCTATGAAGGTTTTTCTGTAAATAGAATTTTAAGGTCTTTTATGACAAAATATTAAATCATAGAACACCTTATTTTACACAAAAAAGCAGGTTTTGAAATCCGATTTCGGAGTTCCTCGCCTGCTCATTTTTATTTTATGCAATATTTCAGATTCAAAGCGTTCCTTGCGATTTTTCCCGCTCGCAAGTAGTAATTACAAATGCATTCTCTGAATCAAATGTTCATTCTGCCGTTTTTTATCTGTCTTCATTTGTTACTGCGAAAACATAAGGGATATTTCGGTAGTATTCGCCATAGTTCAGTCCGTAGCCCACCACGAATTTGTCTTCAATTTCAAATCCGATATAATCCGCTTCAATTTCAACCTGTCGTCTGTCCGGTTTGTCCAGCAACACGCAGCTTCTCAGACTCTTCGGATTTTTGGCCGCCAGATGCTCCATCACTTTTTTCATCGTGATTCCGGAATCGGTGATATCGTCCACGACCAAAATATGCTCTCCTTCGATGCTTCCTTTGATAAATTCTTCAATATTCACATCGCCCGACGAATGCTCGGCATGACCATAGCTGGAGGTCACCATAAAAGATATTTTGAGCGGAACGGAAATTTCGCGCACCAAATCCGCCGCGAAAACAAAGCTTCCTTTCAGAAGGGCGATTACATGAATTTTCTCGCCGGCATAGTCCTCGCTGATTTTTGCACCGAGCTCCGCGACTCTTTCCTGAATTTCTTCTTTTGAACAAAGGACTTCCCAGACCTTACTATCAATATCCATATCTTCTCACTTTCTATTGTTATTTGTTCCTATTTTAATGAAAATTCCCCTTGGTGTCAACGATTTATTTGAAATCCGTTATTCATACATCGCTTCTATTTTTTCTTGCAACTCATCGTTTTCGAGATATTCATCAAAACTCATCAATCGGTCGACCACTCCCTTCGGTGTCAGTTCAATCACGCGATTCGCGATGGTGCTGATGAACTGGTGGTCATGCGACGAGAACAGCATTGCGCCCGAGAATTTGATAAGCCCCTCGTTGAGCGCCGTAATCGATTCCAAATCCAAATGGTTGGTCGGGTCATCCATCACAAGCACATTCGAATTGTTAATCATCATTCGGGAAAGCATGCAGCGAACCTTTTCACCCCCGGAAAGAACCGATGCCGATTTGAGCACCTCATCTCCCGAAAACAACATTCTTCCCAAGAAACCGCGAATAAAAGTTTCCGCCTGCTCGGTCGAATACTGTCTGAGCCAGTCAATCAAATTTAGATTGACGCCGTCAAAATACTTGCTGTTGTCCTTCGGCAAGTACGAAACCGCCGTCGTCACACCCCATTTGTATGTTCCGGAATCCGCTTCTTCTTCGCCGGCAATAATCTTGAGCAGCATGGTCACCGCCTGCTCATTTTTGCTCAAAAATACAACCTTGTCCTCGCGTCCCAATCGGAAGCTCACATTGTCCAAAATCTTAACGCCGTTCACGGTCTTGGTCAAGTTTTCAACCTCGAGCAATTCATTTCCGATTTCGCGCTCCGGATTGAATCCGACGAATGGATATCGTCTCGAGCTTGGGCGAATTTCCTCAATCGACAATTTATCCAACTGCTTCTTTCTGGAAGTCGCCTGTTTCGCCTTGGATGCATTGGAGCTGAATCGTGCGATAAAGTCCTGCAATTCTTTGATTTTTTCCTGCGTCTTCTTGTTCTGATCTTTCATCAGTTTAAGCGCAAGCTGGCTGGACTCATACCAAAAGTCATAGTTTCCGGTAAAGAGCTGAATTTTTCCAAAATCCACATCCGCCATGTGCGTACACACTTGGTTGAGGAAGTGACGGTCATGCGAAACGATGATGATGGTCGAATCATCCAAATTCATCAAGAAGTTTTCAAGCCATCGAATCGATTTAAAATCCAAGTGGTTGGTCGGCTCGTCCAAGAGCAAAATGTCCGGCTTGCCGAACAATGCCTGCGCGAGCAAAACTTTTACTTTGTCACCGGCTTTGAGGTCTTTAACCTGCAAATCATGATATTTTTTTGCAACGCCGAGTCCCATCAAAAGCGATGCCGCATTGGACTCCGCTTCCCATCCGTCCATTTCGGCAAATTCCGCTTCGAGCTCCGCCGCTTTCATTCCATCTTCGTCATTAAAATCTTCCTTCATATAGATGGCGTCTTTTTCCTGCATAACATCATACAATCTTTTGTAGCCCATGATGACCGCAGTGATGACATTGACATCATCGTATTCAAAGTGATTTTGTTTGAGCACCGCCATTCGCTTGCCGGGCTCAATGCTTACCGTTCCTTCATTCGCCTCTTTCTCTCCCGATAAAATTTTGAGAAAGGTGGTTTTCCCTGCACCATTCGCACCGATGACGCCGTAGCAATTGCCCTCGGTAAATTTCAGATCCACATCTTTGAACAATACTTTGTCCCCGTATCGCAGACCCAGTCCGTTAACACTTATCATAACTCCTCCTATTTCAAATCCCGACGCAACTTATTCACACGCGCCCGATTTATTTTCACACAATAGTATCATTCTATCAAATAACGACGCTTTAATCAAGGAGAAAGCATAAAAAGACAAAACAAAAGCACCCTCGGTGCTATGTATGAAAGAATCGAATTTTCATTATAACTTTTTACATATCCACAATTATTCTGATTTATAAATATCTCCCCTTGCTCCTATTTCAATTACCAAAATAACAAGCTTTTGATTTATAACACGAAAAATGGCACGATAATCTCCAATTCGTAAACGATAAATGTCATTATACTCACTATCATGATACTTTTTAATATCATATTTATGAATTATCTGTGCTCTGTTATGAGATGACAAATTTTCACTAAGCTCATCAAATGCCTTTCTAAATTTTATTGCAATCAAGCGATTCTTCTTCGTAAACTTGATAGCTTTTTTTGAATACTGAACTTCATATCTATTCATTTTCATCTTTAGCTAAGCTCAAAACTTCTTCAAGAGAAATCGTGACAGCATCCTTTCCCGATTTGTCCAAATTCATAACTTCATATTCCGCCTGTTCTTTTTCACTCACATAGTCACAGTATTTGTTCAGATACTCCGACAAATCCAAACTTTCATCTTCATCAATTTGAGATAAAACAATCTCTCGTACATATTGAGAAAAAGTTTTGTTCAGTGAATGAGCATGTTTACTGATTCGCTCCGCTTCGCTTTCAGACAAATGAATCATCTTTTTTACTGTATTCATGTAAGCTCCTCCCGTTCTTTCATCTTTCTTAAGTCCATTATACCGAGTATTGTTTTATTTGAAAAGTGATTTTTGCAAAACTTGGGTGGCTTTATTCCACGCGCAAAGGTATAATAAATGTGGAGGTGCATTATGAAATTGACCAAATATCTTGCGCATCATCTCGTCATTGTCAGCGTGCTGGCGATTGTCGGCATGATTTTGCTTCATCAATCTTTGCTTTTCGGTTTTCTTTTTGCGATTTTGTATTCGATTGTTGCTCTCAATTATTACGGATACGATGTGCGCTTGCTGATTCGCAGTGCTTTTTCCGAAACGATTGAATACCGCCGGCTTTATGTAACGATTATACTTATCGGAGCAACCGTTGCCATCTGGCTGTCGTCGGGTACGATTGCAACGATGGTTTTCTACGGTTTTAATTATATCGAAGGAATCAATTTCGTTTTGTTCACCTTTTGGATTGTATCGATTTGCTCTTTTTTTATGGGAACGGCGGTCGGCACTTTCAGCACCATCGGCATTATTCTGTTCAGCATCGGCAGCATCATTGGGATTCCGCCCGCGCTTTTAATCGGCTCGATTGTTTCGGGCGCTTTTGTCGCGGACAAATTATCGGCTATCTCCGGATTGGTCAACATCAATCTCAAACTCTGCGAAGTCAACTATCGGGATGTGCTTTTGCCATCGCTTGCCACCTTACTCCCGACAATGCTGATAACTTCACTCATCTATTATTTTTTAGGAAATGAATTCGTAATTGATACTAATATCCTATTAAAAATTCACATATAACCAACTTCTATAAGTTATTTTTT
>JAUNKE010000026.1 GCA_030532905.1 Peptostreptococcaceae bacterium
GGTGAGACTCGAACTCACACGCTTTTGAGGGCGGCGGATTTTGAGTCCGCTGCGTCTGCCATTCCGCCACATCGGCATATTTTTTACGACTTTGTTATTTTAACACAGCTTTGGCGTTAAATCAAGAGCTAAATTGCAAAATCAAAAATTTTTTTCTCTTTATCAATAAAATCTTTTTCACTTTGCGAAAAATGATATCCGAAATCAAAACAAACTGCAATAAACGAAGTACAACCAAAAACAATTTCTAAATCACATCATTTCGCCCGCTCTCCGTCAGACAATCAAGCGGCTAATTTCTCATCGGAAATTTCACGCACAAAAAATCGAGCCGCTTAACTTCTATTTGCTACATGTTCTTATTATCGGCTCATTGGGCGTTATGATGTCTATAATATGGTTTTGACAATATATTCCATAGTGTCTATTCTTATTTTTGCAAAGAGATTGAACCAGTACGCATTCCACAAAATCAGACATACTATCCAATAATCTCGACCTCTCAAAAACAACCAGATATCTACCATGTCGTATTTCATAATCATCCCATGTGGTGAAAGATTCATTTCTCGTCAAATGAAGCACATAATCTTCAAAAATAATCTCATAGGAGTTGTTTTCATCAGGGTATAAAGGAGCACTTTCAGCTAACAATTTATTTAACGCGGAATTGTCCGCATCGAATACCCTCTCTCCTTCTTCACCTTTCGCTGCAAAAGAAATGACAAATGCGATATCATTGTCTTCTCCTTCAACCATCTTTATTAGAAATGGAGCACGACTTATAATGCTATTGTCCGTACCGAATTGTAACATACTCCCCCACAATCTATCCACTTCAAATTCGGAAGTCGGATTGTTGATTCTTCATCCGACATTCCGATTTAGTTTCTTCTCGCTAATATTTTTCTTTTTCGGTTTTTATCATTTGATTTTTGAGTTCCCAAAGTTTTTCCGAAAGGTCCACTTTGAAAATCTCCGGATTGGTTAATCGCTTGTACTGTTGCCACATCCTTGCTTTTTGATGGTCGGCATAGTCTCGATATTCCTGCACCGATTTTTTCTCGCGCACCAATTTGCCGTCGATGAACAGAGGTTTGAGCAGTTTTTCCACTTTATAATTGTTAAAAGTGTGCGTTTTCCAAGTGTAAACCGGATGGAAAATCGTCAACGGTTTGCTCGTGTCGATTTCTTCTTCGTCCAAGGTTATCAAATCGGCTTCAAAAAAGTCGGTTTCTTTATCCAAGATACGAATGATTTGTTTGTAGCCGGGATTGTTGATTTTCTGCGGCGACTCGGAAATTTTTATCTTCGGTGTTATCACGCCGTTTTTTTCGATTCCGCTCAATTTGTAAACGCCGCCGAGCGCCGGATAGTCGCTTGAAGTTATCAGCTTGGTGCCGATTCCCCAAACATTGATTTTGGAGCCTTGCAATTTCAGATCCATAATGCTGTATTCGTCCAAATCGTTGGATGCGACAATTTTTGCATCGGTGTAGCCCGCTTCATCGAGTTTTTCTCTCGTCAGTTTGGAGAGATATTCCAAGTCACCCGAGTCGAGTCGCACTCCGATAGGCTTATGTCCCTTCGCTTTGAGCTCGTCAAAAAGTTTGATGGCATTCGGCAATCCGCTTTTGAGCGTATTGTAAGTGTCAATCAACAGCATCGTGCTTTGCGGATAGACTTCGGCATAGGCACGAAAGGCATCCAATTCCGAATCGAATTTTTGTACCCAGCTGTGAGAATGTGTTCCCATCACCGGAATGTCAAACATTTTGCCGGCGATAACATTGGATGTTCCGCAACAGCCGCCGATATATGCCGCTCTTGCACCATAGATTCCCGCATAGGCTCCCTGCGCCCGACGAAGTCCGAATTCCATAACCGGATCGTCTCCGGCAACTTGACAAATACGAGAGGCTTTGGTCGCAATCAATGATTCAAAATTGATGAAGTTGAGCATCGCCGTTTCGATAATCTGTGCTTCAATCGAATTTGCTTTTACGCGAAGAATCGGCTCGTTTGGGAAAAGAATCGTTCCTTCCTCCACCGCATAGATGTCTCCGGTAAATCGAAAAGTCTTGAGATAATCCAAAAATTTCTCATCAAAAAGTTTGAGTCCTCGCAAATAGGCGATATCGTCCTCTGTAAAATGTAAAGATTGGATGTAGTCTATCACTTGGTCGATTCCACAAACGATGGTGTAACCGCCGTTGCTTGGATTTTTACGAAAGAATAAATCGAAAATCATTTTTTCTTCCTGATATCCCTTCAAAAAATATCCATTGGACATTGTAAGCTGGTACAGGTCCGTCATCATTGTCAAATCCATAATCTACCTCTAATTCTCTAAATTGGTAAAGATTTCCTGAATATCGTCGTCCTCTTCAAACATATCAATCATTTTTTCAAGATTTTTTTGCAGCGATTCATCCACCGATGTATAATTTTGCGGCAACATCGTAATGTCTGCGGATAAAAGTTCCACATTCGAATTTTCAAGCGCCTCTTTTACCGCTGAAAAATCTTCCGGCGCCGTAATGATTTCAAATCCGTCCTCATGCGCAATAAAATCTTCGGCTCCGGCATCCAAAACGATGCCCATCACTTCTTCTTCATCAACCGAATCGTTTTTTTCAACAAAGATAACGCCTTTGCGGTCGAACATAAAGCTCACGCAACCGGATGTTCCCATGTTTCCGCCGTTTTTGTCGAAGTAATAGCGAACATTTCCCGCCGTTCGATTCTTGTTGTCGGTAAGTGCATTGACGATGACCGCCACGCCGCCCGGACCGTATCCTTCATAGACGATATGCTCGAAGTTTTCGCCTTCGCCGCCGCCGACTCCTTTTTTGATGGCTCTTTCGATATTGTCATTCGGCATATTGACCGATTTGGCTTTATCGATTGCCGCTTTGAGTGATGAATTGTATTCCGGGTCACCGCCGCCTTCTTTCGCCGCTACCGAAATCAATCGTGCATATTTTGTAAAAATCTGTGCTCGTTTTGAGTCTTGCTTATTTTTTCGATTAACAATATTTCCTATTCTTCCCATATTCGCTCCTATTCTACTACAAAATCTAAATTCACATTGATTGCCTCAATCAATTGCATTTTTTCATGTTTCTCCGCAAATCTGTCCAAAGTGTATTGATTTGCAAAAAGCATCACCGGTCTTTCAAAATGGTCAAATACCAAAGTGCTGCGTGAGTTGGAAAGTTTCTCCAATTCGTCGGGATTTTCTCCCTTTACCCAACGAGCCACTGAATAATCCAATCGCTCAATATATACATCGGAATTGTATTCGTTTTTCAAACGATATTCAAAAACCTCGAATTGCAATTCGCCGACCGCTCCCAAAATAATATCGTTGAATCGGCTGTGATAAACCTGCACCGCTCCTTCCTGCGCCAACTGGTCCACTCCTTTTTTGAAGTGTTTGGACTTCATTGCATTGACGGGACTGACGCGAATGAACAATTCCGGAGGGAAAGTCGGCAAAGGCTCAAAGAGCACTTTTTCTTTTCCGCCATAGAGCGTGTCACCGACCTGATAGTTGCCCGAATCATAGATTCCAATCACATCGCCGGCATACGCAAAATCAATCGTATCGCGCTCATTTGCCATCAGCTGTGTGGATTGGCTGATTTTCATCTGTTTTCCGGTTCGTGACAAAGTAACGCTCATTCCGCGCTCAAACACACCGGAGCAAATTCGCAAAAATGCAATTCGGTCGCGATGCGCCTGATTCATATTGGCTTGAATTTTGAAAATAAATCCCGAAAATTTTTCATCATAAGGCGATACTTCGCCATCGACGGTATTTTTTTTGCCCGGTGAAAGCGACAAATCCAAATAATGCTCTAAGAATATCGTCACGCCGAAATCCGCCAATGCCGAGCCGAAGAATACGGGGGTCAATTCACCGGCTTGAATCATTTCAATGTCAAAAGGATTCCCCGCTCCCTGCACAAGCTCAATCTGCTCGCGAAGTTCTTTCAGATTTTCGGGATGAAGCAAATTCTCAAGCTCATTTCCGAAAACTCCTTCTTCGCCAAGCTCCATCTCGATATTTTTTTTATAAAGATAGACTTTATTCTTCAAAATATCGTAAATTCCTTCAAACTGTAATCCGCTTCCGATTGCCCAAGTAATCGGAGTCGCCGGCATACCCAATACATTCTCCAGTTCTTCGATGAGCTCAAGCGAATCTTTCGCCTGTCTGTCCAATTTATTGATAAAGGTAAAAATCGGAATGCCTCTTTGTCTGCAAATTTGAAAAAGCTTCTTGGTCTGCGCCTCGATTCCTTTGGCACCGTCAATCACCATGACCGCCGAATCGACTGCAGTAAGCACGCGATAAGTATCTTCTCCGAAATCGTTGTGACCCGGGGTATCCATAATCGAAATCACTTTTCCGGCATATTCAAATTGCATGACGGATGAGGTTACGGAAATTCCACGCTTTTTTTCAATCTCCATCCAGTCGGACTTCGCATATTTCGTATTTTTTTGTCCCGTTACCGTTCCCGCTTCACGAATCGCGCCCCCATGCAGAAGCAATTTTTCCGTCAAAGTGGTTTTTCCGGCGTCGGGATGGGAAATTATCCCAAAAATTCTTCGTTTTTTTATTTCATCAACAATCTTTTGTTCTAACATATTCCTCCATTCTTTGCACATCATATTTTACTACATTTTTTGAGTTCAGCCAATAGATTTACGACAAAAAGAAAAGCCCCTCGGGGCTTTCCTGTAAAATTCATTTATAAAGCGGAAACCATAACGGCACCTTCCGCAGTATGTGTTCCCATCAACGGTCCGATTTCCGTAATGATGATTCGCTCAAAATTCACTCGGCTGAGAATCTCTTCCTTTATAATCATCGCTTTGTCATAGGCATTCGCATGCGCAATACCGAGCATCGTGTAGTTGTGTTTTTTGTTTTCGATTCCTTCCACGATGAGATCCGCCACTTTTTTGAGACCGTTCTTCGTGCCTCGCGCTTTGTCTTTCGGCTTGACCAATCCGTCGCTGATTTCAACGATCGGTTTGAGATTGAGCGCGCTGGCAATCAGACCTTTTACTCGGCTCACTCGTCCGCTTCGAATCGCATTTTCCAAAGTCTCCAGCAATCCGTATTGCAAAATGTCATCACGAACTTCTCTTATTCTTTGTGCAATCTCCTGAATGTTCTTGCCGGATTTTGCCATTTCGCCGGCAAAAATCGTCAACAATCCCGCGCCGATACATCCATTGGTCGAGTCAATGACTTCAATCGGCTTTTTCTCTCTCTCCGCAAGAAACAAATCCTTTGCCAAAAGCGCCGCACTGTAAGTGCCGGAGAGTTTTTGTGTCAGCGTTATCATAATGATATCGCCCTTTTTGGCATATTGCTCCATAAATTTTTCAGGCGATGCCGCCGATGTTTTCGGCAGTTCCGGGAAGGTACGCATCTTTTCATAAAAATCTTTTGCGGTAATTCCCGTATAGTCCACGCCGCCAAAAGCAACATTCAAATCGACGACACCGATGCCGTATTCTTCGATGACCTCCTGCGGTAAATCGGTGGATGAGTCGATTACTAATTGTATATTGTTCATTAACATTCCTTTCGTAACAATCAAAAGAACTATTTTCTGAATCCGCCGTACTTCATTCGCTCGCTGCGGATGCTCTTTTGTATCTCTTTGGAGATGGCTTTGTTCTTTCGTTGTGCTTCTTCTAAGTTTTGTTTACAGCCTTCGATAAAAAGCTGAACGCCCTGCTCGGAGGTGCAAGTGTTTTCGATGTTGACGATCGCCTCCATCTTGCTTTTGATAAAACTTGCTTCCGAAATCATTTTGACATTGGCATCGGGATAAATCGGCGTCAGATAATTCATCTCTTTCATCTGCTCCAAATTGATTTCCAATATCTCAATTCGTTTTTGGTATTCGAGTTGCGTTGCCGCTACCCAATCAAAAATCTGCTGAAAGTTTTTGATTTGCATTCGTTGCTCGGCAAGTTTTCGAAAACCGTTCAAATCATTCGACCAATATTTGTTGAAATCTTCTTCCAAAAATTGAATCCGTTGATATTTGTTGGTGATATTGTCCTGCAAACCGTAGTTGTTGTTGATTTCTCCGGAGAACAACAGATTGGATTCGCCGGCAAAGAGTTCGACCTGCAAATCTCGGCTGTTCATCTCGTCAAGCAGGCTCGACGGAACCGGATTGATCAAATAGACATAGGCCTGTCTGCCCGCTCGTACTTTTTCACCGTCGAGTGAAAAAACCTGTCCGTCATAAGTTTTCTCCCGATAATGCACCTGTTGTTTGAAATAGCTGCCAATCGGAATGTCCATCTTGTTTTGATTTTCCACTTCGACGACGGATATGAGCAATACCTCATCCTCTTTCGGCTTGACATTAATATATTCATTTTCCAAACTGTCGATGACCGCAACCTCATTGAGTATGAGTATGCGTTTGTCGAGCAGTTCCTTTTGCTTAAACATTGCTATTTTATCCTGCCATCCGCAAGCTGTCAATACAAATACCAGCGATGACAGGAGAATCCATTTTCTTTTTCTCATGTTTGCTCCTCTTTTCTGTCTTCGTATTCCTATCGACACATCGGAGCAAAAACTAACAGATGGATGTTGTTTTTAAGAAAACAACTTATTTAATATATTTGAGCCAAAAGCCGTAGCCTTCTTTTTCCATTTCATCTTTCGGAATGAATCGAAGCGCCGCGCTGTTGATGCAGTATCGAAGCCCGCCCAATTCCTCCGGACCGTCCGGAAAGACATGTCCGAGATGAGAATCGCCGAGCGCCGACTTGACTTCGGTACGATGCATTCCGAAGGAATCATCGTCAAAATATGCGAGCAATTCTCTCGTAATCGGTTTTGAAAAACTCGGCCAACCGCAGCCCGATTCAAATTTGTCATCGGACAAAAAGAGCGGCTGTCCCGTTGTGATATCTACATAGATTCCTTTTTCAAAATGGTCATGGTATTCATTGCGAAACGGTGCTTCCGTATGCGCATGTTGCGTAACATTGTACTGCAACTCGCTGAGCTCCCGTTTCAAAACCTCATCGTCTTTTTTGGAAAAACTCGGCTCATCCAACAATTCTTCTTCCGCCAATCCCAAATCCACATGGCAATATCCCGCCGGATTTTTTTTGAGATAATCCTGATGATATTCCTCCGCGCTGTAATAGTTTTCAAGCGGTTTGATTTCGACTTGAATTTTTGCGCTGTACTTGGTCGCCAGTTGCGCAATCTCTTCCTGAACCGTAGGCAGCTGAGATTCGTCGGTATAATAAATTCCGGTTCGATATTGGTTTCCTACATCGGGTCCCTGTCTGTCGATGAGCGTCGGGTCGATGATTTTGAAATATCGACGCAGCACATCGCGAAGTGAAATCCTGGTTTCATCAAATTTTATCCAAACGGTTTCCGCAAAACCCGTATTCTTTCGACATACTTCTTCATAGGTCGGCTGCTCGGTATGTCCGTTCGCATAGCCTACATCGGTATCCATGATTCCTTCGATGCGCTGGAAATATGCTTCCACTCCCCAAAAGCAACCGCCTGCCAAATAAATTTCCGTCATATTTTCTCCTAACTCAGTTTAATAAATTGCGGTTTCATCTTTCGGAAAACCGTATAATATTTGAAACCGAAATGTTTCAGAACCGCTTCGGCAAAATCGAAATTCTCGGCAACATCTTCCGCAAAATGCGCGTCCGAGCCGACCGTAATGATTTCGCCGCCCAGTTGTTTGTAAAGTGCAAGGATATATTGCGACGGATGCACATCGCCGACGCCGTAGCGCAGTCCGGATGTGTTGAGCTCGATTCCCTTGCCGTCCTCAATCACTTTCTTCAAAATCGGCTCCAAATATTGTCTTTGCCTTTGAATATTGACTCGATTATTCGGATACGGACCGTATCGAGCGACCAAATCCACATGACCGAGCGCGGAATAGTTGAAGCCCGCATTGACGGCGCGCAACATTCCCTGAAAATATTTTTCATGATATTCGTCCATGCTCAAGCCTTCGTAAAACGAGCGGCGCGCAACATCCTCAAAATCAATATTATGAATGGAACCGATGATGTAGTCAAAATCATATTTTTGGATGATATGATTGATTTCATCCTTTTTTGCCAGCTCCAAATTGATTTCGGAGCCGAGCAAAATCGTAATTTTTTCCCCGAAATGTTTTCTAAGCTCCGCCAGATGCCATTTGTATTCGTTGTAATCGATGACATTTTCCAACGGCTCGTCAGGATAATAAGTCTCGAAATGGTCGGTAAAGACGATTTCGGTGAGATTTTTCTTAATCGCCGATACGACAACATTGTACATCGGCTCACGACAGTCCACGGAAAATGCGGAATGAAGATGATAATCTGCTGTAATCAATTGTTCTTTATTTCTCCCTTTCGATTTTTCTTCTGTACTTCTATTTTTCTTCTTTAATTATTGCTCATCCGTCTCGGATGCCGGCGGCTCTTCTTCCACCACTTCGCATTCGACGATGTTCTCATCCTGATTTTCTTTGCAAGCGCATGAAGGCTCGGATGATTTTTTGTAAATCGCCTCTTTGATATCATCCGCTTTCTCTTCGGCTTTTTGACGCACTTGCTCACCTTTGCGTTTGAGCGCGTCCAATCGCTCGGCGGTCACTTTGTTAAGGTCGATGATATTCCCGTTGTAATCCTTGATGGATACATTGAGATTTGTAACAATCGCCGCACCGACACCAAGCACCGCGATAACCGGAGCCAGCACCACACCGATTGCGCCGAAAGTAACCGGAATGTTGAGCAATGTGGTTTCGTCATCGGAAATAATGATGCGTGTAACATTGCCTTTATGAATAAAATCCTTGAGCGTATCAATGATATCCGACACTCTGATTTGCTTGCCGCTACCGCTCTTTTGGGATTTTTGTTTCTCCAAATAAATAATTGCTTCCAACACATCGCCGTGGCTTTGCTCCAGCGCAGTTTTCGCCTGCTCGTAACTAACGCCCGTTCTTTGAACAACTTGATCGATTTTTTCTAAAGTAATCATAACTCCTCCTTAAATACCAGCATCCTTCTTGTATGCAAATCTAAATTATCAAAATGGTAATCAATATATTTATCCAATACTGTGTTGAGCTCCATCAATATGATGTCCGATATTTTCGCCTGTAAAATGGTTTCATAATCATTTTTCAAAATATAATCCGCCAAACGAAAACTCGTCGAATCCAGCCGAAAGTTGTACGCCGGCGTCTGTGCAACGGATGGCATACAATCGGAACAAATTCGTCCGCCCTCTGAAATATTAAAGTTGTTTCCGAGCTGTTCATGTTTACCGCATATTGTGCATTGGCTCATAACTGGTTTATACCCAAAAATGTCGATTATCTTTAAGTCAAATATTATTTTTTGCAATAAAATATTTTCATCGCGCTTCAAAGACGCCAATGCGGACTTGAGCAGCTCAAATAATCGCAAATTCGTATGCTCCTCCAACGAAATTTTTTCAACGAATTGAAGAAAATAATATCCGAGATAGGTTTTGGCATACGATGAGGATATCGAAAAATTATTGTCGATTAAATCCGCCTGAACCAATTTGTATCTTCCGTCGAAACTCGACAGCGTCATATTGGAAAGCGAAAAAATCTGCGTCGCACTCATCAACGGACTTTTCATTCGGCGGGCATATTTGGCGTAAGCGCCGATTTTCCCGAATTTCTTGGTAAAGATATTGACGATTAAATCCGCCTCCGAATATTTGGTTGCTCGTAAAACAATGCCTTCCGTTTGTACTTGCATCAGTTCATTTCCTTATCGTCAAAACCGAAATTGCGGATAAAAGATTCATTATCCCGCCAATTATTTTTGATTTTGACCCAAAGCTCCAAATTGACCCGCGCATCGAAACGCTCTTCCAATTCCTTACGCGCCGCCATCCCGATTCCTTTGATTTTTCGTCCGCCTTTGCCGATAATAATTTTTTTGTGACTCTCTCTTTCGATATAGATGACCGCTCCGATATGAATCAGATTGTTTTTCTTTTCTTCAAGCTGCTCGATTTCGACCATGACGCCATGCGGTATTTCTTCTTCGGTATAATGCAATATCTTTTCGCGAATCAATTCCGCAATCAACACCTTGGTCGGTTGGTCGGTGGTCGCTTCCGTGCTGAAGTAAATCGGTCCTTCCGGCAAATATCGCTTGATGACTTCAAGCAATCTGTCTTTGTTTCTGTCTTTGAGCGCCGAAATCGGAATAATCTCGTCAAAAATTTCCAGTTCCGCATACATTTCAATATTTTTGAGAATCTGCTCGTTGCTCATCTTGTCGATTTTGTTGATGAGCAAAAGTTTCGGTTCTTTTCGATGGCGCAGTTTTTCAATAATATCCTTGTCCTTTCGTCCGATGAAATCGGATTGGTCAACGACAAAGAGCAGCACATCCGCATCTCGAAGGGAGCCTTCGGAAATTTTCTCCATATACTTGCCCAATTTATTTCGCGGCGATTGCATCCCCGGCGTGTCGATAAATACGATTTGCGAATCATCGTCATTGTAAATTCCGCGCACCAATGTTCTCGTCGTCTGCGGTTTGTCGCTCATGATGGCGATTTTATCTTCGACCAACGAATTGATGAGCGTCGATTTGCCGACATTTGGGCGACCGACGATGCTCACGAAGCCCGACTTAAATACTTTTTCCATTTCCTTCCTCTCTATATATCAAACAACTGAAAAATAGCAATCATAACGAAGATACCGAGCGCCGCACCGACGATGGTCTCTTCTTTAGTATGAATTCCGCCTTCGATTCTCGATTGAGAAATCAGCGCCGCCATAATAAATGCCATCGTCGCAACCAAGGTGTTGGACGAAAGCAAACTGATGGTCGTCGCCAAGCCGAAGCCGAGCGCCGAGTGCCCGCTGACCTGTCCGCCCTGAAAAGGCGTTCCCGACTTGGTATAGGTTTTCAGTCCGATTACCAAAACCAAAATCAACACGATGCCGACAAAACTCAAATGGATTTCCTGTCGTCTGATTTTCATCAATACCGTCAGCGTCAACGGATTGAATTTGTCATAAAAAACGAGATAGCCGACAACGACCGCATTGATTGCGGTAACGACCACCGCTCCCGCCGCCACATCCTTCGCGACTTTGGCAAGCGGACGAAATTCCTCGGTAATCAAATCGACCACGCTTTCGATGGCGGTATTGATAAGTTCCGCAAAAATTACCAGAATGATGGATAGAAAAACCAATGCGGATTCCATTCTCGTCAAATCAAAAAACAGCATGCCGATAATGACGACCACCGCCGCCACATAATGCGCCCGCATATTGTTTTGAGACATCAGTGAATAAATCAATCCTTCGACCGCGTAGTTGAAACTGGCTATAAAGTTTTTTTGTTTTTTCATATCTTTGGGGTCTTTTGGCTCATTTGATTTCACAATATCACCTAATCCCTTGTTATATTGACCGCATTCATAATATCGCTCTGCATCTTTTCCATTTCTTTTCGCTCATCCTCATCGATATGGTCGTAGCCCAGCAGATGCAAAATGGAATGACAGATCAAAAATGCAATCTCTCGTTTGATGGAATGTCCGTATTCCTTCGCTTGATTTTTTGCAGTCGGCATCGAAATGATGATATCGCCGAGCAAAATCGGCCCGAACTGTGCTAAATCTTCGAGATTGTCAAAATCCTCGATTTCAAGCATCGGAAAAGAAAGGACATCCGTCGGTACATCCTTTTGTCTGTATTCGCGGTTGAGATTTTGAATTTCCTCATCATCCACAAAGGTCAACGAGATTTCAAAATCACCTTCCATATTCTCATATTCCAAAATATATTCGCCGACTTTTTGAACGGCTTGCAATATTTCTTCGCTCAAATCCGTTCCAAAGTCACCCAACTCTATATTAAATTCCAGCAAATCACACCTACTTCTTCAAAAATTTATGCGTTTTTTCTTTGGGCGGTTTGGATTTATCCTTCTCCTTGTCCTTCCCTTTTTCGTATTTTTCATAGGCTTTGATGATTCGTTGCACCAACTCATGACGCACAACATCCTTCTCGCTCAAAATATTGATGCCGATTCCTTCCACATTTTTGAGCACATCGGTCGCAATAATCAATCCGCTTTTTTTGCTCATCGGCAAGTCGATTTGCGTCACATCGCCGGTCACGACCGCTTTGGAGCCGTAGCCCAATCGCGTCAGAAACATTTTCATCTGCTCCGAAGTCGTATTTTGCGCCTCATCCAAGATGATAAACGCATTGTCCAAAGTTCGACCGCGCATATATGCGAGCGGAGCCACCTCGATGACGCCTTTGTCCATCAGACGCACGAATTTTTCCGCACCGAAAATATCAAACAAAGCGTCATATAGAGGACGAAGATAAGGGTCCACCTTGTCCTTCAAATCCCCCGGCAAAAATCCGAGACTTTCTCCCGCCTCCACCGCCGGTCTGGTCAAAATGATTCTTGAAACCTCTTCCTTATTAAAAGCCTTCGCCGCCATCGCGACCGCAAGATAGGTTTTTCCCGTTCCCGCCGGTCCGATGCAGACGGTGATGTCATTTTCTTTGATATTGTTGATATATTGCTTCTGTCCCTGTGTTTTCGGTTTAAGCAAAACGCCCTTGGATGTCATAATAATGGATTCGCCATTCATATTTTCATCCGAGCCGCCGCTCTCTTTGAAAGTTTCCAGCGCGTAATTCACCGCTTGCAAGTCGATTCCTCTGCCCGATTCAACCAGCTTCTCCAATTTTTCAAGAACGGTAACGGCATTGTCCAATTTTTCTTCTTCTCCTATCAAAACCACATTATCATCTCGCAAAACGATGTTGATTTGAAAAAAGTTTTCGATGCGCTTGATATTGCGGTCAAAATTTCCAAATAGCTCTTCTTGGAATGTCTGTGAGTTTATCGTATATGTCCTGCTGTTGTTCAATCTGTTTCCTCCACTAAAATTTGTTAACTCTATTTTACACTATTTTGTTAGATAATAAAAGAATAAGTATTTTAATGTGTAAAGGATTATTTTGCGGGTATATGTATATGGAAACAAATTTTTAGTTTTTGGAGGAAAAAAATATGGCAATAGCAAATTTCATTAAATCCGGCGATTGGAAAGCGGAAAAACATGTTCCTGTAATTACAATCCCTGAAAATATTGTGGCAAATGAATTTTTTGAAGTAAAACTTTCCGTTGGAGAAGAGATTGCTCATCCAAACACATTGGAGCATCATATCGCTTGGTATAAATTGTTCTATGTTCAGGAAGGAAGCCAAGTTATCGTTGAGCTTGCATCCAATATTTTTGCAGCGCATGGAGAACTTGATAACTACAACGACTTCTCATTTGCAACAAGAATCAAATTGCCGAAGCCGGGTAAATTGGTGGCACTAAGCTACTGTAATATCCACGGACTTTGGGAAAACGAAGTGGAAGTTAAATTCTAATACTTTGAATGAAATACTTTGAATGACAAAAGCCGGCATCCGCCGGCTTTTTTTGTAGTTTTCTAAAGTTCTTCCGAGATTTTTCTCTTTTTTCCGGTTTTATGAATCCCCTTGAGAAATTCCGGTAATAGTTGATAATTCTTTTTGAGTAATTTGCTTTTCACTTCGTCCGTCCAATATTGCTTTTATAATTTGAAATTCAACTTCTAAAGTCCCATTCCTCTTTAAACTCGGGATCTTTCATCTGCTCTTTCAACGAAACTCTAAAGTTTTTTCCCATCTTTATCAACTCCTCTTTTGTACTGCAGTCAAAATGAAATTTATTCGAGCCAACAATCACAATCCAAATTTCGATTGTAACGCTTATTTATTTCAATCCAAACAAATCTTTATCCTTTTGCCTGTTTATTAAAGCCCTTGTATGTGCCAAAACCTAACATATATGCAGCCATTCCAACCGCCAAATCTTCGGATTCTATATCTTGTTTTGCTGCAAGTGCTCTTAATTCTTCAATAACCGTATCATGAGGCACAACTGTTCCCGCTAATTCTTTTACCACTTTTTCAATTACAGCCGGTAATATCATACACATCTGATAGAAAGCATCATCCTGTCCTGTTACCATTGCATAAAATTGGTCAAGGCTGACTCTGCGAATCAATTTATGACCAACTTTTCTTTTATCGACAGTTGTTTCCCATTTGATATTTTGAGAGCGTTGAGCTATTGCTTCAACCAAAAAACATGCACAGTCATCATCGTTCAACAGCTGATTTTGCATTTTGATGAATGTTTTGCCCGCCGAGGCGGAATTCATTGTATTATGTTTATTCTTCATCTCCACATACACGGTATGAACAAAACCGGAATCCGGTATTTCAATTCCTTCCGGATTTTCGTAAATAACATCCCAACCACCTTCTTCACCATTTGGCGGTACATGGCAATTTGTAATATATTGAAAAATTCTTTGATGAAAATACCCAATATCGTTATTATTCGATTTGTCTCTTTGACGAAAGATTTCATTGCTAACAATTTCTTCCCATGAAGATTGGTATACCGTCTTGTCAAAAATGAGCTTTATGGGATCGATAATATTTTTATTAAAACGCTTCAAATCAAACGATTCGAGTTTTTCACCATATTTTCCGATTGTAGCTTTTACATGATTTGTAAAATCTTCTTCTGTTATAAAGGTTAGATTCCACATGACAATTCCTCCAATGCTTCTTTTATTTTAAGAGCAATATCGTATGCGAGATTCACAGGAACGGCATTTCCCACCTGCTTATACTGTTCTCCTACGCTACCACAAAACTGCCAATCATCCGGAAAACTTTGACATCTTGCATTTTCGCGAACTGTAAACGGGCGCGGCTCCAACGGATGACAACGCTCCGTTTGCTTTTGGCTTGGTGAAGTAAGCACAGCCAATGAAGGCTCATCCAAGCTTAATCTTCTCAATATCCCGGTTCTTCCCCCTTCCATATAATAACAGCTTTTCATATACTCCTTAGCAATATCTTCGGGTATATCGCGCCAATATCCTCCCGGTGGAACAAGTTCAAAGAGTTTTCTCTTATACTCTGAATAGCTTGTTCCTTCACTTTCAGGACAATCCATAAGAATATCGCGTAAAACCGGTTTATATTTATGCGGTATCGGAAAATCAAAAGTAATTTTACTCGCCAAATCTTTTCTAATGCCTATGGTGATAAGACGCTCTCTCTTTTGTGCCACGCCGTAATCCCACGCATTCAAAACCTGTTTCTGAATCGTATAGCCCGTGTTTTCAAAAATATCCGTAATAGTCGTATAAGTACGACCTTTATCATGGGTGAGCAAACCTCTTACATTTTCAAACAAAAACATTTTAGGTTGAAGTTGTTCTAAGAATTTCGCATAGTGATAAAAAAGAGTTCCCCTCGCATCTTCCAATCCTAATCTTTTGCCTGCATAAGAAAAAGATTGACAAGGTGCACCACCGGACAATAAATCAAGTTCTCCTTTCTGAATCCCAAAATATTCTTCCAGATTCAAACAGGAAATATTGGCAATATCTTCATTGATAACTCTCCAGTTCGGACGATTGCATTTCAATGTTTCTGAAGCGGCTTTGTCCATCTCTATTAAGCCGATAGTATCAAATCCCGCTTTTTCTATACCTAATGCTAATCCACCTGCACCTGCAAACAATTCAATCGCTGTATATTTTTTTACTTTTGTTTCAAACTTCGTTCTTTGATTCATTAAAATAATCTCATTCGCATCACAATCCAAAACGGAACATATTTTTTCCATACTTTCAAAAGAAATAGTTTCATTTCTGTCCAGCCGTTCCAAAACATCAAAACTTATTCCTGCAGCTTCCATTAAATCAGTTCCGTTCATATTTTTATCACTTAGCAATTCCCAAAGGCTATTATAGCAAACTGCCACTATGACACCTCCAAAATCCTCACAACATTACAATCACGATTCATCATATTGTAGCATAATTTACATAAAGAAAACAACATTTGTATATACCTTTGTTCTCACAAGTAATCTCGCTCTAAAAATCCGACTGATTCAACAATCACAATCCAAATTTCGATTGTAACGCTTCGTTTATTTTATCAAGTTTGATGTCTTATTTTATCAAACTTACCTTCTTTTTATCTGCATCCAACTCTACCATCGCTCCAATTGGCATTGTGAGCATCGGATGGGTATGACAACAGTCAAACTCTGCTAGAACAGGGAAACTTACTTCTCCCATAACTTCTTTTAGAATCTCGTAAGGTTTTTTACCGGTTTCAAGATCATTAAACTTCTCATGTTTTCCCAAAATTAGTCCACCGATTTTATCAAATACACCACTGCATTTTAGTAAGGCAAAACTTCTTTCGATGGTTGCCGCATCCTTTAGGGAATCTTCAACCAATAAAATATCTCCTTGTTGAATAGTTGGCATATATTCGGTATTCCAAATTCCCTGCATGGTATTGAGATTGCCACCAATTAGCCTCCCTATGAATTTTCCACCATTTACCGTAACTAATTGATTTGCCTTCCCGTTTTTTCCTCTCGCTTGCTCTTCCCAAGGAATGTACTCCTCCGTCCATTGATTTGGAGTTTTAAATAAATATGGTAGTTCTAAATTTTTTCCCAAAACATCCTCAAAATATTCGAATGTTTCCTCTACAAAAGGCGGAAATTCTCCAAAAGACGCTACCATTGCCGGTCCATAATAAGTAGGAATCCCCGTTTTCGCATATATCGCCAACAAAATAGCAGTCATGTCTGAATAACCAATAACAATTTTAGGATATTTTCTAAAATACTCATAGTCAATATATGGCAACAATGAGTTTGAATTCATTCCACCGATTGCGGACATGATACATTTTACTTCTGAATCATACAACAGTTCGTTTAGTTCTTCAGCTCTTTCTTTTATGCTACCGGAACGATAACCGTCACTTTTTCCTGTTAATTTTCCTTCTTTAACCTGAAACCCTTTACTACGAAGAAATTCTTTGGCTCTTTCGTACCTTTTCTTGGCATAAACCGTCGCTGGTGAAGAAGGTGAAAAAACTGCAATGGTATCGCCTTTGTTTAGTTTTAAAAACATAGTTTCTCCTGAATATCTTATACTGCTAATTGCTAATTGTCACTTACATTTTCCAAATAGTCTCCACCGAAAACGATGGAAAGCCTTGCAAAAGATTTGCTTAAATTCAATAATATCCTCTCAAACCTACTCCTCCGAATTTTAGCACCATAATTTTGTGCTCAAAAATTCAAATACATCTGTTATATATATTTTTTTGCAATCTGTTGTCCTCATACAAAATTTTGTAAGATTCTGCGGCAAAAATTTATTCTTCGGTAGGATTTTTCGGCGGTTTGGGTCCGACAAAGGAATAAATATTGGATTTGAGTGCACCGTTGTAGATTTTTCTTTTTTTGCTCGCCTTCATTTTCAGAAGTTCTTCGGTTTCGTTCAGGCTCGTGATAAGATAAAAACTCCATGTCGGCATCCCTCGAAACACGCGTCCCAATTCCTTATACAATTTTTGTACCTGCTCTTTTTCGCCCATGCGCTCACCATAGGGCGGATTGCTGATAACGAATCCGTATTCTTTTTTCGTATTGAGTTTGCGAGCGTCTTTAACTTTAAACTCGATGAGATGTTCGACACCCGCAAGCTCGGCATTGGCTTTTGCAAGCTCAATCATCGCCGGCTCTTTGTCGAAAGCATAAATTTTGAATTCCTCGTCGCTTTCGTTTTCAATCGCTTCTTTACGAGCCTTCGTCCAAGCGGATGACGGAATAAAAGAAAGCTGCTCACCCGCAAAATTTCGATTGACGCCCGGCATGATATTGGCGCCGAGCATCGCCGCTTCAATCGCAATCGTTCCCGAGCCGCACATCGGGTCAACCAAGATTCGATTTGCTCGCCAAGGACTGAGCATTACCATATAGGCTGCGATGGTCTCCCGAAGAGGCGCCTCGCCCGAAAGCTCGCGGTACCCTCTTTTATGCAATGCCGCTCCGCTCGTGTCAAAGCTCAGCTCAACGATGTCCTTGTTGATGAAGATATGAATATTGTGCTCACCCAATGTTTCTTGAAACCAATCGACTTTATACACTTTTTTCAATCGCTCGACGATGGATTTTTTGACGATGGATTGAATATCCGGCGCCGATACCAATTTGCTGTTGATGGAGCGCACTTTGGCAACGGAGAATTTGGCATCCGCTCCCAGAAAATTTTCAAAAGGAAGCTTCGCCACTTCATCAAAGAGCTCGGTAAAAGTTTTGGCGGAGAATTCGCCAACTTTGATAAGCACACGCTCCGCACATCGAAGGCAGATGTTGGCTTTGGCAATTCCGTCGGCATCCGTGGCGAAGGTCACTCTGCCATCGCTTACCTTGATGACTTGAAATCCCAAATTTTTCAGCTCAAACGAAACGGTGCTCTCCATTCCGAAAAGACATACTGCTATCGCTTCCATTATTCCACCTCATATTCCATTTTTATCTTGCGAGCTCCCATCGCTTTTGCCAAACGATTGACTTCATCAAAAATAAAAATCAGTTTTGGTATATCGCCGCGCTCTGCAAAAACAATCAGCTCCCCTTCGCTATTCATCATTTTGTGTATGACGATATTGCTTTTGGCAAACAGATTTTTTAACTCTTGCTCCGGATTTTCGTTTGACGAAGTTTTATCGGCGACAAGATTTTTCTTTTGTTTTTCGGAAGAATCCGCTGACGAAAATTTACGCTCAATGATTTCACCCGTATCCAGCGCCTCGTTGACCAATCGGTCGGCGTCCTTATTTTTTTCTCGCGGCACATGCTCCACCGAAAATTTTTCAAGCGATTTGATTTCCATTATTATATCCGCATAAATCGGCAGCAGCTCCGCGCTTTTTACTTTGTATGCACCGTTCAGCTGTCTTTCGACGAGCTGGCTGTCCAAGAATAATTGAATCTGCGTATAACCGAGAGCTTTCGCAGTTTTAATCGACTGCAAAACCGCTTGGTATTCCGCAATATTGTTGGTCGCTGTTCCAATCGGCGCACCGTATTCCAAAATTTTGTCGCCATCTTCCCAAATGACGAAGCCGATGGCGGATTCGCCGGGATTTCCTCGAGAGCCGCCATCCGAATAAATCATTGTTTTCATCTTCACTCCTACATCCACACAAATGGACTTTCTTCACTTTCCGCAACTTCCAATCGAATGGATTTCAATTCGGGAATTTCATTTTGTATAAAGGATTTCATCGCCTGTGCAAAAATCTGCTCCGTTTCAAAATGCCCGACATCGATAACGCAGATACCGCGCGCTTTGAAATCCATCGCCTGATGATATTTGATATCGCCGGTGATAAAGGCATCCGCGCCGAGACGATGCGCAAGCTCCGCATAATCGCCTCCCGCCCCGGTCACTACGCCGACTTTGGCAATTCGCTCCCTTGCACCAATCAGACGAATGGCTTTGAGATGAAGCTTGTTCTTAATTTTTTCAACAAATTCCGCAAGCGGCTGCGGCTCAATGTCGAAGATTCGTAAAAATTCTTCCGCCTGCTCATTCTCGGAATGAACTTCAATGTGATTCGCGTCCATAATTTCTGCAAAATAGTCGTTCAATCCGCGATGAATCGCATCAAAATTCGTATGCGCCGCATAAAAAGGAATTCCTTTTTCAATCAGACGATATATCAAATTGTCATCGTTCTCGCTGACGATTCGCTTGACGCCTGAAAAAATAAGCGGGTGATGCGCAAGGATCATATCGCATTTTTTAGCCAAGGCTTCTTCAAAAACCTTGTCCGTCAATTCCAAAGTGAGCAAAACGGATTCGACTTCTCTGTTCTTATCCCCGATCAGCAATCCGACATTGTCCCAAGACTCCGCAATTTCGGATTGTAATTTGTTGTCCAAAATTTTTTCAATCTCTTTTAATTTCATAGGCTCTCCAAAATCGTATCAAGTTGCGCCATCTGCTTCTTTCGCTCGTCGATGATGCTCGCCATATCTTCGGCATCGGAGGAAAGCAAATGCGCTATTATTTTTTCCAGTTCCTTTTTTTTGCCAAGCAACAACTGACGATACCAATCTTTTTCCTGCGCGGAAAGATGATGCTTGCTCTTGCCGAACAACAATTCCATTTCATTGTACTCCTCGGACTCTCCGAATCCGGCTACGATGATTTGGTAGATTCGATTCTCTTCCGCCAAAGCCTCACGCTCGATAAAATATCCGTTTTTCAAAAGATAATTGCGCAGGGCTTCCGGATTCTGCATCGGTTGAAGGATGAGTTTCGGCTCGGTTTCTACTAAAAGTGTTTTATCTTCTTCCAAAATCTTGGCAATCAAGTGACCGCCCATGCCCGCAATCACAATGCAGTCGATGCCGTCTTTTTCTTCGATGACGGACAATCCGGAGCCGACTCGGGATTGCAAGCGATGCTCCATCTTTTGCTCTTTGATTAAATCCTGCGCTTTCTGCAGGGATTCCCGACTGACATCCGAGACGATGCCGCAAGCGATTTTAGCCGACTGCGCCAAGTACATCGGCAGATAGCCATGGTCGGTTCCGACATCCAAAACTTTTGCGCCCGTCGGCACAAGCTCCGCAATTTTTTTTAATCTCTTATCCATTTTTCTATCCGTCACTAGATGATTTTGTTTGTCCAATCTTCAATATTCCACACTTCATCGACGATGTCCATATAGAAATCCGGCTCATGCGAAACGAGCACGACCGTTCCTTTGAATTCGGCAATCGCGCGTTTGAGCTCGTCTTTCGCTTCCACATCGAGATGGTTGGTCGGCTCATCGAGCACCAAAAAATTATTTTCTTTCAAAATGACCTTGCACAAACGCACTTTGGCATTTTCTCCACCGGACAGTACCATCATTTGACTGGTGATATGCTCGCCGGTCAATCCGCAGCGCGCAAGCTCGGTTCGTACTTCGTGATTGGTCAGATGCGGATAGGCGTTCCACACTTCGTCCAACGCGGTGTTGCGATTTTTCTTGCTGTCCTCCTGCTCAAAAAATCCGTATTCCACATGCTGACCCAAGCTGATTTTGCCTTCCAAAGGTTTGATAATGCCGAGCATGGTTTTAAGCAGCGTCGATTTTCCGATTCCGTTGACTCCTTTGATGGCGATTTTTTTATTTCTCTCCACCACAAAGGAAACTTTCTTCGTAAGCGGCTCGGAATAACCGATGACGATATCTTCCGCTTCGACAACGAATTTGGACGGCGTCTTTCCTTCTTTGAATTGGAAGATGGGTTTGATTTTTTCTTTAGGCTTTTCAATCATCTCCATCTTTTCGAGCTGCTTCATTCTACTTTTTGCACGACCCGTCGTTGAAATACGCGCCTTGTTTCTCGCGATAAAGTCTTCCAATCGCTCCACTTCTTTTTGTTGTTTTTCATATGCTTGCTCATGCTGTCTTTTCTTGAGCTCGTACAATCGTTGAAACTCGTCGTAATTTCCGACATATCTCGTGAGCGAGCCGTCTTCCACATGATAGATGATATTCGTGACCGCATTGATGAAGGGAACATCATGCGAAATCAAAATAAAGGCATTCTCGTAGTTGTTCAGATATCGCTTGAGCCATTCGATATGCTCAAAGTCCAAGTAGTTGGTCGGCTCGTCGAGCAGAAGGATGGTCGGATTTTTGAGCAGCAATTTGGTGAGCAGAACCTTCGTACGCTGGCCGCCGCTGAGCTCGTTGACGAGCGAATCCAATCCGATATCTTTCAATCCCAAACCGCCCGCAACTTCTTCGATTTTGGAATCGATGATATAAAATCCGCCCTCGTCCAAAATCCCTTGAATTTCCGCCGCATCATTCATCATCTTTTCCATTTCGGAATCGTCCGCATCCGCCATTTTTTCATAGAGCGCAAGCATCTCTTTTTCAAGCTCATACATGTGCTCGAATGCCGAGCGCAGATTGTCGCGAATCGTCGTTCCATCCACTAAGGACGAATTTTGATCCAAATAGCCGACACTCACATGATTCGACCAGGACACTTCACCTTGGTCGGGCATCAAATCGCCGGTGATTATGTTCATAAAAGTGGATTTCCCTTCGCCGTTGGCGCCAATGAGCGCCACATGCTCTCCTTTGAGCAAACGAAAGGAAACATCATCCAAAATTCCACGCGAACCGAATCCGTGGGTTACATTTTTTACAACTAAAACACTCATTCTTCTCTCCTACTCCTCCACATACGCGATATATGGAAGATTTCTGTATTTTTCTCCACAGTCGATGCCGTAGCCGACGACGAATTTGCTCGGAATCGTAAATCCGATGAAGTCCGGTACGATATCGCAGGTTCTTTTTTCCACTTTATCTAACAAAGTACAAATCTTGAACTGTTTGCATCCTCGACGCTGAAAATAGTCTTTGAGATATTGCAGCGTCAATCCCGTATCGATGATGTCTTCCACAATCAATACATTTTTCCCTTCGACAAAGACATCGACATCCTTGATGATTTTTACAATGCCGGAGCTTTTGGTTTCCATTCCGTAGCTGGACACAATCATAAAGTCCAAAATGACATCATTTTTGATTTCACGAATCAAGTCCATCGTGAACACGCTCGCACCTTTGAGAATACAAATCACGACAATATCTTCATCGCCAAAGTGATTTTCAATTTCTTCGGCAAGTTCTTTTACTTTTTCCGCTATCTCTTCTTTGGACAGCATGATACCTGCAATATTTATCATTTTTCCTCCGTTTTGTTTGAAATCATTAAATTCATCAGTTGAATATACATTTTTGACGGATTGTTGTTCCAATTATCGATGATGTCCTGACACATTTTTTTGCTCGGCACTTCGACGCTTAGGGACAGAAGCGAGCTTTTATTTTCCAAAATCTCAATATCGACCTGATATCTCGATTCGCCGATTTTTTTGAAATTCGTATAGATGTCCTGATATTTGGTCAGCTCGTCAAAATGCTCGTCGATATATTTTTTTATCAGCTTTTTCTCACTGCCCATCATCTTGCTTGAAAAATACTCCAGAGAATTTTTGCCATGCTCGGTGACGGTATAATACGGTTTTTCCAAGATGATATGTTTTTGAATAAAACTCGAATTTTCCAATTCCATCATATATTGTTTGAATGAAAAATACTCCATCAGTTCGTTTTCCATCATCCCATGCTCAATGCTCAATTCCGAAATGGGCTCGCCGATGCTGTCCAAAAAGAACAGGATATTGAGTTTGTCCTTCGCCATTGTATTTTTTCCGGACACAGACACCTCCTAAAGTCTTAAGTTCACCAAGAGAGCAATGGTGACCGCCACATTGATTAAAAAGTAATAGATTCCGACATAGCGGTCTTTTCGATACTCCTCTTTTTTACCGTATTCGCGAATATCCGCATGGAGCTCATCGATGGGAACCATCGAGCTGATGGAATCATATTTTACGATGATGACCTTCTTTGAAAAAAATCCGGCGACGGATGTGATGCTCGCCTCTCCGTTGCCTACATAAATCGTCGGCTGTCGATAATAGGATTCCAAACCTCTCTTGCGAAAAATTTCTTTGGTGATATCATAAAAATTTTCCCAAGTCAAATTATACATAATATAATTGTTGTTTCGTACAATCGCAATGAGAATGACATACAAAACCACCCCGAAATAAAATAAATCGACAATCTCATAGCCGTATTTGCTGTTGAATTTAATCGATGCGCTGATCGGCTCGACGATGAGCGCGCTGAAATAAATCGCTCCGGTAATAAACAGATTGTCATAATAGATTTTTTTGACAAAAAAGCTGTAACTCACATAAGCGATATTGGCAATGAGCAAAGCGATTGCCGCATAGTTGAATATGCGTCCGATACCGATATCCCAAATTTGCTCAATCATAAGCCCTCCATTTCCGAATACTTATTGGTTTTTGCTCGATGGAAATTCAATGGTGATTTTCGTTCCGAGATTTTCTTCCGATTCAATTTTCATCTCGCCATTGTGCAATTTTACGATTTCATCCACCAGAGCAAGTCCGATACCGCTGCCCGGCGAATTCATATTCTCTTTGAAAAATTTTTCTTTTACTCGCTCCAAATTCTTTTTGGAAATTCCGATTCCGTTGTCCGTAATCGAGAAAATCACGCGCTCCATCTCCCCTTCCACCTTGATTGAAATAATCGGTGATTTTCCCGACGAAAATTTGATGGAATTGCTGATAAGATTTATCAATACCTGACGGAGTCGGTTGGCATCTCCGAATATCAGCGTATCTCTTCCCGCCGTTTCAATTCGAAAATCAATCCCTTCCGTACGCGGAAGCATCTGGTTGTAAACGGAATAGGTCAGCTCGCGGAAAGAAAGATTGGTTTTCTCCACGCGCATCTTGTGCGATTCCAGACGCGAAAAGTCGAGCAGTTCCTCCACCATGTCCTTGAGTCTGTCCGCTTCGGAGCTTATAATTTGAAGTCCGATTTCCATGCTCGTTCCCGGCTCGATTTCTTCGCTCAGCAAAGTTTCGCCCCAACCCTTGATAGAAGTGAGCGGCGTTCTCAGCTCATGGGAAATCGAAGATATGAAATCCTTTTTGAGTTGGTCGTTTCGCTCAATTTCTTCCGCCATATAGTTCAGCGTTTCGGAAAGCTCTCCGATTTCGTCATCATACATAGTCTTGGCGCGAATCGCCATATTGCCGTTCGCCATCTCCCTTGCAACGATTATCAGTTTTTCAATCGGATAAACGATGGATTGTGACAAAAGCGCCGAAATCATAATCAGCAAGAATATCAGCAGCAATGACACCGAGATACTGGTCGCATAATATTGGCGAATCGCCGTATCGATTTTTGACAAAGAAACCGTATAGCGAACGACACCGTCGATGCTCGAATATCGAATCAGCGGTCGGGAAGCCGACATCGTTCGCTCCTTCGTATTGGGATCCACATTGATGGATACCGAAATCTGATTTTGAAGCGCCGAGTCGATGTCGTCGGTTTCAATCTTTTGTGAAGTCGTCACCCCGAAGGAGTCCATTACCACATAGCCTTCTTTGTTCAGGGTCTGCACCAAAAACTTTTTGTCCGATTCTCCCAAAAAAGTATTGAACAGAAAATTGGATTTTCCTTCAATATCGGAGTACTCGGCATATTTGTTCAAAAACTCGGAAGCGATGCTGGCTCTTTCTTTCAAAAGCTGCTCCACGCCGCCGTAGTAGTAGTTGTTCAGAAAAAGCACGATGAATACTTCGCCCAAAATAATCGTTATGACCAAAATGGATGCGAAGCTGAAGATGATACGATTTCGAATCGAGTTTTTGAATTTGCTTTTCAGCTTCGTTTTGAAAGAATCCTTTTTACTGTTGCTCACTTTCATCCCACCTGTATCCGTAGCCCCAAACCGTCTTCAGATAAATCGGTTTTGCCGGGTCTTTTTCTATCTTCTTTCGAATTCGTCGGATATTCACATCCACGACCTTGAGGTCGCCGAAATAATTTTTCCCCCAAATCGCCGACAAGATGTCGTCTCGCGAAAGAGAAATTCCTTTATTTTCCAAAAATATTTCCAAAATCTCAAATTCCTTCGGCGTCAATTCGATTTCCTTATCTTCCATAAAGAATTTGCGCTCGCCCAAATCGATTTTGAAAATGCCGCTGTAAATCACTTTGTCTTTGACCAAATTGGTTGTCAATCGTCGCACCAAAGATTTGATACGAGCGGTCAACTCCGCCGGACTGAACGGCTTGCTGATATAATCATCCGCTCCGTATTCCAAGCCCATCACTTTGTCCTGGTCGGAGGTTCTTGCGGTCAGCATGATGATTCCGACATCCGGTCGCTCTTGACGAAGCACCTTGAGCACTTCGAACCCATCCAATTTCGGCATCATCACATCGAGCAATACTATGTTGATGTCCTTGTTTTTGTGAAATACATCGATGGCAACTTCGCCATCTTCCGCTTCCAGCACTTCATAGCCTTCTTTTTTCAAATTCAATGAAATAAAACTTCTGATTGGAAATTCATCTTCCACGATTAGTACCTTCACATTTTTCTCCTTACTCAATAAAACGAATTATGTCTTTCATATCATGCAATGACTGATACAATTTTTCAAATTGATTCTTCTCCGCACCTTTGAGTTCATCGCTGCTCGAAAGCTTTGCCAAAATAACCTGGTCGTTTCGCTCATCGATTAAAGTATGCGTCAATCGATATTCGTTTGCGGAAACCGCATCCGTCTTGACGATATCCAAAAACTCAATCTTCTTATCTTCCTTTTCGCTGAAATAATAGAATCGCAAATGCTCATCCATCTTGGCGACGGAAATTTTATTATCGATAAAATATTGCAACACGACCGCGATGCCGAGTTCGTAGTCTTCATACTCTTTGCTTTGAAGCTCCAATTCCTTATTGATGTTGAAATTATAGCAGGAGCGGAGCACCAGTCGAGTCACCCCTTCATTTTGCTCCAGAATTTTGTTGGCAATCAGCTCCGTCACGCCGTCGCCGTCGGTATCCGAGCTCGTGGTCGGAATCTCCTGCACGATTTCGGCAATGCCGTTTTTTCTCAGCAGACTGAACAAATCCTGATTCGAATAGCTTACCAAATCGGATTTTCCAATACCCTCTTTGGTGTACATATCGATAAAGTAAGCCTTGTTGCTGCGATTGATATTGCTGTAAAAGATTTTGTAGATTTCCGCATCCTCCGCATAAACCAATTCGCCGACCTTTTGAATCAATTCCTCGCGATAGTTCAGCAACACCAATTTGTTATTGTTGTCGGAATTTCCGATGGTCGAAAGTGCAATCTCCACTTCGTCATTCTGATTCGTATTATTCAAATCGAGCGCGAGATACTTGGTCTCGTAGATTTTCCGGAGCTTGCCTTCGATATCGCCGAATATCATCAATTCTTTGTAAGGGTCGCTGACGCTGAAATAGCCGAACAGAATTTCACTTTTTCCGTCACCGTTGAGGTCGATTACCGCATAGTCCGACACTTCAAAGGCATCGATTTTCAGCTCCAGCGCATTACTCCAAACACCCGCTTTTTCATCGATGAAGAGCATTCCGATTTTGCGCATATTCTTGTCTCGATACAGCGCCACGATTTCTTCTTCTTCATCCGCATCGATATTGCTGCGAACCATCGGCTCGGTGCTGAAAGTATTTCTTCCCTGCGGAATAATTAAAATTTCGCTGTCCACCGGCAGAAAACGCCGAATGATATCGCTGATCATTTTTTTCTCCACATCGATTTCCGGTGGCCCGATCAATTCTTCGGGCGTTTTTAATCCTTCACAGCCCACAAGGATCAGTATTAAAGAAAAAAGGAAAAATATCCTTAACTTTTTTTTCATAATCTATCTCTTTCCGCTCTTTCGATATTCTCTCGGTTTTGCGGATTTGGAATCCGTATTTCGAGCGCCGCTCTTGGCACGATATCTCTTCGGTGCCGGCTTTTTCACTTCAAAATTTTTGAGTTCATCTTCATTCAGTCGGGAGCGCTCATACGAATTTCTGTCGTACACCCGATTCAATTTCAGATGGATATACTTCTCGATTTTTTCGAGATAGCGCTGCTCATTTTCATCCATCAGCGTAATCGCCGCTCCGTCATCGCCCATGCGTCCCGTTCGCCCGATGCGATGCACATAGTATTCCGCATCCCGCGGCACATCGAAATTGAATATATGCGTGATGCCCGAAACATCGATTCCTCTTGCCGCGATATCCGTTGCAATCAAAAATTCGACCTTCATCTTGCGAAAATCCTTGAGAATTTTTTCCCGCTTGCTCTGACTCAGCTCGCCGTGCAAAAGCTCAATCGAAGTGATGCCGTTCTCCACAAGCTGTCCGTAGAGCATCTTGGCTCGCTGCTTGGATTTTGTAAAAATAATCGACATAAAAGGTTTATATACATCGATGGCATAGAGCAGGCTGTCAAGTTTTCGCTCTTCGCTGCTCACAATCACGAGCTGTTTGATTTTATCGACCACCACCTGCTTCGGATTGATTTCGATTTTTTTCGGATTCGGCATAATGTCATGGATGAGCTTATGCACATTGTTTTGCATCGTCGCCGAGAACAAAAGAATCTGCTGTTTTTCCGGCAACTTCGAATGGATTAAGTAAATGTCATCGATAAAACCGTAGGCGAGCATCTGATCCGCCTCATCGATGACGACGGTTTTCAAATATTTGAAATTGATGGTTCCGTTTCGCAAATGATCCAAAATTCTTCCCGGCGTGCCGACGACAATCTGCGTATTTTTTCCGATTCGGCTGATTTGCCCGCCGATTCGGTGTCCGCCGAAAACCGACTCCACCGAAATTTTGCTGTCTTTGACAAGCTGCTTGCCGACGCGCGTTATCTGATCCGCCAACTCTCTGGTCGGAGTCAGAATCACCGCTTGAATATGTGAAAGCTCTTCATCGACATCGGCGAGTATCGGCAGCAAAAAAGCCAGCGTCTTTCCCGTTCCGGTCTGCGCTTTGACGATCACATTTCTGCCCGAGCGAATCGCGGGAATCGCCTCCTGCTGAACTTCGGTCGGCTCCACGATATAATTCTCTTCTAAAATATCAATATATTTTTTATCAACTTTTAAATCCTGAAAGTTCATTTTTACTCCAATCATTGTTTCAATTCAGTACACAACTATTGCTATTCTACATTATATCATATCCGCTATTGATTGGATATGTAGAAATCAAACATTTTCAATTTCACACGCCGAATCTGCCGCTCGCTGATCGCTGCGAAAGAATTTCCAAAAGAAATATACACAACATCCATGGAATATCAACCGCATCCTTCACAACTATCGCTTCGCTTGCAGGAATTTTTTCATAAAGTTTCATTTTGAATCGAAAATTTATTTGTGATTCTTTGCAAAGCCAAATTCTCTTGTTATTTCAATTCTTATTGTTACGCATCCATCGAGCATGACATAAAATTTTGCAAGTCGCATTTGACTTGGAATCCAACTTGCTCATCATGCGGATTTTGATATCCGAAATCCCGATTGTTTTTACTCATATTCTATATTTTTTACAGTTTTCATATCTTTAAGCTTGTTTCACGCTTCTTCATTTCTCCAAAAAGATTTTGCAAGCAAATTTTTACCGAGTTTTTTTCTTTCGTCGATACCTTTCATAAACAATCAAACACATCCTCTTTATATTTCTTTGGAAATTCTCTTTTCTTTTTTGAATTTCCGTTGACATTTCTCTTCTTTTATATAGCTTTTATGACGAAAAAACGAAAAGCCGATTTTTCTAAATAATAAACTTTTTGCAATAAAGAATATTGTCCCATCGTTTTCCTTATGATATAATGCAAAGGAGCTACAAAAATAAATTTCTGCGGAGGTGCTTATGGAATTTTTGACACAAATGGTGGACAAACTTAGCGGAATCGTGTGGGGGCCGCCGATGCTGGTTCTATTGGTGGGAACACATTTATTTTTGACATTCCGACTAAGATTTATTCAAAGCTACACTTTCAAGGCAATTAAATTGTCCGTTACCAAGGATGAAAGCAGCAGCGGAGACATCAGCCAGTTCGGCGCTTTGGCAACCGCGCTTGCGGCAACTATCGGTACGGGAAATATCGTCGGCGTGGCGACTGCGGTCGCGATGGGAGGTCCCGGAGCGGTGCTTTGGTGTTGGTTGACCGGATTTTTCGGCATTGCTACCAAATATGCCGAAGGATTGCTCGCTGTAAAATATCGTGTGAAAACATCCGACGGAACGATGCTCGGCGGACCGATGTACGCTTTGGAGCGCGGTCTGAATATGAGATGGCTCGGCGTGCTTTTCGCCATCTTTACCGTCATCGCATCTTTCGGTATCGGAAATATGACACAGGCGAACTCCATCAGCGGTATGATGAAAGCTTCTTTCAAAATTTCGCCTTATATCACGGGAGCTGTTATTACGATTTGCGCCGCGGTTGTTATCCTCGGAGGCGTAAAGGCGATTGCAAAAGTTTGCGAGTCGCTCGTTCCTTTCATGGCGCTTTTCTATATTATAGGATGTTTTGTCGTTATTATAAGTAACGCTGCTTATGTTCCATCGGCGATTGCTACGATTTTGAGCGCGGCATTCACACCGAGAGCCGCGATGGGCGGATTTGTCGGCTCGACAATTATTACCGCAATGCGTCGCGGAGTTGCAAGAGGACTTTTCTCCAACGAATCCGGTCTCGGTTCCGCTCCAATCGCTGCCGCTGCGGCTCAAACCGCAAATCCGGTTCGACAGGCATTGGTTTCAATGACGGGTGTATTCTGGGATACGATTATCGTTTGTGCATTGACCGGTTTGGTTTTGACAACCAGCATCATGCGCTATCCTGAATTGCTTGGCGGAAAAACCGGCGCGGATTTAACTTCCGCGGCATTTGAGCAGGTCAATGTCTTCGGAAAATATATTTTGGCAGTCGGACTTGTCACCTTTGCTTTCTCCACCATCTTGGGCTGGTCCTACTATGGTGAAAAAGCATTCGAATATTTGTTCGGAAAAAAACTTTCAAAACTGTATCGTGCATTCTATTGCGTGATTGTTTTCGTCGGTTCCGTAATGTCTTTGGAATTGGTTTGGGGAATCTCCGACATTTTCAACGCATTGATGGCGATACCGAACTTGGTCAGCTTATTGTTGCTCAGTCCCGTCTTGGTAGCTGAAACCAAAAAATATTTGTGGTCCGATAATTTGGATTTGGTGGACGACACACCGATTCCGCAAATCAATGACTAAATTTACAACTCCTATACATTTGTGTAGGAGTTTTTTCTCTTTTGTGATATAATCTTTAAGGAATGACTACTAAAGGAGAGGGATATGAACATTCATTTTATAGGAATCGGCGGCGTCAGCATGAGCGGCTTGGCTTCCATTTGTCTTGAACGCGGCGATAAAGTAAGCGGCTCGGACAGTTTTGAATCCAAAGCCACTCAACGATTACAGGAACAGGGCGCTAAAATATATATTGGTCATCACGCGGAGAATATAACCGAGGATATCGACTTGGTAATCTATACAGCAGCCATCAGACATGACAATCCGGAGCTTGTCAAAGCCAACGAGCTGGGCATCAAAATTTTGAATCGCGCTGTTTTTTTAGGACAGCTGATGGAGCATTATTCCAACGGAATCGCAATTTCCGGAACACATGGAAAAACCTCCACCACTTCGATGGTTTCGACAATCTATGTGCATGCCGGCTTGAATCCGACGATTTCAGTCGGAGGGAATCTCAAAGAAATCGGCGGCAACTACCGAATCGGTCAGGGCGATTATTTTATTACGGAAGCTTGCGAATATGTGGACAGCTTTTTTTCGCTCTACCCGAAATATGCCATCATACTCAATATCGAGCATGAGCATATCGACTATTTCAAAACTTTGGAGCAGGTGATTCAATCTTTCCGCAACTTTTCCAGCCATGTGTTGCCCGATGGCAAAATCATCGCCAACGGCGACGACAAAAATGTACGCTTGGCATTGGAAAAATTCTCAAATGTCGTGTTCTTCGGTTTCGATTCAAAAAATGACTGTGTCATTTCCAATGTCAACATCCTGTCTTTCGGCAGCGAATTTACATTGAGCATCGACGGCAAAGATTATGATTTTCACATCAATGTGATTGGCGACTTCAACATTCTCAATGCGAGTGCCGCGATTCTTTGTGCATATTACAACGGCATCGAGCCGTCTGTTATAAAGGAAGGAATTTTTTCATATCATGGTGTGGGCAGACGCTTTGAGCGAAAAGGACAGTTTTTGGGTGCGGAAGTTTTCGATGACTACGCCCACCATCCGTCCGAAGTGCGCGCCACGCTTTCGGCAGCGAGTCAGCTTGAAAAGAATCGTCTGATTACGATTTTCCAGCCGCATACTTTTTCTCGAACGCTCTCCTTGATGGACGAATTCGAAAAATGCTTTGACGACACCGATATTCTTTTGCTGATGGATATCTATCCGTCTCGAGAAATCGATACGGGCAGCGTACATTCCAAAGATTTGCTCAAGCGATTGGAAGGCAGAAATTTTGAAGTGCATTATCTCAAAGACGGTCAAGGCGCCATTTCTTATTTGAAGGAGCATACCGAGCCGAACGACATCATCTTGACGATGGGTGCCGGCGATGTCACCAAAATTTGTGACAGCTTGCTTGAAATGGAATAACCGACAACAAAATGATTCTATAATGCAAAAGGAAGTATCGCTACGGTACTTCCTTTCTTGTAGTGTGCTCGGCATGGGCAATAACTTGGTGGTGAAAGTCCACTACAGGCTT